>CAZTAK010000024.1:0-35594 GCA_964611585.1 uncultured Alphaproteobacteria bacterium
CCGCGCCGGTTCAATCCCTGCGGATATTGCTCTAGCCGACCAGTTCCAGTGCGCCAAAGAAAAACGAGATTTCCTCGACTGCCGTATCCGGCGAATCGGACCCGTGGACGGAGTTCGCTTCGATCGATTCCGCGAAATCCTTGCGGATGGTTCCTTCGTCGGCGTCGGCCGGGTTGGTCGCACCCATGATTTCGCGATTGCGGGCGACGGCATCCTCGCCTTCGAGGACCTGCACGACCACGGGGCCCGACGTCATGAACGTGCACAGGCTGTCAAAGAAGGGCCGCTCGCGGTGGACGCCGTAGAACGCCTCGGCATCGCCACGCGAAAGCCGGGTCCGCTTTTGGGCGATTACCCTGAGACCCGCCTCTTCGAAGCGGGCAATGATTCGACCGGTCAGATTGCGCCGCGTTGCGTCCGGCTTGATGATCGACAGGGTGCGTTGGATGGCCATCGGCCGGGTCCTCTCGTTGGATGTCTGGATCGGGCCGGGGTTATAAACCCAAGCCCGCAGGGCGGCAACCGCCTCCGGCTGCGGATCGCTATTTTGCGGCAGCGTCAGCGGCTGTGGTATCAGGCCCCCCCACGGGCCCGGCATTTACGATGATTCAAATACAAAACCTTGTTTACGGGATTGCCGGCCGAACTCTGTTTGACGGCGCCACGGCCCATGTTCCCCTGGGGCGCCGCGCGGCTCTGGTCGGGCGCAACGGCGAGGGCAAGACCACCCTGCTGCGCCTGATCGAGGGCCTCGATGATCCCGAATCGGGCTCGCTGACCGTTCGCTCCGGCGCCCGCATCGGCACTGTCTCGCAGGAACCCCCCGGCGGCACGGACAGCGTGCTCGAATTCGTGCTGGCCGCCGACCGGGAAAGAAGCGGCCTGCTCCGCCAGCAGGAGCACGAAACCGACGGACACCGTATTGCCGAGATCCAGGTACGTCTGACCGACATCGGCAGCTACACGGCGCCGGCGCGTGCCGCCGCCATTCTCGCCGGTCTCGGGTTTGAAGACGCGGCGCAGGCTCGGGCCGTCGATTCCTTCTCCGGCGGCTGGCGCATGCGGATTGCGCTCGCGGCGGTCCTGTTTGCGACGCCGGATCTCCTGCTGCTGGACGAACCGACCAATCACCTCGACCTGGAGGCCGTCGTCTGGCTCGAAGGCTATTTGCGCACCTACGACGGAACGCTGGTGATGGTCAGCCACGACCGCACGATTCTCAACCGCGTGCCGCAAATGATTCTGCATCTCGAAAGTGGGCGGCTTTCGTCCTTCAACGGCGGCTACGACGCTTTCGAGCGCGTTCGCAGCGAAACGATCGAACACAACCGCCGACTCGCCGCCCGAGACACAGCACAGCGCGCCCACATGCAAACGATGATCGACCGCTTCCGATACAAGGCGACGCGCGCGCGCCAGGCGCAGAGCCGCATCAAAGCGCTGGCAAAAAGGGCGCCGGTGACGGCCCTGACCGAGGGCACCACCGCCCCAATCCTTCTCCCCAAACCGCCCGCACTCGCCTCGCCGGTGTTGACGCTGGAGGGTGTGGCCGCGGGCTACGGTGATTTGACCGTCCTGAAGAATCTTGATCTGCGCGTCGATGCGGACGACCGAATCGCATTGTTGGGCGCCAACGGGAACGGCAAGACGACCTTGGCGCGCCTTTTGGCCGGGCATCTGGCACCGCAGCAGGGAACCCGCCGCGCCAACCGCAAGCTCCGGCCCGGGTACTTCACCCAGGACAGCGCCGACACCCTGGTCCACACCCGGTCTGCGGTCGATCATCTGGCGGAACGGCTGCCAGACGCCTCGCCGGTAGCGTTGCGGGCTCACCTCGGTTCGTTCGGATTGACCCAGACCAAGGCTGTTCTTGCAGCGGGAAAACTTTCCGGCGGCGAGCGGTCCCGCCTTGCACTCGCGCTGATCGCCGCCGCGGCGCCGGCCCTGCTGATCCTCGACGAGCCGACCAACCACCTCGACATCGATTCCCGTGGCGCCCTGATCGAAGCGCTCAACGATTTTTCCGGCGCCCTCGTTCTCATCAGTCACGACCGGCAGATCATCGAGCTGTGCAGCGAGCGCTTGTGGCTCGTGGCCGGCGGCACCGTGAGTGTCTTCGAGGGCACCCTCGACGGCTACGAATCCCAAATGCGCGCCGCACGCGTCCAGCTGGCAGCGCCCCGAACGGGCGGACGGGGGCGATCGAGCGTTTCGCGCCGGGCGCGCCGCCAGGATGCCGCCCGACGCCGTTCTGCGACGGCCTCGAACCGCCGTGCCGCGGCGGATGCGGAAGACAGGCTCGCCGGCCTGAGCGCAGAGCGCGACGTTCTCGACCGGGCCCTTGCGCAACCGGATCTCTATGCCGGCAGTTCGGAAGACCTGACGGCGCTGACGCGGCAACGCGCCGAGATCGAAGCCAAGATCGAACAGGCGGAACAGAACTGGATTGCAGCGCAGGAGGCCCTTGAAATAGACGGCGAACCGTAACAAGAATTGGGCGACTGCCGACCTCCCGATGATGAACAGTTTTCAGCAGGAACCTTTCGTTGCCATGCGTCGTGAAGATTCGAAATACTCGCCCGATTTGATATGGTGCCCCCGCGGCGGCCCGATGCCACCCATTTCATGGGACGCAAACCGGATGGGGGAAACCCGTGACAGACGAGCCGGCTAAACCCGTCCCGGTAGATCCGACCTATTGCCGGTCGGTGGAGGATTTTTTCCGCCCTCCGTCACGGCGCCTGTTGGCCTTTTGTGCCGCACTCTGCTGACGGACGCCGGGATCACCTCGTTCGATCTCCTGTACAACGCTGGATTTCAGCGCAAAGTCAACGACATCGGTCGCGGTCTCAACGACGCGATCCAGCGCGCCGCAACCATGCAGGCCGAAAAAGCGGGAACCAAGCAGCGCGACCGCGCGAAAGAACTGAACGGTCTCGTTGCCAAAGGCATGAAGGAAACCCGAGAGCGGGCCAAGAAATTACCTTCCTTTGGATCGCCCGGCGATTTTCCCGCCCTGGCGAAGACGATACTCGCCGAAAAGGACGAAGCACGCGCCTCGTTGATGCTGAATTCGGTCATTGCCGGCCATATCCGGCAGGGCGATGGTTGGTCGGAACGGATCGGACGTCTGGTTGCGATCCTGAACCAGGATTTGACTGACCTGGCGCGCGCCTATGTGGATGCGTGGCTGGGCGAACATCTTGCCAACCCGGATCTGCTGCAAAAACTGCTGACAACCTCGACGAATGGTGAGCGCCTCAAGGAGCTCGCAAACCTTTACCGCGGCCAGTGGCAACCCGAACGCAGCGCGGAGGAAAAGCACATCCTGGCCGACCTCAACAAGGTCTTGAAAATGAACCCCATGCCCGGGTCGCGGACCGGACTGGTGAAATCGATTCATTTGCGCCTCGACGATCCGGAACCGCTGCTCGGCCGCAACGTTGGCAATGAAATTGTCGCCCATCGCAAACTGTTCAACCGCCTCGTCCTAAAGAAGGGCGTGATCGGCGGAAAGCGGACCGTGGCCTTGATCGAGAAGCGCGTTTCGCGACTTATTTCCGATGAGACCTTGCGCGAGTTATCGCGGCAGCAAGGCAGCTTGCTCGATCGCCTGGTGTACCTCTCGAAAATTCACAAGCTGGCGATTGGGCCGGGCAACCGCGCGACTGTTCGGAAATATTTCGACCAGTTTATTTCCAGTCGCGATTTTGAATCTCGGCTATTCGAAAATATGAATAGTCCGCTTCAGCGTCTTCATAGCGTCGGCGTTTTGCACCGCGCCTTTTCTCAAGCAGACATGGACGAAGAAACCGCCCAAACCTATCTGCCCGGTTTGGAAGTGTTGCAGGCGAAATTGATCCGCAAGGGTAATCTCATCGGCGAAATCGACAAACGCACCGAGTATCCCGCGACCAAGTCGCTGTTCGTCGCCGATTTGATGGCCGAGGGGGTATTCGCCGGCCGCAACGTCGAAGCCATGCGCAAGGTGATCGAACACTATTTGTCGGACCCCAACTACATGACCGCCTACCTTGCGGATGCAAAGAACCCACGCCAGCGCGAGCGCAAAATGGAGATTCTCAATACCAAACTCGGCGCCGCCGGAGCCGCGGTGCCGGCGGCCCCCTCGGACGGCTAACCCTCCGCCCGCTCCCAGCCGCCGGCCGTACCCTGTTTCCAGTAGGCAACCGGGTGGCCCGCGGCCTTGGCCGCCTTCCAGCGTTCACGCGCCGCCGCCAAGGCGCGATCGTCATTACCGTCGAACATGTCGAGGCAGCGGTCGAATTCGTCTTTGAAAACCGGATCGGCACCGTCCACCAGCACCAAAATATCGGCGCGCCCGGGGTTCTCCTCCTCGGCGGTGAGATAGAGCGGTTGGCGCGCCCCATGCCCGTCCGCGGCGGTTCCGTGAGGCAGAAATGAGGCGGAATCGTAGGTCCAGAGCACCGTATTCAGGTGCTCCACCCGTTCCGGCGAACCTGCCACAACGACCGCCCGATGGCCTCCTTGCAGCACCCGTTCGAGCAACTTTGGCAACGCCCGATCGAGCGAGGCCCGTTGCAAGTGATAAAAATTGATTTCGGTCACCGCCGCCGAATCCCCGTCACTTTTCGTAATGGGTCGCGATCAAACGGTCGAGCAGCCGGACGCCAAAGCCGGTTCCGCCCTTGGGCGCCGTCGGCCTGTCCTTCTTCGACCAGGTGACCCCCGCAATGTCGATATGCGCCCACGGCACCTCGTTGACGAAACGCTGGAGGAACTGTGCGGCCGTAATGCTGCCGGCGGAACGGTTGCCAATGTTTTTCACGTCCGCAATGTCGCAGTCGATCGCCTTGTCGTATTCGCGACTAAGCGGAAGACGCCACACCGTTTCGGCCTCGGCCGCGCCGGCGGCTGCAATGCGTTGGGCCAGTTTATCGTTATTGGAAAACAAGCCCGCATTGTGCTCGCCAAGGGCGACGATGACGGCGCCGGTCAGCGTCGCAAGGTCGATCATGCACTTGGGTTTGAACCGTCTTTGCGCGTACCAAAGCGCATCCGCGAGAACCAGCCGCCCCTCGGCATCGGTGTTCAGGACCTCGATCGTCTGGCCCGACATCGAGGTGACGATGTCGCCCGGCCGTTGAGCCGCGCCGGAGGGCATGTTCTCGACCAGACCGACGACCCCGACGACGTGCGCCTTGGCCTTGCGGCCGGCGAGCGCCCGCATCGTGCCGATGACAACGCCGGCGCCGCCCATGTCCCACTTCATGTCTTCCATGCCGGCCGAAGGTTTGATCGATATGCCGCCGGAATCGAATGTCACTCCTTTGCCGACCAAAGCCACCGGCGCCTGGGCCTTTCCGCGCGGTAATCCGTTCCAGCGCATCACCACCAGTTGCGGTTCCCGGACGCTTCCCTGGGCGACGCCGAGCAACGCACCCATTCCCAGTTGCTTCATCCGGGCGCGCCCCAGGACCTCGATTTTGATGCCAAGCTTGGACAGCGCGCGTGCCCGTTGCGCGAGCGATTTGGGATAGATCACGTTGGCGGGCTCGCTGACCAGGTCGCGGGTGAGCGTCACCCCTTCGGCAACTTTTGCCATCGGTCCGTAAAGCCGGCGGGCGGCGGGGGCCGACGCACTCATCACCGTAATCGTCCTGAGGGTCGGTTTTTTCTCGGGCCGCTCTTTGGTCCGGTAGCGGTCGAAGCGGTAGCTGCCGAGCGTGGCGCCATAAGCCAGATTGGCGGCGGCATCGGCGCTGCTGAGTTTGCTGCCCTTGAGGGCATCGACCGCGATCGCCCCCTGGCGAACACCGGCGGCGTTGAGTTTGCGCACCAAGGTCCCGCCGAGCGCCTGCACCTTGAGCCTGTCGAGGTCCTTAGCCTTGCCGAGCCCGACGGCGATCAACAGCGACAACCCGGTTCCCGTCGGCGCCACGATTTCGAGAGTCTCGCCCTGGCGGCCGTGGAACCGGCCCGCACGCACTGCGCGGCGCAGCGCACCGTCCATCTTCTTGTCGATCTTCTCGGCGCTGGGCGAGAGCTTGCGCCCCTCCCTGACGCCAACGGCGAGTGCACCGGAGCGCGGAATCGAAATCGTCGAGAACGAGATCTTCATAGTACCCCCGTCGGGATGTTGCTGTGCCGGGACGCGGCGGCGAAGGTGACCGGACGACGAATGCCGCCGGCGGCGGCGCCATCTTACAGAGCGCAAACGCAAAGGAAAGGCCCGTGCCGGACGCGCCCCCGGCGGCGGCGGTTGCGGTATGCAGGCGCGCCAACCCCGCTATAATGGGGCCATGAAGGGGATCACCCGCTACATCTTGGGACAGACCGTTGGACCTTTTCTGTTCATCACCCTGGTCCTGACCGGCGTCGTCTGGCTCACCCAGAGCCTTCGGTTCCTCGATCTGATTATCAACAAGGGCGTTTCGATCGGCGGGTTCCTGTATCTCACCCTCCTTCTGTTGCCGGGTTTTCTGACCGTGATCCTGCCGATCGCGGCATTTGCGGCTGTGCTTTACGTCTATTACCGGCTCGACGGCGACAACGAACTGATGGTGATGCGCGCGGCGGGTCTGAACTCCCACACGCTGGTGGTGCCCGCCCTTACGATGTCGGCCGCCGTCGCCCTGGTAACCTACGTGCTCTCGCTCTACCTGATGCCGCTCGGGTTCCGCACCTTCAAGGACATGCAGTTCATGGTGCGCCACAACTATGCCTCGGTGCTGCTTCAGGAAGGGACGTTCAGCAACCTGATTGATGGCGTCACCGTGTTCGTGCGCGAACGCCGCGGCGGCGGCGAGTTGCGTGGAATCCTGATCCACGACAGCCGCGATCTGAATCGGCCGGTGACGATGATGGCCGAACGCGGCGCCCTGATTATGACCGAATCCGGACCGCGTTTTGTCATGGCCAACGGTAACCGGCAGGAAGTCGAACCCGACCGTGGCCAGCTCTCGCTCCTCTATTTCGAGGAGTACGTTCTCGATCTTGGCAGTTACACCCAATCACCGGAGAATCGCTGGCGCGAAGCCGGCGAACGCTATTTGAGTGAACTGTTCAACCCGGGCACCGGCCTGGACGACGTCAACAACGCCAACAAACTCAGGGCCGAGGGGCACCGGCGCCTGGTGCTGCCGTTATACGCGGTGGCGCTGGCGCTGATTGCCGCGACCAGTATTCTGGCCGGGCCGTTCAGCCGCCGCGGCAAGTGGTACCGCGCCGTCGCCGCGGCCGGCGTGGCCATCGCCTTCGAGTTGATCGGTCTCGGGCTGCTGCCATTGGCGGAATCGATGCCGGCGCTTTCATTTCTGTTGTATGCGCACATCGGGCTGGCGGTGGCCGCGTGCTTCTATTTATTGTCGCGGCGCATGGCGATGGCGTCCTCGCCGCAGCTCGCGGGCGTCGACTGATGCGGCTGTCGTGGACTCTGAACGCCTATCTCGGGCGACGGTTCCTGTCCGGTGTTCTCTACGCGGGGCTCGGTCTTTTGGGTCTGGTGCTGCTCTTTGAACTGGTGGAGCTGCTGCGCCGGACCGCCGGCCGCGACGAAGTCGGCTTCGGTATTGTCCTGGCGCTCGTCTTTCTCGATCTGCCGGCGCTGGCGCAAAAAATCATCCCCTTTGCGGCCTTGTTCGGCGGCATGTTTACCTTCGCCCAGTTGACCCGGCACCATGAACTGGTGGTCGCCCGCGCCGCCGGCGTATCGGTGTGGCAATTTCTGCTGCCGGCTTCGATCATCGCCCTACTTCTGGGGCTCTTTGTTGTGACCGTCTTCAATCCCCTGTCCTCGGTCGCCGCCAGCCGCCACGATCAACTCGAAGCCAAATATCTGCTCGGACGGCCGAGCCTGCTGGCCTTGTCGCAGGGCGGGCTGTGGCTGCGCCAGGCCGATGCCGAGGGCCAATCGGTTATTCACGCCCAAAGCGTGTCGCAACAGGGCCTCGAACTGAACCGGGTTATCATCTTCCTGTATGAGGGCAACGACCGCTTCGTTGGCCGCATCGATGCCCGGTCCGCAGCTCTGGAAATCGGCGCGTGGCACCTGCGCGATGCGTTCTTGTCGAGCCCCGAACAACCCGGCCGGTTTGTAGCGGAATATGCCGTTCCGACTTCCCTCACACTGGAGCAGATTCAGGATAGTTTCGCCTCGCCAAATACATTGTCGTTCTGGGCCTTGCCGCGTTTTATTGCGCTTCTTCAGAATGCCGGGTTCGCCGCGCTAAGGCATCGGTTGCACTGGTATTCGTTGATGTCGGTGCCGCTGCTGCTGGTGGCAATGGTCCTGGTGGCGGCGACGTTTTCGTTGCGGTTGACGCGGAGCGGCGGCACCGGCCTGCTGGTCGCCGGCGGGATACTCGCCGGATTCGTGCTCTTTTTCATGACCGATCTCGCACTGGCGCTCGGGCTCTCGGGAAAGATTCCGCCGCTGCTGGCGGCGTGGACGCCGGCCGGCGTCAGCGCGCTGTTGGGGCTTGCCCTCCTGTTCCATCTGGAGGATGGCTAGCGTGCACGGGTGCGGTCCGGCCTTGCGGCAATGGGCCGCAGCCACCGTGTTGGCGATCGCGCTGGCGGTTGTTGCGGCACCGAGGGACGGCCAAGCCCAGCCCGTCGACCAAACGGTGCTGATGTCCGCCGACAACCTCGTCTACGACCAGAACCGCCGCATCGTCAGCGCCACCGGAAACGTCGAAGTGACGGCCGGCGAGCGGATGCTGCTGGCCGACCGCGTTACCTACGACGAAACCACCGATACCGTGCACGCGGAAGGCAACGTGAGCCTGCTTGAGGCTGACGGCACGGTGTTGTTTGCCGAGCGCGTGGAGCTGACGGACCAGCTCAGAAACGGGTTTATCGCCGGTTTCCGCGCTTTGCTGTCGGACGATTCGCGTTTCGCCGCGGTCTCCGCCGAACGGCGCGACGGCAACCGCACCGAAATGACCCGGGCGGTGTTTTCGCCGTGCGAGGTTTGCGCGGACGAACCCGACAGGCCGCCCCTGTGGCGCATCAGGGCCTCGCGCGTCATCCACGACCAGGAAAAGCAGCGCATCGAGTACACCAACGCGCGGCTCGAATTCTTCGGGATTCCAGTGGCCTATACGCCGTTCTTCGCCCATCCCGACCCGACCGTGGATCGCAAATCCGGTTTCCTCGTGCCGACCTACGGGCGCTCGACCCAATTGGGAACAACCCTGGAGTTGCCCTATTTCTTCAATATCGCGCCGCACCGCGATTTCACCTTCCAACCGTTGTTTACGACCCGCGAGGGATCGGTCGCCGCGGGCGAATACCGCGAGCGCACCGAGTCGGGCCAGTTCCGTTTCAGCGGCAGCGTCACCCGCAGCGACCAACGCGACGCCGACAACGTCAAGACCGGCAACGACATTACCCGCAGCCATATCGAAGGCAGTGGCCAGTTCGACATCGATGAAACCTGGCGTTGGGGGTTTTCGGGCACCCGCGCGAGCGACGACACCTACCTCAAACGGTACAATTTCGATTCGGCCGACAGCCTTACCACCACTGGCTACATCGAGGGCTTTAGCGGCCGCAGCTACGCCTCGATCAGCGCCTACACCTTTCAAGGCCTGCGCGCTGGCGACGACCCGGGGCAGACGCCGCTGGTGCTGCCAGTGATCGATTACAATTATCTCAGCGCACCCGGCCGCTTCGGCAACACGCGCCGGTTCGACGTGAACGTCATGGCCTTGACGCGCAACGAAGGCACCGACAGCTGGCGGCTTTCTCTGCATCCGGTGTGGCAGGTGCCGCGCATCGGGGCCGCCGGTGATATTCTGACGCTGACTGCCGAGCTCCGCGCCGACGGCTACATTGTCAACGACGTGCCCGATCCGCGGGGAACCACGCAGCCCAACCGCAACGGCCTGACGGGACGGCTGGTGCCGCAGGTAAGCGCCGACTGGCGCTGGCCGCTGGTCCGGGCCGAGGCCGGGTCGAGTCAGGTTTTTGAGCCGCTGATCAATCTAATTGTCAGCCCCTACGGCGGTAATCCCAACGATATTCCCAACGAGGACAGCCAGAATTTCGAATTCGACGACACCAATGTGTTTGACGCCAACCGCTTTCCCGGACTCGATCGCATCGAAGGGGGGCCGCGTCTGAATTACGGTCTTCACTACGGAATCTACGGCCGCAACGGCCAATCGATCACGGCTCTGATCGGGCAATCGATTCGGGCAAGAACGGACGATACATTCGCGCAGCGCACCGGCCTCGAAAGACGGCGCTCTGATTACGTCGGCCGTTTTGATATTTCGCCGACGCCGTATTTCAGTTTTTATAATCGTTTCCGGCTCGACCGGCAGTCGTTTGCCTTGCGCCGCAACGAAATCACTGCCGCGCTGGGCACGCTCGACCTCGGTGCCGAAGTGACTTACGTCCGGCTCAGCCGCGAGCTCACGAGCGACG
The DNA here is from genome assembly GCA_964611585.1 of uncultured Alphaproteobacteria bacterium. Taxonomy (GTDB): domain Bacteria; phylum Pseudomonadota; class Alphaproteobacteria; order SHVP01; family SHVP01; genus CAZTAK01. The sequence continues at coordinate 10,417 of CAZTAK010000024.1, forward strand.
AGATCACCGGGCGCGAGGAAATCAACCTGAGCGGCCGGGCGAAGATTTCGCAGTATTGGCGGGGCACCGCGCGGACCCGCCGCGACTTGGGCGAAGACGGAGGAACCATCAGTTCGGGGCTGGGCCTGATCTACGAGGACAAGTGCTTCAACCTTAGTCTCGATTTCGACCGCGATTTCACCAGCGACCGCGACGTGCGGGCGGCGACATCGGTCACCTTCCGCATCCGGCTCAAGCATCTGGGTTGAGGTCAGGGGCGTTTGGGCCCGGGGCAATCGGCCCACCGCGGGAGTTGATCGCCGCCCGCGCCGCGATAAGATGCGCCTTCCGATCCCGAAATCGACGGTAGTATCCGAGACCATGACCGGCCGCGTGCCCATTCTGATTTTCGCCCTTGCCGCGGCCCTGTGGGCCGGTTTGGGCCCGCTTCCGCAACCGGTCCTGGCGCAAGGGGTCCAGCGGATTGTCGCTATCGTCAACGATGAAGTCATTTCGGGCTACGATGTCGAACAGCGGATGCGGCTGATCCTTTCGACGACGCAGATCCAGCCGACGCCGGAACAAATGCGCCGTCTCCAGTCCCAGATCACGGAGGGGCTGATCGACGAGGCGATTCAATTGCAGGAAGCGGCGCGGCTCAACATTCGCATCGCCGACGAGGAAATCGAACAAGCCGTTCGCTATATCGAAGACCAAAACGGTTTGGCCGAGGGTGCACTCGCGCTGGTTCTGCAAGGGGTTAATACGGACATCGAGACGCTGTACAGTCAAATTCGGGCGCAGATCGCGTGGAGCAAGGTCGTCAGTCGCCGCCTTCGCCCGACGGTGTTCGTCGGGCAGGACGAAATCGACGCCGTTCTGGAGCGTATGGAGGCCGCCGAAGGATTGACCGAATACCTGATCAGCGAAATCTTCCTGTCGGTCGACGTTCCGGGCCGTCGCACCGAGATTGCGCGCGATGCCGCCAATATCGTCGCCGAGGCGCGCAGAGGTACGCCTTTCGATGCGCTGGCGCGCCAGATGTCCCAGGGAATCTCGGCACCGGTCGGCGGTCACGTCGGATGGGTGCGTTCGGGCGAGTTGGCCCGTGAACTCGACAGCGCCCTTGCCGTTATGGAGATCGGCCTCGTTTCCGATCCCATAGAGACCATTGACGGGTTTTACATTCTGCAATTGCGGGACCGGAAACAGGCGCTCAAACTTAGCGAATCCGAAATCACCGTCGAACTGAAACAGATTTTCCTGCCGCTGCCTGAGGACGCAAGCGCGGCCGAAACCGAAAGTCAGACCGACCTCGCCAGCACGGTGGTAGCGGGAATGACCGGCTGCACCGATTTCGACAACGTAATTCAGGAAATGGGGAGTACCGATTCGGGCGATCTCGGAATGGTCAACCTGGGCGACATGCCGGCCAACTTCCGGTCCACCGTCGCCGCGCTGGCGATCGGCGAGGCCAGCGCCCCTGTACGCACGGCCCAGGGCATCCATGTCTTCATGGTGTGCGATCGAATCGTGCCCGAAATCGACGTGCCGGACCGCCGGTCGATCGAGAACAACATCGGCCAGACCCGCCTTTCGATGCTGGCCCGGCGTTACCTGCGCGACCTGCGGCGCGACGCGGTGATCGAATTGCGATGAACGCCGCGCGCCCGCGGCCGCCCGCCGTTGTTGCGGTAACGATGGGGGAACCGGCAGGAATCGGGGTTGAAATTGCCGCCAAGGCGTGGCGCGCCCGAGTCGAAGAACGCCTGCCGCCCTTTTTCCTGATTGCCGCTCCGGATATCGCAGCACGCGCGGCCGCCGCTGCCGGCATCGAAACCGAAGTCGTTGCCGACCCCGAATCGGCGGCGGCGGTCTTTTCGAGCAGCCTTCCGGTTCTGCCCGTCGCGTTGGCTGCGCCGGTCACACCGGGCGCGCCCGATCCCGTCAATGCACCCGCGATCCTGGAGGCAATCGACATCGGCGTCGAATTTGCGATCTCGGGTCGCACAGCCGGGATCGTGACCGGGCCGATCCACAAGGAAACCCTCTATGCCGCCGGCTTCGGCTACCCGGGCCTTACCGAATATCTCGCCCATCTTGCAGGCGAGGCCGCGACGCCGGTGATGATGCTGGTCTGTGCAGGACTACGGGTGGTGCCGGTGACCGTCCACCTCGGCCTCAAGGCGGCAATCGCCGAGCTGACGGCCGAACGCATTGTGTCGCACGGCCTCATTGTCGACGCGGCCTTGCGTACCGATTTCGGCATCGCAGCGCCGCGGATTGCGGTGGCGGCTTTGAACCCGCATGGGGGCGAAGGCGGCGCGCTCGGCGATGAGGAATCGTCGATCATCGCGCCCGCGGTCGCGACGCTTCGGGCCCGCGGCATCAACGTCTTCGGGCCCGAATCCGCCGATACCCTTTTTCACGAAACCGCCCGCGCGGCTTACGACGCGGTTTTGTGCATGTATCACGATCAGGCACTCATACCGATCAAGACCGTCGATTTCTGGCGCGGCGTGAACATTACGCTCGGCCTCCCGTTCGTACGCACTTCGCCCGACCATGGCACGGCGTTGGACATTGCCGGAACCGGAACCGCCCGCGCCGACAGTCTGATATCGGCGCTGATCATGGCCGACTGCATCGCCCGGCGCCGGCTCGCGGCGGCGGTGCCGGCCGCGGATTGAAGCGCCGGTGACGGCTGGTGCCGAGGCGCTTCCACCGCTGAGGGACGTGATCGCCCGCTATGGGCTGGGTGCGCGCAAACGCCTCGGCCAGCACTTTCTGCTCGATCCGAACCTGACCGCGCGTATAGCCCGTGCCGCCGCACCGCTCGAGGGATTCGACATTCTCGAAGTCGGCCCGGGTCCGGGCGGACTCACGCGCGCGCTACTCGCCCGCGGCGCCCGGCGCGTCGTTGCCATCGAACGCGACGTCCGATTCATGGGGGCGCTGGCCGACCTCGGCGCCGCCTACCCCGGACGATTGACGCTGATCGAGGGCGATGCCCTTGAGATCGACGCCCGAGTGCACCTGCACGCGCCCGCCAAGGTCGTCGCCAACCTGCCTTACAACGCGGCGACCGAGCTATTGTTGCGCTGGCTGAAAGCGGATGCCTTTTTCGATTCGTTCACGCTGATGTTCCAGAAGGAAGTGGCGTCGCGATTAACCGCAACGCCCGGAACGAAGGCCTACGGCCGCCTGAGTGTCGCTACCCAATGGCGTTGCCGCACCGAACGCCTGTTCGATATTTCTCCGCGCGCGTTCATACCGCCGCCCAAGGTAACTTCGACCGTGGTCCGCCTGACCCCGCGCGAGACGCGCCTTGCCCCCGCCGACCCCGTATGCCTCGAAGAGGTGACCGCAGCCGCGTTCGGCCAGCGCCGCAAAATGTTGCGTTCGAGTTTGAAGACCCTTGGTGTGGACACGGGTGCGCTGCTGACGGCGGCGGGCGTCGACGGCCGGCACCGCGTTGAAGATCTTGAGATCGAGAAGATTTGCGCGCTGGCCAACGCGCTCGTGGAATTGCGTTAGGGCGATTCCAGATCGTCAAGAATCGCCCGTGGCCGCAGGGCGGCCCGCCGCTTGACCAGCGCGCCCGCGCAGGCGTGGACCCTAGGGTCCGCTGCCGTGAGCGATAACAAAACTAGAGTGGTTCCGATCAAAAGGGACCCGCGCTAGTCGTCCGCGGTCAGGCCGCCGACGAATTCGACCAGCCAGTTCTGCCGCAGCCCTCGCAAGCGTTCGATTTCAATGATGGCGACAAGGTCGGCCATACAGGCGTCGATATCGTCGTTGATCAGAACGTAATCGTATTCCGTCCAGTGGCTGATCTCTCTGACGGCATCGGCCATACGCCGGGAGACGACGGTGTCGCTGTCCTGGGCGCGGGCCTTGAGGCGGCGGTGAAGCTCGTCAACCGAGGGCGGCAGCAGAAAGGCGCTGACCACATCGCTGGGAATCTTTTGCACCACCTGCTGCGTGCCCTGCCAGTCGATGTCGAACAGGATATCGCGCCCGGCCTCCAGCGCCTGATACACCGGCGGCGCCGGCGTCCCGTAACGATGTCCGAACACGTCGGCGTATTCGAGGAATTCATCGGCCGAAACCATGCGCTCGAATTCGGCCTCGCCGACGAACCGGTAATCCACCCCGTCGCGCTCTCCCGGCCGCGCCGGGCGTGTCGTTGCCGACACCGACAGCACGAAGTTCGAATCCGCCTCCAGGAGCCGGCGCGCAAGGGTCGTCTTTCCCGCCCCCGACGGCGAGGACAGAATGAACACGAACCCGCGCCGGCGCGGTTTGGCGGGCGAATCGGTCATTCGATGTTTTGCACCTGTTCGCGCATGCGGTCGATGACCGCCTTGAGGTCGAGCCCGATCTGACCCAATTCCACGTCGTTGGCCTTGGCACAAAGCGTATTGGCCTCGCGGTTGAGTTCCTGGCACAGGAAATCAAGCCGCCGCCCGATGGCGCCACCCTCGCCCAGCAGGTCGCCGATGGCGCTGACGTGAGCGCGCAGGCGTTCAAGTTCCTCGGCGACGTCGGTTTTCACAAGTTGCGCCGCCACCTCCTGCGCCAGCCGCTCCTCGGGCAGACCCGGAATCTCGTCGAGCAGCGCCTGAACGCGCTCTTTCAGGCGCTGGCGGAAGGCGTCTTCGCGGGCGGCGGCGGCGGCGGCGGCACGCACGGCAAGGTCCGCCACATCGGCGGTGTCCTGTTCGACCACCTTGGCCAGACGCGCCCCTTCCTCACCGCGGATGTCGGCGAGAGACTGAACCGCGTCGCCAAAGCTGCCCAAAACATCAGATTCACGCGCCTCTTGTTCAGCCCCGCTCAGATCGGGTTCGCGGGATTCGATCACGCCGCGAACCGCAAGAAGGCCGTCGAGCCGGGCGGGCGCGGTGCCGGGGGCACCTTCAAGTTCGGCCGCGGTGGCGAGCAGCGAATCCAGGATTTCGCGGTTGACCTGAACCGCCGCGGCCCCCGGCTGAATGTTCAAATTCAACGCCACCGAAACGTTGCCCCGCGTCAGCCGTTCCGCCACCGCCGTGCGCAATGCCGGTTCCAGATAGTCGAACCCGGGCGGCAGGCGAAAGCGCACATCGAGACCACGCCCGTTGACGCTCTTGATTTCCCAGGTCCAGTCAAACCCGTCCCGTTCGCCCTCGGCGCGAGCAAACCCGGTCATACTGAATATCGGCATTTCTATTCCCTCAGGCTGTCATTTGCCCGAAACACCCTGCCGCGGCCCAAAACACTGTGCGGGGGGCCCGAAACACCGTGCGGGCGGGACCCTATAATGGTGGCCCCTGTGCGGCAAGGTTGGGCGCGGCAAGGTTGGGCGCGGAAGTGAGGCGGCAAAGTCATTCGTTATTCCCTTCGCGCTGGATCGCGCGCCAGCGGGCGACATTTTCCTGATGCTCGCGCAGGGTCCGCGCAAAGGCATGACCGCCGTTGCCGTCGGCCACGAAATAGAACTCGTCGGTGTCCAGCGGATGCAGCACCGCCTCGATCGCGGCGCGTCCGGGGTTCGCAATCGGTCCCGGGGGCAGCCCGCCGATCACGTAGGTATTATAGGGTGAGGGCCTTTGCAGGTCGGCCCGCGTGAGGGCACGGTCGAGCGGTCCCCGCCCCCCGGTCAGGCCATAGACCACGGTCGGATCGGATTGCAGCCGCATTCCGCGGCGCAGGCGGTTGATGAAGACGGCCGCGACCCTGGGGCGCTCGTCCGGCACGGCGGTTTCCTTTTCGACGATGGACGCAAGGATCAGGGCGTCCTCGGGCGATTCGAGCGGCAAGCCCGGCGCCCGCAGGGGCCATCGCTCGTCGAGGGCCTCAGCCATGGCCGCGGCCATGCGCGCAACAACTTCGGACCGCCCGTCGCCGTACGAAAAGTAGTAGGTCTCGGGCAGGAGCGAGCCCTCGCCCGGCGCCTCGGGCCGCACGCCGTCAAGCGCCTCGACCTCGTCCACCAGACCCAGCACTTCGGCAACGGTGAGGCCCTCGGCGACGGTAAGCCGACGCAACACGGTCTCACCGCTGACGAGTATTTCCATCACCTCGCGCATCGTCACGCCCGCCGGAATCAGATATTCACCGGCCCGCAACGAGCGCGAATTGCCGGTGATCCGCACTCCGAGCCGGAACACCGTCTCGTCGAGAATAATGTCGGCGGCGGCGAAGCTTTTGGATATTTCGCTAAGACCGGTTCCGGGCAGAAGGACGACGGTGGTGTCCTGTTCAATGGGACCCGGCGCATGGAAGCGCGCAATCGCGAACCCGGCAATTGCCAGAAAGGCAATAACCGGCACGGCAAGCAGCCGTATGATCGGCCGCCGCCAGACACCGTTCATGGGACGGTACCGTTAGGGCGCCTTGGCGAAGATCAGCGAGGCGTTAGTGCCGCCAAACCCGAAAGAGTTGGACAGGGCACGCCGAACCTCCCGTTTCTTGGCCACCAGCGGCACCAGGTCGAGATCGAGGCCTTCGGACGGGTTTTCAAGATTTAGCGTCGGCGGCACGATATCGTTGCCGATCGCGAGCACCGAATAGATCGCCTCGACACTGCCAGCCGCCCCCAGCAAATGACCAATCGCCGATTTGGTCGAGGAAATCGACAGCTTGCTGGCGGCATCGCCGAACAGGCGTTTGACGGCGCCGAGTTCGATCTCGTCACCCAGCGGGGTCGAGGTGCCATGGGCGTTAATGTAGTCGATGTCTTCCGGTTGGAGGCCGGCGCGCTTGAGCGCATTCTCCATCGACCGGTAGCCGCCGCTGCCATCTTCGGCCGGTGCGGTGATATGAAAGGCGTCGCCCGAAAGGCCGTAGCCGACGACTTCGGCATAGATTTTTGCGCCGCGCGCCTCGGCATGTTCCAGTTCTTCGAGCATGACCACACCGGCGCCCTCGCCCATGACGAATCCGTCGCGGTCGCGGTCCCAGGGCCGCGAGGCCCACTCAGGCTCGTCATTGAAATTGGTGGAGAGCGCCCGGGCGGCGGCGAATCCGGCAATCCCCAGCCGGCACACGGCGGCCTCGGTCCCGCCCGCCAGCATGAGGTCGGCCTCGTCGAGCGCGATCAGCCGCGCGGCATCGCCGATCGCGTGCGCGCCGGTCGAGCACGCGGTGACGACGGCGTGGTTCGGCCCCTTGTAGCCAAACCGGATCGAGGCGTGTCCGGAAACCAGATTGATCAGCGCCGCCGGAATAAAGAACGGGCTGATCCGGCGCGGGCCGCGTTCCTCGAGGGTTCGGGCCCCCTCGACAATCGTTTGCAGGCCGCCAATGCCGGAACCGATCAGAACGCCGGTCCGGTTGCGATCCTCTTCGGCTTCCGGCGCCCAACCCGAATCGTCGACCGCCTGTTGTGCGGCCACCAGACCGAGAACGATGAACTCGCCCATCTTGCGCCGGTCTTTGGGCGCCACCCAATCGTCGGGATTGTATTCGCCGGGACCGTCGCCGCGCGGGATCACGCCGGCAATTTTCGACGGCAGATCGCTCACGTCGAAGCTCTGGATGCCGCGCACGCCCGACTTTCCGGCAATCAGGCGTTTCCAGTTCTCCGCAACGCCGCAACCGAGCGGCGTTATCAGGCCGAGGCCGGTAACGACAACGCGCCTCATGGGCAGACACACGGGCAAGCCCCCAGTCTTAGAACCGGGCCCACCAAATCAATTCAGGCCGTGTTTTGTTCGAGGTAGGCGACCGCGTCCTTGACGGTGACAATCTTCTCGGCCGCATCGTCGGGAATCTCGCATCCGAACTCTTCCTCGAAGGCCATGACCAGTTCGACCGTATCCAGGCTGTCGGCGCCGAGGTCGTCGATGAAACTTGCCGTCTCGGTCACTTTGGCTTCCTCGACTCCGAGGTGTTCGACGACAATCTTCTTAACGCGGTCGGAGATATCGCTCATCAATGAGGTCCTTTACGGTAGGGTCCCCGGTTTCCGGCACCCCCGCCGAATAGTCCGGTTTCGCCCAGTAATCTGCCAAAAATACGGCCTGGGGCTGAAATTTTGTGCTTCGTAACACACTTTCCGGGTCAACGCCAGCAACCGCACCACCGTCGCAGGCGGCAACGGCGCCGGCCTAAAACATGGCCATGCCGCCGTTGACGTGAAGGGTCTGGCCGGTCACGTAGGCGGCTTCATCGCTTGCCAGAAAGGTGACGCAGGCGGCCACGTCCGCTGGTGATCCGATGTGTCCGGCCGGAACCGACGCAGCGATCCGGGTCCGCTGTTCGTCGGAAAGCGAGTTCGTCATCGGGCTTTCGATGAAACCAGGTGCCACGCAATTGACGGTGATGCCGCGTGTCGCGACTTCCTGGGCCAGCGATTTGGCCATCCCGACCAGGCCAGCCTTGGAAGCCGCATAGTTGGCCTGTCCCGGATTGCCGGTGAAGCCGACGATCGAGGCGATGTTGACGATCCGGCCCCAGCGCTGCTTCATCATCGGCCGCAGGGCACTGCGCGACAGTTTGAAGGCGGCCGTCAGGTTGATGCGGAGCACGGTGTCCCAGTCTTCGTCTTTCATGCGCAGCGCGAGCGTGTCGAGCGTGAGCCCGGCGTTGTTGACGAGAATATCGAGCCCGCCGAGGGCCTCTTGCGCGCCCGAGACGAGGTCCGCGAGCGATTCGGGATCGCTCAGGTTGGCCGCAACGGCGTAGGCGTTGGCGCCGAGAGCCGCCGCCTCCTCGGCCAACACGGAGGCGCCCGTCTTGTCGGTCAGCGCCACTGCCGCCCCCTGGGCGTAAAGTGCCGCCGCAATCGCCCCGCCGATCGCGCCCGATGCGCCCGTTACCAGGGCTTTTTTTCCGTCCAGTGCAAACATGGGTCTAAAGCTCCTTGAAGAAGTCCTCGATGTCCTCGGGCGATCCGACTGCACGCGCCGCCATATCCCGGTCGATGCGGCGGGCAAGGCCGGTCAGCACCTTGCCGGCACCAATCTCGACCAGCGAATCGACGCCAAGCTCACGCAGGCAAAGTACGATTTCGCGCCAGCGCACGCGGTGTGTCACCTGCTCCACCAGCAATCGCGCGATCTCGACGGGATCGTCGACCGGCTGGGCGGTGACGTTAGTGATCACGGCCATGGCCGGAGCCTTGAGCGCCGCCGACCTCAGCGCCTGTTCCATCTCGTCGGCCGCCGGCTGCATCAGCGCGCAATGGAACGAGGCGCTCACCGGCAACCGGATCGCTCGCTTGGCACCCTTTTCTTTGGCAAGCACCATGGCGCGCTCGACCGCGGCCGCATTGCCGCTGACCACCACCTGCCCGCCACCGTTGTCGTTGGCGAGGGCGCACACCTGATCGCCGGCCGCCTCCGCCGCGACCTGCTCCGCCACTTCGAGATCGAGCCCGAGCAGCGCCGCCATCGCCCCCTCGCCCGGTGGGACCGCCCGCTGCATCGCCTGGCCGCGCAACTTCAACAGCCGTGCAGCGTCGGCCACCGTCAGCGATCCGGCTGCGGTCAGAGCCGTATACTCGCCCAACGAATGCCCGGCCACGAACGCCGAGGCGCCGGCCATGTCCATGCCGCCATCTTCGAGTGTGCGCACGACCGCAAGGCTTACTGCCATCAAGGCCGGTTGCGCGTTTTCAGTGAGCGCCAAATCTTCCGCCGGGCCTTCGAACATCAGCCGCGTCAGGTGCTGGTCCAGCGCGTCGTCCACTTCCTCGAAGACGTGGCGCGCGGTCGGCATCGCCGCCGCCAAGGCCTTGCCCATGCCGACGGTCTGGGATCCCTGGCCCGGGAAACAGAACGCACGGGTCATCGGTGAGAAGTCCTCTTTTCGGGTCGGGCGGCGCCCGGCCGGGTCCGCGCGTCAGTGATAGCGCGCCCGTTAGACCTGTCAAGGGTCCGATGACGGCCAACGTTGCCGTCTCGAAGTCTGATTCCGGGCCCGGTCGCCTTGCCTCGCGCCGCCAAAACTGTATAGTGCCGCCGCCCAAAACACCTCCTTGCCGGCAGGGGCCGGCTTAGGCCCGGATCGGCCCATTGGCTCCCGGGCGCGTAATCTCGAAAGGAGTGCCTGATGGCGTTGTACGAAAACGTCTTTGTTGTCCGTCAGGACGTATCCGCCCAGCAAGTCGAAGAACTGACCGCCCGGTTCACGGACATGATCACCGAGGCAGGTGGCCGCGTCGCCAAGACCGAATACTGGGGACTCAGAACCCTCGCCTACAAGATCAAGAAGAACCGCAAGGGCCACTATGTCCTGCTCAACGTCGATGCGCCGTCGGCGGCGCTGCAGGAAGTCGAGCGCAACATGGGCCTCAGCGAGGACGTGATCCGCTTTCTGACCGTGAGAGTCGACGAACTCGAAGAAGGCCCTTCCGCGGTGATGCGCAACAAGGGTTCGCGCGGCGATCGCGGCAACCGCGGTGACCGTGGTGACCGTGACCGCGGCGACCGGCGCGGCCCGCGCGGTGGCGGTGACAGCGGCGATCGCGTTCCTCGGGACCGATCCTCCGAGACGGCAAGCGCCAGCGGCGGCGCCTCCAAAGATGAGAGCAGCGCCAGTAGCGCCGCGCCCGAGGCGCCAGCGACGACCGAAGAGGCCTCCAAACCTCCAACCGAAGGAGCTGGCCAATGAGCCCCCGGCGGCCCGGGCCCGCGCGGCCCTTCATGAGACGACGCAAATCTTGCCCGTTTTCCGGCAGGGACGCGCCCAAGATTGACTACAAAGACACCAAGCTGCTGTCGCGCTTCACCTCTGAACGCGGAAAAATCGTTCCCAGCCGCATCACCGCGGTCAAGGCGAAGAAACAGCGCGAACTGGCCCGGGCGATCAAACGGGCGCGGTTCCTGGCGTTGATGCCCTATTTGGTGCAATAGGTTGCACCCCGCGACGGAGACACGGCAATGGAAGTGATCCTGCTTGAACGGGTCGAAAAGCTCGGCCAGATGGGCGATGTCGTCCGCGTCAAGGACGGCTATGCGCGCAACTACCTCCTGCCGCAGAAAAAGGCATTGCGGGCAACCGACGAGAACAGGGCCGGATTCGAAGTCCAGAAGGTCCAGCTGGAGACCGTTAGTCTGGAACGGCGCACCGAGGCCGAGCAGGTGGCGGCAAAGATGGCCGACCTGAGTTGCGTTCTGCTGCGCCAGGCGAGCGAATCGGGCCAGTTGTACGGCTCGGCCAACGCTCGCGACGTTTCGGCGGCCGTTACCGAGGCAGGATTCACGGTCGAACGAAAGCAGGTGCAGCTCAATCATGCGATCAAGACGCTGGGTCTGCAGACAGTCGGGATTCGGCTGCATCCGGAAGTGTTGGTGAGCGTGACCCTGAACGTGGCGCGCACGCCGGCCGAAGCCGCTGCGCAGGCTGCTGGCGAATCGGCAGCGGCGGCCGAGGGCGCGGAGACCGAAGCCGCCCAAGCGGTCGAAGTCGCCGAGGAATTCTTCGAAACCGCCGAACTCGCGGCCCAGGCGCAGGCCGAGACCGAGGCGGGCGCCGAAGAGGAAGCAGCCGAGAAGGAATCGGCTGTGCCGGAGGACAGTTCTGAATCCCCGGCGGCTGAAATACCCGCCTCCGAAGACCCTGCCACCAGCTAGCGCCTCCGGCTTTGCCGGACCCTTCATATTTCGGTAGAATTGCCGGGCGGCTCGTTCGCGCGCGGCGGCTGTGCGCCCGACAGGAATTTGGGAATGATCCTTTCGAATCTGCTCAATAGCCTGTTCAGGATCGGGGAATTGACTGTCATCGACTCGGCGGGCAAGGCGCGCACGTTTGGCGGCACCCGAGACGGGCCGCACGTCACGGTGCGTATCCACGACAAAGCCACCGAATGGCGGCTGATCTTCAACCCCAAACTCGCCATCGGCGAGGCGTACATGGACGGAAGGGTTACCATCGAGAATGGCGACCTGTACGAATTTCTCGAACTGGCGACGATGAACCTCGGTTGGGGCGAAGGCAATCTCTGGATGCAGCGCACCCTCAACCAGCTGGGCGGGTTGACGCGGCGGATCGGGCGGAACAACCCGATTGGCAAGGCGCAACGGAATGTGGCCCACCACTACGATCTGTCGGGCACGCTGTACGATCTGTTCCTCGACAACGACCGGCAGTATTCGTGCGCCTACTACATGAGCGACAACGATTCGCTGGAACAGGCGCAAGACCACAAGAAGCGGCACCTGGCCGCAAAGCTGCTGCCGGCGGCGGAGCAGAAGATTCTCGATATCGGCTCGGGCTGGGGCGGGCTGGCGCTGTACCTTGCGCGCGAGACCGGGGCCGACGTAACTGGCGTCACCCTGTCGACGGAACAGCACCAGGTGTCTCAAGAGCGCGCTGAAAAGGAGGGCCTGGCGGACCGGGTCCGATTTCAGCTCCAGGATTACCGCAACGAAACCGGCCGCTACGACCGGATTGTATCGGTCGGCATGTTCGAACATGTGGGCGTCAGCCGCTATCAAGAGTTTTTCGGAAAGATCCGTGAACTCCTGACCGACGACGGGGTTGCGCTGCTGCATACCATCAGCCGTGCCCACGGGCCGGGTTCGACCAACCCGTGGCTCGCCAACTACATCTTTCCCGGCGGCTATACGCCGGCCTTGTCCGAAATCATCCCCCACATCGAGAAGGCCGGTCTCTTCGTTACCGACATCGAGGCCTTGCGGCTGCACTACGCCCATACGCTTCGCGACTGGCGGCGGCGGTTCAACGCCAACCGCGACAAAGTGCGGGAAATCTATGATGAGCGTTTCTGCCGGATGTGGGATTTCTACCTGGCCGGCAGTGAGGCCGGGTTCCGCTACGGCGGCCTGCTCAACTTCCAGATCCAGATGACCCGGCGCCAGGACGCGGTGCCGGTAACGCGCAACTACATTCAGACCTGGGAAGAGGCGCATCCGGGTTCGATCACTGCCGCCGCCTAGCCCCCATCCGGTAGTAGGCGTCCCCGCGATTCACAGTCGCGGGACGAGTTACACCCGTTATTCACGGAATTGATTTTCGAGTCGCCCACAAGAAAATTTCACGCAACCCGCCGGATCAAAATTTCCACCGCATGGGGCCGTGCTATAACCCTTCCGATGGCACCCCCGACTTCTTCTCCACCATATTTGAGTCCTGTCGACGACGGCAACGACCTGCCGGGTTTTCGCAGCCTGCCGAACAATATCGAGGCCGAACAGGCGCTGTTGGGTGCGATTCTGGTCAACAACGATGGGGCAAATTCGGTCGCCGGATTCCTGGCGCCCGAACATTTTTTCGAACCCATTCACGGGCGCATCTTTGAGACCGTCCAAAAGCTGATCGAACGCGGGCAGTACGCCAATCCGACGACACTGAAACCGTTTTTCGAAAACGACGAGGCCATCGCCGAGATCGGTGGCCCCGAATATCTCGATCGCCTCGCCGCGGGCACCGTTACCATCATCAACGCCGAAGACTACGGCCGGATCATTCACGACCTGGCGTTGCGGCGGCAATTGATCGCCATTGGCGAAGACATGGTGAACGGGGCCTATGCCGCCGAGATCGAAGAGACCGCCGATGTGCAGATCGAGGTGGCGGAACAGCGCCTGTACAACCTCGGCGAGAAAGGAAAATTCGAGGGCGGATTCAAGCCCTTTCATTCCGCTCTCACCGAGGCGGTCGAGAACGCCGAAGCCGCGCTTAAACGCGACAGCCATCTCACCGGCGTCACTACGGGATTGCGCGATCTCGACATGCGACTCGGCGGCCTGCACCGCTCCGACCTGGTTATCCTCGCGGGACGTCCATCGATGGGCAAGACGGCGCTGGCGACCAACATCGCCTTCAACGCCGCGCGCGCGTACCGCGAGGCCCATGACGACGACGGCAACCTTTTGTCCTCCGAAGGGGCCGTCGTCGCCTTTTTTTCCCTCGAGATGTCGTCCGAACAGCTGGCGAGCCGGATCCTGGCCGAGGTCACCGAAATCCCGTCGGAAAAGCTCCGACGCGGCTTGTTCAGCCAGGACGACTTCGTGCGGTTGGCTCAGGCGAGCCGTGATCTCGAATCGACACCCTTGTTCATCGACGACACCCCGGCAATCAGCGTGGCGGCGCTGCGGGCGCGGGCGCGGCGCCTGAAGCGGACCCGGAACCTCGGTCTGATCGTAGTCGATTACCTGCAACTGGTCCGTAGCACCGAGACCCGCCGTTACGACAACCGTGTGCTGGAGATTTCGGAAATCACCCAGGGTCTGAAAGCGCTGGCCAAGGAATTGGACGTACCGGTGCTGGCCCTGTCGCAGTTGAGCCGCCAGGTCGAGCAGCGCGACGACAAGCGCCCGCAACTGTCGGACCTGCGCGAATCCGGCGCCATAGAACAGGACGCCGACGTGGTCATGTTCATCTTCCGCGAAGAGTACTATCACGAGCGCCGCCGCCCGCCGGAAGCCGCGCCCGAATTCGAAGAATGGCGCTCCAAGATGAACGATGTTCAGGGCATCGCCGAAGTCATCATCGGCAAGCACCGGCACGGTCCCACCGGGACCGAAAAACTTCTGTTCAACGGCCAGATCACGAAGTTCATCGACCTCGCCCGCCAGGATCACGTCGCGGACATCCCGCTCTAGTCATGGTCGTGGCGGCCGGCGCCACCGCGGTCCTGACCGTCGATCTCGATGCGCTGGCGGCAAATTACCGGACGTTGCGCGCCCACCTTGCCACCGAGGCGGAATGCGCGGCCGTGGTCAAGGCAGACGGTTACGGCCTCGGCGCCGCCGAAACCGCGGCCCGGCTCAGCCGCGAAGGATGCAAGACGTTTTTTGTCGCTTCCCTCGATGAAGGGATCGACCTTCGCGCGGCCCTTCCGGCACCGGAAATCTATGTCTTCCTCGGCCCAGAATCGGACACCGTGGCCGAATTTGAAGCCAATCGCCTGACCCCGGTGCTCAACCGTCCCGACCAGATCGCGTTGTGGCGACGGCGCGGGCGGGAATCCGGCAAGCCCGTGCCCGCGGCGATACAACTCGACACCGGCATGAGCCGGCTCGGTCTGGCGGAGCCGGAAACCGTCGCGATTGCCGCCGAAACGGATTGGCGGGACGGCCTCGATCTGCGGCTGGTCATGAGCCACCTCGCCTGCGCCGACGACCCGGATGACGCCATGAACGGGACGCAGCAGCAGGACTTCGATCGCCTGCGCGCGCTCCTCGGTCCGGCCGCCGCCAGTCTCGCCAATTCGGCGGGTGTCCTGTTGGGCAGCGACTATCACTACGATATGGTGCGGCCCGGCATCGCCTTGTACGGCGGGAATCCGTTAATCCACGGCACGAACATTTTCGGGCAAGTTATTCAGATTCAATCGAAAATCGTCCAAGTCCGGCAAATTGACTCGCCCCGGACCGTTGGCTATGGTGCGACCCACCGCGCCAGGGGACCGAGCCGGATTGCGACCGTGCCGGTTGGCTACGCGGACGGTTATTTGCGTAGTCTCGGCAATCGGGGAATGGTTTCCATCGGTGGCGTTGCGGTCCCCGTCGTCGGGCGGGTATCCATGGATCTGATAACGGTGGATGTCACCGCCCTTCCCGAGCCGGAAACCCGGCCCGGCATCATCGTGGACCTTCTTGGCAATGGAATCGACCTGGACGACCTCGCGGCCGCGGCCGGGACTATCGCCTACGAACTGCTTACCCGGTGGGGACCGCGCATGAAACGGGACTACCGCGGCATTGCCTCGTGATTGCGGTTGCTCTTCTCGCCCGCATCGGGCGGCTGTTCCTTAACTTCCTTGAATCGGCCGGTCGGCTCGGCATCTTTGCCGGCGTCGCCGTATCGCATTGTTTCCGGCCGCCGTGGTTTCCGCGCATTCTGGCGCAGCAGGTGCTCAGCATCGGCTATTACTCGCTGCCGGTGGTGGGCCTGACGACATTGTTCACCGGCATGGCGCTGGCACTGCAAATCTTCGAAGGCACGTCGCGCTTCAACGCCGAAGGGTCGGTGGCCTGGATCGTCGCCATCGGCATGACCCGCGAGCTCGCGCCGGTGCTGGGCGGGCTGATGGTTGCGGGCCGGGTCGGCGCCGCCATGGCGGCGGAAATCGGCACCATGCGGGTGACCGAACAGATCGACGCCCTGACGACGCTGTCCACCAACCCGTTCAAGTACCTGATTGCGCCGCGTTTGATCGCCGGCACCACGATGGTGCCGTTCCTGGTGCTGGTGGGCGACATCATCGGAATCTTCGGCGGCTACATCATCAGCGTCAATGTGCTGGGCTTCAATCCGGGCGGTTATGTCCAGAACACCTGGGACATTCTTGAAACCATCGACATCGTCAGCGGCCTGGTCAAGGCGGGCGTTTTTGGCTTCCTGGTGACGCTGATGGGGTGTTACCACGGCTTTTTCAGCCGCGGCGGGGCGCAAGGCGTGGGCGCGGCCACCACCAACGCGGTGGTGACCGCCTCGATCCTGATTCTGTCCGCGAACCTGATCGTGACCCAATTGTTCTTTAGCAACTGACGGCGCCATGTCCGACTCCAAAATCTCACTCCGCGGCGTGCGCAAATCGTTCGGGCGCAATGTCGTGCTCGACGGTATTGACCTCGAAGTCGGGCGCAGCGAATCCCTGGTCGTGATCGGCGGCTCGGGCACCGGCAAATCTGTGACCATCAAGTGCATCCTCGGGCTGCTGCGGCCCGATGGCGGGACGATCACCGTCGATGGCGAAGAGGTGACCCGCATACGCGGCGCCGACCGCGATCGCGTGTTGCGAAAATTCGGCATGCTGTTTCAGGGTGCGGCGCTGTTCGACAGCCTGCGGGTGTGGGAAAACGTGGCCTTCGGCTTGATTCAGGGGCGCGGCATGGCACGCGCCGAAGCCAAGGCCGTCGCCACCTCCAAGCTCGCCCAGGTCGGCCTCGGCCCCGAAGTCGGCGAACTGGGACCGGCTGAACTCTCGGGCGGCATGCAAAAGCGCGTCGCCCTTGCCCGCGCCATCGCCACCGACCCGGAAATCATTTTTTTTGACGAACCGACCACCGGACTCGACCCGATCATGGCGGACGTCATCAACGACCTGATCGTCAACCTCGTCAAATCTTTGGGCGCAACGGCGCTCTCGATTACCCACGACATCGCCAGCGCGCGCAAGATTGCCGACCGGGTCGCCATGATCCACGAGGGACGGATCATTTGGTCGGGCCCGGTCGAAGAACTCGACGACAGCGGCAACGCTTACGTCGATCAATTCATTCGCGGTCGTGCCGAGGGCCCGATCCAGATGCAGGTGCATCGCTTGTGACGCCGCAATCCGAACTCTCCGCCTAGCGCGATGTCCCGGCCCCAATCGAAATTTGCCTGCCAGGAATGCGGCGCCAGTTTTCCGCGCTGGGTCGGGCGCTGCGAATCCTGCGGCGCCTGGAACACGCTGGTCGAAGAAGCGGCCGCCGTGGTGGTGCCGCGCGGGCTCTCCCGCGGCAGGGGCCGCAAAATCGAGTTTGCCCCCCTCAAGGGCGAAACCGCGCCGGCGCCCCGTATCGCGACCGGCATCGGCGAGTTCGACCGGGTTTGCGGCGGCGGCTTCGTTCCCGGCTCGGCGCTGCTGGTGGGTGGCGATCCCGGGATCGGCAAATCGACACTCCTGCTGCAGGCGGTCGGCGTTCTCGCGCGGGCGGGCCTCTCCTGCGACTATATTTCCGGCGAAGAGGCCGTGGCGCAAGTGCGCCTTCGGGCGGAACGGCTGGGACTCGCCGACGCGCCGGTGCGGGTCGCGGCTGCCACCGACGTGCGCGACATCGTTACGACCCTCGACGGCAAGGCTGCACCCGACGTGGTGGTGATCGATTCAATCCAGACCATGTTCGTGGACAGCCTCGATTCGGCACCGGGCACGGTGGCGCAGGTGCGCGCCAGCGCCCAGGAGTTGATTCGCCTTGCCAAGCGCCGCGGACTGACTGTGTTTCTGGTCGGACACGTAACCAAGGAAGGCATGATTGCCGGGCCCCGCGTCCTCGAACACATGGTCGATACGGTGCTTTATTTCGAAGGCGAGCGCGGCCACCAGTTCCGGATCCTGCGCGCGGTCAAGAACCGGTTCGGCCCGACTGACGAAATCGGCGTGTTCGAGATGACCGATGCGGGCTTGTCCGAGGTGCCAAACCCGTCGGCTCTGTTTCTCGCCGACCGCAAGGTGCCGGTTGCGGGCGCCGCCGTCTTTGCGGGTCTCGAAGGCACGCGTCCGTTGCTGGTCGAGATTCAGGCGCTGGTCGCGCCCTCATCGCTCGCCACGCCACGGCGCGCGGTGGTCGGTTGGGACGGCGGACGGCTTGCCATGGTGCTGGCGGTACTCGAAGCCCGGTGCGGCCTTGCGCTCGCCGGCCGCGACATCTACCTCAACGTCGCCGGCGGCCTGCGGATCTCGGAGCCGGCCGCTGACCTGGCCGTGGCGACGGTCCTGATTTCAGCCTTCGCCGAGGTACCGATGCCTGACGAAACCGTCGTCTTCGGCGAGATCGGCCTCTCGGGGGAAATTCGCGCCGTCGCCCAGGCCGACGTCCGCCTCAAGGAGGCGGCCAAGCTCGGCTTTACCGCCGCCTTCGCCCCGCCCGGGACCAGCGCCCGGCGTCACGCCCTCAAAGTGCGCGAAATCGGCCACCTGCACGAACTTGTTGCCCGTTTCGAAGACGCCGGCACGGCAGTGCCAAACGCGAGTTAGGGGCGCGATGGAAGACCTTCCCGTCAATCTGGTCGATGTCGCGTTCGTCGCCGTAGTCCTGGTGTCGGGGCTTTTGGCGCTCTACCGCGGGTTCGTGACCGAGGTCCTGGCCGTCGCCGGATGGGTCGGCGCCGCGATCGTCACCCTCACCCTTTTCGAACCGGCCCGCCCGATCGCCCGCGATTACATCCCCTCGGAACTCGCCGCCGACGTCGCCACCGGGATTGCGTTGTTCGTCATCTCATTGATCGTGATATCGACGGTGACGCATTTTGCCGCCAAGCTGGTACGCGGCAAGCGCGCCGGCGTGTTCGACCGGGCGCTCGGGTTTCTGTTCGGGTTGCTGCGCGGCTATGTCGTGCTGGCGTTGCTGTTCCTGCTGTTTTCGCGGGTCTATCCGCCCACCGAACGGCCGGCGTGGATGAGCGATGCGCTGACCCTTCCGGCGCTCAAGTACGGTTCCGATACGCTGCTCCGGCTGGTGCCTGCCGGCACCCTGGAACAGGGCGGCCGGACCGGACCCCGCGACGACGGCACCCTGACCGGACTCGCGGCGGGCCAGCCCCAGATGGTGGCTGACAATGCGAGTCCCGGGCGCTATAACGGCGGCGCCATGCCCCAGCGGTCCACGTTCAGCCAACCCCTGAGTTGACGGTGCCCGGGCCGGTCAATCCAGACTCCTTGCGGGAACGCCCTATGCCCTGGCACGAGGACAAGTTTCACGACGAGTGCGGAATATTCGGCATCTTCGGACACGACGATGCGTCCGCCCATGCCGCGCTTGGGCTGCACGCCCTTCAGCATCGCGGCCAGGAAGCCGGCGGCATCGTCACTTGCGACGGCAACCAATTTCATTCGGAACGCCGGCTCGGCCTGGTTGGGGATAATTTCAACGATCCACAGGTTATCGCGCGGCTCAAGGGGTCGTCGGCTATCGGCCACAACCGCTACGCCACGACCGGCGAAACGGTATTGCGTAACGTCCAGCCTTTGTTTGCAGAGTTTGCGTTCGGCGGATTCGCCGTCGCCCACAACGGCAATCTCACCAACGCGCTCACCTTGCGCAAGGATCTGGTCTCGCGCGGGGCAATTTTTCAGTCCACAACCGATACCGAGGTCATCATCCACCTGATGGCGACAAGCAGCCAGGGGCCGATGGTGGACCGGGTAATCGACGCCCTGCGCCGGACCGAAGGCGCTTATTCGCTGGTCGCGCTGGCGGACGAGCAGCTTATCGGCGTGCGCGATCCGCTCGGCGTGCGCCCGCTGGTGATTGGTGCTCTGGATTCGGCATTGGTGCTGGCGTCGGAAACGTGCGCACTTGACATCATCGGCGCCCGGTTCTTGCGCGACGTCGAGCCCGGCGAAATGGTGGTCATCGATTCGAGCGATCTTCATAGCCTCAGACCGTTTCCCGACCAGCCGCGCAAGTTCTGCATTTTCGAGTTCATCTACTTCGCCCGCCCCGATAGCGTGGTCGAGGGCGTTGGCGTTTACGAAACCCGCAAGCGAATCGGCGCCGAACTCGCGCGCGAAAGCCACGTCGATGCCGACATGGTAATTCCCGTGCCCGATTCAGGTACGCCCGCGGCGTTGGGATACGCCGATCAGGCCCGTATCCCGTTCGAACTGGGGATCGTGCGCAACCACTATGTCGGGCGGACCTTTATCGAACCGGGCGAACAGATCCGCCACCTGGGCGTAAAACTCAAACACAATGCCAACCAAAGCCTGGTCCGGGGCAAGCGCGTCGTTCTGGTCGACGATTCGATCGTGCGCGGCACCACTTCGGTCAAGATCGTGGAAATGATGCGAACTGCCGGCGCGGCCGAGGTGCACATGCGAATCGCGAGCCCGCCGACCACGCATTCGTGTTTCTACGGTGTCGACACACCCGAGCGCGACAAGCTGCTGGCCGCCCAGCACGGCATCGAGGCGATGCGCGACCACGTCGGGGTCGACACCCTTACGTTTGTCAGCCACGACGGTCTCTACCGCGCGATGGGGCAATCCAAGCGCGATGGCGCCCATCCGCAATACTGTGACGCGTGCTTTACCGGCGATTATCCAATCAGGCTCACTGACCTCGAAGGCGGCAAGTCGACGGCTCAGCTTTCACTGCTGGCGGAACGCGCCTGAATTTGGTGGATATTCTCAAAGACCGGGTTGCGCTGATTACCGGCGCCTCGCGCGGCATCGGCGCCGCAGTGGCAAAACGGTTTGCGGCCGAGGGCGCGCACGTGATTCTGACCGCGCGCACCCGGGGCGGCCTCGAGGACGTCGATGACGCGATCCGCGCGGCCGGCGGCAGCGCCACCCTGGTGCCGATGGACTTGATGGACTTTCCCGCCATCGACCGCCTCGGCGGCGCGGTCGCGGAACGCTGGCAGCGGCTCGATATCCTGGTCGGCAACGCCGCCCGTCTCGGTCAGTTGAGCCCGATGCCTCATTACACACCAGAAATGTGGGGCGAGGTGATTGCCGTCAACCTGACGGCGCAGTGGCGGTTGATCCGGGCGTTCGACCCGCTGCTGCGCCTGTCTACGGCCGGGCGCGCGATCTTTGTGACTTCGGCGGTCGGCCATGTGCCGCGGGCATACTGGGGACCTTATGCGGTCAGCAAGGCGGGGCTGGAAAACATGGTCTGCACGTGGGCCGCGGAACTCGAAAAAACCAAGCTGCGGGCGAATGTCATCGACCCGGGCAGTGTCGCGACGCGGATGCGGGCCGAAGCCTACCCCGGCGAAGACTCGGGCACCCTGCCCTCGCCCGACGAGATCGCCGGGCACTTTGTAAAAGTGGCGCGAACTGAGTACACCGGCAACGGACGGATCGTGACACTCTAAGCAGCTAGGCGCGTTTCGGCGCGAAGGGGTTTTCGCCACGGCGCAGATACAGTCGCAAGGGCACACCCTCGAGGCCGAAACGGCTTCGCAACTCGTTGGCGAGGTAGCGCACGTAATGTTCGGGCACCGCCTCGGGCCGGCTCGAAAAAATCACGAACGTCGGCGGCCGGGCCTTGACCTGAGTTGCAAACCGCAAGCGAATGCGGCGCCCGCGCACCGCCGGAGGCGGATGGCGGCGGGTTACCTCTTCCAGCCAGCGATTCAATTCGCCCGTGCCGACGCGGGTATTCCAGCGCCGGTAGGCATCGAGCACCGCGGGCATGATTTTTTCGAGACCTTTGCCGGTCAGCGCCGACAGCGGCACCACTTTCACGCCCCGCAACTGTGGCAGCGATTTCTCGAGCCGTTCAGTGGCATGGCGCAGTATCGACTTCTTGTCCTGCGCCACGTCCCACTTGTTGAGCGCGATCACCAGGGCGCGGCCCTCCTCGGCAACGCGAGCGGCGATGTGCAGGTCCTGTTTCTCGAACGGCTGTTCGGCATCGACAACCAGCACCGCGACTTCAGCCAGGCCGAGCGAGCGGAAGGTGTCGGCGATCGACAATTTTTCGAGCTTCGCCTGCACCCGGGCCTTGCGCCTGAGTCCCGCCGTGTCGACCAGTTCGATCGTTTCGCCGCGGTAGGTCCACCTGACAGCGATCGAATCGCGGGTGAGTCCGGGTTCGGGCCCGGTAATCAATCGTTCTTCGCCAATCAGACGGTTGACGAGGGTCGATTTGCCGGCATTCGGCCGGCCCACCACGGCAAGGCGCAACGGCGCTTTGGGCGCGGGTTCGGCGCCCGCCCAGCCAACATCCGGCTCCACGGCGCGCAGCGCATCGAGCAAGTCGCCGAGCCCCTCACCGTGTTCGGCGCTGATCGCGACCGGATCGCCGAGCCCCAAGGTATACCCTTCGATCAGTCCCGCTTCCGAGGCCCGGCTTTCGCATTTGTTGGCGACCAGGATGACCGGAGTCCGGCGCCGCCTGAGGTCGCGGGCAACGGTTTCGTCGAGCGGCGTAACGCCTTCGCGGGCATCGTACAGCAGCAAGGCGACATTCGCGCCGGCAACGGCAACCGTGGTCTGTGCTTGGGTCCGGCTTTCGAGACTTGCGGCGCTGCCTTCATCGAATCCCGCGGTGTCGATCACGGTGAAGGCAAAGCCAGCGATCACCCCTTTGCCCTCGCGGCGGTCGCGGGTCACGCCGGGCGTCGCATCGACGAGCGCGATCCGCCGACCGACCAACCGGTTGAACAGCGTCGATTTACCGACGTTCGGCCGGCCGACGATGGCGACGGTCGGCGTGTCGGTCGTTGAGTCCATCGAATCGGCCGCCGGGGCAATAGTCCGGGTCACGCTCACCGCAGTGCCGAAAGGGCCCCGTCTTCGGTCAGAATGTAGAGGGTCTCGCCGGCCACGACCGGGGCGATGGCAGCATCGGTGCGCAATCGTAGCTGGCCGAGGACTTGTCCGGTGTAAGGCGAGACGGCAAGAGCGACCCCTTCCGAGGACACCGCGAGCAGGCGGTCGCCCGCAAGAACCGGCCCGGACCAGGTGATCGGCCCTTCCCGGCTATTCGGTTTGCGGTACCGGTCGAGTTGGGTCACCCAGCGGATGCGCCCGTCGGGCCGCGACAGCGCGACAATTTCGGCCTCCGTGGTCACGACAAACACGAAATCACCGGCTACCCACGGGCTTTCGATGCCCGCCACCGACTGGGTCCAGATGCGCGCGCCGGTGCGGGCGTCGACGGCCACCATGCGGCCCCCATGGCTGATTCCATAGACAACGCCCCGGTCAATCACCGGGCGGCTGTTGATGTCGGAAATCTCGGTAAGCGCCGTCGCCCGGCCGGTCCGCACCAGCGAGTCCGACCAGGCGACATTACCGTTTTCGACCCGCAGCGCCACCAATTCGCCCGACGAAAACGGCGCCACCACCAGCCCGCCCTCGACGGCGGCACTGCCGGCGCCGATCAGGCCCGCAGTCTCGGCGATTCCGACATAGCTCCACAGAACGTCTCCAGACCCGGCATCAAGCGCGAACAGTTGGTTGTCGTAAGTGACAACGAACACCCGGCCATCGTCGATGGAAGGCGCCGCCGGCAAGGGCACGCCGATGCTTTGGCGCCAGAATTGCGCGCCGGAGCGGGCGTCGAGGGCAATGACCTCGCCAAACGCCGTGCCGATGAAAAGCACGCCACTCGCAAGGGCAATGCCGCCGCCGAGCGCGCCGCGCTCCTCGTCTTCGGGAGTCACCTGGACCTGCCACTGGCGCGACCCCGACTGCGCATCGAGCGCGCTCACCCGGCCCTCGGAATCGAGCGCAAAAACCTGCCCGCCGCCGACAACCGGATTGGCCAGCAGCCGCGTCAGGCCGCCGGAACCGGCCCCGATATCGGTGCGCCATGCGAGCCGCGGATTGTCGCCAAGCGCAAGGTGGTGCATGGCGTGGTTGGGAAATCCGCCCGCCTGCGGCCACGACTCGTTGACCCACGGTCGCGGCAGACGGACCTCGAGATCGGCAATACGCGGGTCGGGTTCGAGCTGCTTTTGCAGCGTGAGAATCGAGATCCGCTCGCCCGGCAACGGCGGCGCCTCGGGCGATCCAAGAATCGCCTCGCAGCCGCCAAGGACCAAGGGCAGCGCCAGCAACGCCGCCCACCCGAACCGTCCCTTCATGGCTTACTTCCCGCCGCCAAGAGCGCGCAGAAATTCCGTGGCACGCTGACGGATGCCGGCCGGCGCTTCGGCATCGTCGGCAAGGGCTTGTAAATCGACCTTGGCGCGATCTATATCGCCGCCTTTGAAGGCGCCCAACGCCAACAGCTCGCGCGCCGAATAACGGTAGGGATTATCATCGCCCGTCAGCGGTGCGAGCCGGCGGGTCAGGTCATCGACGCCCGCTGAATCGAAACTATGCAGCGCCGCCAATACGGTGGCAAGACCGCGCAACAGTTCGTCGGCTGACGAATCGGCAGCCAAGCGGTCATAGGCGGCAATCGCCCCGGCATGATCGCCGGAATCGGCACGCGCCGCCGCCTCCTGCAAGCGTGAAAGCGCCGCATAGCCCGCGCTCGCGGTATCGGCCAGGGTGGCGAAGGCGGACACGGCCGCCGCGGCATTGTCGGTGCGCACCAGTTCGAGGGCGCTGGCGAAGCGATCGCCTTGGCTCTCGCGCACGCTGCGGCTATATTCGCGCCACCCCACGACGGCGGCGGTTCCGGCCACGATCAGGACCGCGAGCGCAATCACATAAATGCCGTACCGCTTCCACAGCTTGGCGTAGCGTTCGCGCCGAATGTCTTCGTCAACTTCGCGGAAAATTTCCGCCACAGCGGGATCCTCGGGCTCAAAAGAGCGCTACGATAGCCCCCGCGCCGCGGTCAAGCAATCGCCGTCAAAATTATCCCGGCGGGGGCGGGTCAATGATCGGTGCGATGGATGATCGCGTCCCGGACCGCGGTCCGATAGACTCGGCCCGATGCGGTCAGTGCCAGGGCGTGAGGATAGCCCTCCCCCAGGATCAACTTATCCAGGGTCAGGTCTGAAAGGGTGCATCACTTTAGCCACATGACAAGCTGGGGTATGTGTTATGTACTATGGGTGGTGTGTGGCGTCCTCGGGCTAGAACTGGGTTTCCGCCCACCCCCATAAGCGGTCACCGCGAA
>CAZTAK010000025.1:0-18486 GCA_964611585.1 uncultured Alphaproteobacteria bacterium
CCAGAGCTTTTCCCGTTCGCATGCGTTCACGCGAAAAGCTCTATCCCTTTTACATGGTACGCAAATCGTCGTCGCCGGCGATTCCGCCGGCTCGGGATTTGCTCTAGCTGCCCTTGAAGTCGGGTTTGCGTTTTTCGAGAAACGCCGCGACGCCTTCTTCTTTATCCTCGGAGGCGAACAGAAGAACCGTGGCGCGGCGCTCGTATGCGAGTCCCGCCTCGAGCCCGGTTTCGAAGGCCTGCAAGATGGCTTGTTTTGCGTGCAGGATTGCGTGCGGGGCCTTGGCGGCGATCTTTTCGGCGAGGTCGAGGGCACGATCCCGAGTCTTGTCCGGCGCCGTCACTTCGGCGGCGAGCCCGAGCGACAGCGCACCCGCGGCATCGATCCGTTCGCCCGTCATGATCAGTTTCATCGCCACCGATTTTCCCACCGCGCGCACCAGCCGCTGCGTGCCGCCGAGACCCGGGATCAGTCCGAGGTTGAGCTCGGGCAGGCCGAAGCTCGCGGTATCGCCGGCAATCATGAAGTCGCACACCATCGCCAGTTCGCAGCCGCCGCCAAGCGCATAGCCGTTGACGGCAGCGATCATCGGTTTGGGGAAGCGGTGAATCACATCCCAGTGCCGGAAACGGTCGGCGGCGGTACGGCTGAACATGCCACGCTGCTGCAGTTCGCCGATGTCCGAACCGGCCGCGAAAACTTTCAGCCCGCCGGTTACGACCACGCAGCGCACGCTATCGTCTGATTCGGCCTCGCCCAGGGCGCGTGCAATCTCCTGCCAAATTCGATCGGTGAAGGCGTTGAGTTTTTTCGGTCGATTGAGGGTGATTTGCAGCACGCCCTCGCGTGGGTGGGAAAAAAGAACGTCTTGATAACCGGTATCTTGAGTCATGGCGGGCCGGAGTATTGAGTTATGGCAGGAATGACCGTCGCGCTAGAGGTGAATTCGATTTCGCGCCCGACTCTATTTTGGCGGCCGGGTGCGGCGGCGCGGGCGGCGGCCGCGGCTGCTGTCCGAAGGTTTCGATTGCGTCGCCCGATCCTGGCCCGGGGCGCGTTGCAGGAACGCGGGCACGTGACCGCCGAGTCCTAATTCTGATTCTGAATCGGCCTCGTGCGTAGGCGCACGCGGCTTGAGCTTGCGGCCGCCACCCGAATCGGCGGGTTTGGATCGGGTTCTGCCCGGTGTTTTCGAGCCGGCGGGTTTGGCTTCGCGTGTTGAATCCGGATCGGCGGGTTTGGATCGGGTTCTGCGTTGTGTTTTCGAGTCGGCAGGTTTGGCTTCGCGTGCTGGATCGCTACTGGTTTTGCGGTCCGGTTTCGCAGCGCCGCCCTCGGTGCGTGGCTTGCGCCCACCCGCCTGGCGTCCCCGTCCCCGGCGGCGGCCGGGTTCGGCTTCTTCGAGCGTCCTTTTTTCGACGCCGGGCGGGTCCATCTTGGGGATATCGTGCCCGATCAGGGCGGCGATGGCGGCAACGTATTTTCCGTCTTCCGGCATGGCAATCGTAATCGCGCGGCCCGACAAGCCGGCGCGGCCGGTTCGGCCGATACGGTGAACGTAGGCTTCGGCGTGGGTCGGTACGTCGAAATTGAAAACGTGCGGCAATCCCTGAATGTCGAGGCCGCGCGCCGCGACGTCGCTCGCCACCAGGAAACCGATCCGGCCCGCCTTGAAACCTTCCAGCGTCTCCATGCGAAGCGATTGTGCCATGTCGCCATGCAATTCGGCGGCCGGGAGCCCGTGGCGCTTGAGCGAGCGGACCAAAACGCCAATGTCGCGCTTGCGGTTACAGAAGATCAGAGCATGCGAAGCATTTTCGCCGCGGATCAGGTTGCGCAGCACCTCGCGTTTCATATCGGGCTTGACCACGACCATGAACTGCTCGACCGTTTCGGCGGGGGATGCCGGCGGCGCGACGAAGATTTCCTTGGGATTGGACAGGAATTTCTTGGCCAGCCGCTTGATGTCTTGCGGCATGGTGGCGGAAAAAAACAGGGTTTGCCGCAATGTCGGCGTCAGTTGCACGATGCGCTCGACATCGGGCATGAAGCCCATGTCAAGTAATCGGTCGCCTTCGTCGACGACGAGGAACTTGATCCCGTTCAGCAACAAGCGTCCGTTTTCGACGTGATCCAGAAGCCGTCCGGGGGTGGCGACCAGGACATCGACGCCCCGGTCCACCTTCCTGTTTTGCTCATCCATGCTGACACCGCCGATCAGAAGCGCCAGCGACAGCTGGTAGTACTTGCCGTAAGTCACAAAATTCTCGGCGACCTGCGCCGCGAGCTCACGCGTCGGCTCCAGAACCAGCGAGCGCGGCATCCGCGCCTTTGGGCGGCCCGCGGCCAGAATGTCGATCATCGGCAGGGTGAACGAGGCGGTCTTGCCGGTGCCGGTCTGGGCGACGCCGAACATGTCGCGGCCCTGCAGGATGATGGGAATGGCCTGTTCCTGGATCGGCGTCGGCTGGCTATAGCCAGCGTCATCGACCGCGCGCAATGCTTCGTCGCTAAGACCGAGATCGCGAAATTTCATGTGGCCGGGGCCGGTCGGGCGGGCCGGTCGCTCGCCTGAAGGAGAAAACCTACTATCATTGCCGGGTGGGATAGGGGATTTCAGGTGCGCCGTCAACCAATGCGGGGACTTGGCGGCTTCGCTGTTGACGCTCGCACAGGTCCGGCCCATAGCTTGGTTCATGAGCGGCGATCCCCACCTGATTTTGCTTCCGGGCCTGTTATGCAACCGCAACCTGTGGGTCTATGCGCTCGATAATCTGCAGCATCTGGCCGAAATGAGGGTCCCGGACCTGACGCGTCAGGATTCGCTTGCCGCGATGGCGCGCCACGTCCTGGATCAGGCGCCGCCCCGGTTCGCGCTGGCCGGTCTGTCGATGGGCGGATATCTGGCGTTCGAGCTTTGGCGTCAGGCGCCGCAGCGGATCGAGCGTCTCGCCTTCGTCAATACTTCGGCCCGGCCCGATTCGCCTGAACAAAGCGCGCGGCGGCGTGAAATCCTGTCGCAGGTGCAGATCGGTGAATTCCGCGGCATGACGGCAAGTCTGATGAAGGAAATGATCAGCGAAGGCCGGCTCGACGATACCCTTTTGGTCGCCGCCATCACCGCCATGGCCGAAGACGTCGGCCGCGACGGCTTCATCCGCCAGACCACCGCCATCATGAGCCGACCCGACAGCCGACCCGACCTTGCCACCATCGACTGCCCGGTGGTGGTGATCGGCGGCGCCAACGATCGCCTGACCCCTCCCGAAATTCATGCCGAGATTGCCGGGCGCATCCCCGGGTCGCGGCTGTTCATTATCAGGAGTGCGGGCACCTCGCGCCGATGGAACAGCCCGAGACCGTGGCCGGGTTGCTGCGCGACTGGCTGGCGCTCGCCCGGCGCCACCGATCGGCAACGGTGTTTGCGGTTAAAGGCCGGACACTATCTGGCGGCGTACGATGAACGGCAAGACGTTCAGCATGACCTGGCCCATCAGGTCGTTCAGCGCCGGGTCGTCCGGCCCCTTGAGGGCCGGCACGCGGATCGAGGCATAGGTGATCCATTCGTTATTGCGGCAGAACGCGGCGAAGACGTGGGTCTGGGTTTCGCTGCGCGCGGTGGCGATTTCGCCTGCGTCGCTGCACACGCGGCGGGAGCCGACCGCCGCGTCGGTGGGGCCGAAGACCAGCACCAACCGCAAACCTCGGCCGGGCTCGGAATGGGCCACGAAGTTGCCCGTGCCCGCCCAGGCGGGGATCGCCCGCGCACCGCGAATCGCGGCGTCGGACTGCGCTTGCGGAACCCCGAAGGGATTGCCGTGCACCTCCATCGGAAAGGTGCCGTTGCGGGAGACATAGCTGGCCAGCGAGGGCGAATAGAATTCGGAGATGCCGCTGGTGCCGACGCGCGTGGCGGTTCCGGCGCAAGCGGCAACGGCGACGGCAAAAGCCGCGGCAAGCAGCAATTTCAGAACGACACGCATCCGTCCGCGGCGCCTCCTCGCCTTGCGGCACGGGCCTGCCGGCGCCGACGCTTCAAACGTCCACTTCAATCACATCTTCCGCGCGATCCTGAAAAAAGGCAAGGCGCAGTTCCGGTTTGCGCCCCATCAGGCTTTCGACCAGCGATGCGGTCTGTTCGGCCTCCTTCTCGGGGATTGCGACCCGCAGCAGCGTGCGGTGGGCGGGCGCCATCGTGGTTTCGCGCAACTGTGCCGGCAGCATCTCGCCGAGTCCCTTGAAGCGCCCGACCTCGACCTTGCCGCGGCCGTCGAAGTCGGTCTTCAGCAGCCGCTCACGGTGGGCGTCGTCGCGCGCATACATGATCTTGCCGCCCTGGCTGAGGCGGTACAGCGGTGCGTTGGCAAGATACAGATGACCGTTTTCGATCAATTGCGGCAGGACGCTATAGAAGAAACTCATCAATAGGGTCGCGATGTGGGCGCCGTCGACGTCGGCGTCGGTCATGATGATGATTCGTTCATAGCGTAGCGCGTTGTCGTCATAGCGTTCGCCCACGCCGCATCCCAGCGCCAGAGTCAGGTCGGCGATTTCCTGGTTGCCGCGCATCTTCGCGGCGCCGGCGCTGACGACGTTGAGAATCTTGCCGCGGATCGGCAGCACTGCCTGGGTTGCGCGGTCGCGCGCCTGTTTGGCCGAGCCGCCGGCCGAATCGCCCTCGACGATGAAGAGTTCCGTGCCCTTGGCCGCGGCAATCGAGCAGTCGGCGAGTTTTCCTGGAAGGCGAACCTTGCGGGTCGCTGATTTGCGCGACACCTCGCGTTCGTCGCGCCGCCGGAGCCGCGTCTCGGTCCGTTCGGCAACGGTGTCGAGAAGGGCCCGCGCTGCCACCGGGTCGCCGCTTAACCAGTGATCGAAATGATCCCGAAGCGCCGTCTCCACCAGCTTTCCGGCCTCGGGGCTGGTAAGTTTTTCCTTGGTTTGCCCCTGAAATTGGGGTTCGGGCAGAAACAGGCTCATCATCACCGCGGCCCCGCCGATCACGTCCTCGGCCGTGAACTTCGCCGCGCGTTTGTCCTTTACGAGGGCGCCGTGGGCCTTGAGGCTCTTGCTCAGGGCCGCGCGCAAGCCCGCTTCGTGGGTACCGCCTTCAGGCGTCGGCACGGCGTTGCAATAGAAGCCGGCGTGCGGCTCGGCATCTTCGGGCCAGGCGATGGCCCACTCGACGCGCCCCTTCTTGCCGTTGAAGGGTGCTTTGCCGGCAAAGGGCGCCTCGGTGGCAGCGGCGCGTCCGTCAAGAACCGCATCGAGCGCGTCCACCAGCCCGCCCGGGAAGCGAAAGGTCTCGCGTTCCGGTGTCGTCTCCTTGGCGCCCAGCAAAGCCGGATCGCATCGCCAGCGGATCTCTGCGCCCGGAAACAGATAGGCCTTGGAGCGCGCCAGACGATAGAGCCGCGCCGGCTTGAACGAGGCCTTGCTGCCGAAGATTTTCGGATCGGGGTGAAAGGTGACGGTGGTGCCGCGCCGGTTCTTCACCGCCTTCGATGTGAGTCTGGATTTGGGCTTGCCGCGGCAGTAGGTCTGCCGCCACAGTTTCCCGTCGCGCGCCACCTCGACCGTGAGATCGTCGGCCAGCGCATTGACCACCGAAACTCCGACGCCGTGCAGGCCGCCCGAGGTTTCGTAGGCCTTGCCATTGAATTTGCCGCCCGCGTGAAGCGTCGTCAAAATGACTTCGAGCGCCGACTTCTTCTTGAACCTGGGATGCGGATCAACCGGGATGCCGCGTCCGTTGTCGCGCACGGTGAGATAGCCGTCGGCACCGAGGTCGATCTCGATCCGCGTCGCCGCCCCCTGGAGCACCTCGTCGACCGCATTGTCGATCACTTCGGAGGCAAGGTGATGCAGGCCGTCCTCGCCGGTGCTGCCGATATACATGCTGGGCCGGCGGCGCACCGGCTCAAGCCCTTCAAGAACTTCGATGTCGCGGGCCGAATAGGATTGCGGTTTGCGCTTGCGGCCCCGGGGCGGGTCTTCGAACAGGTCGGCCATTGCGCGGACCCTGGACTTCCTCTATGAACAAGACGTCATGGTGGGCCGCACTATAGAGTAGGCGAGAGCCCGCCTACAACAAGATATGGTACCCCGGACCCAAATGGAAACCCCGTGAGCGAAATCGGTCCCGTTCGTACCAATGCCGGCGAGCCGACCATCCGCACCGTGCCGCGCATGGCCGACGCAAATTCGTCCGGCGATATTTTCGGCGGCTGGCTGCTCTCGCAAATGGACATCGCCGGCGCGATCCCGGCGATCGCCCGTGCCAAAGGCCGGGTCGTTACCATCGCCATCGACGCGATGACCTTTCACGCCCCGATCCATGTCGGCGATCACGTCAGCGTCTATGCCGAAGTGGCGAAGGTCGGGCGGACCTCGTTGTCGATCCGCATCGAGACCATCGCGCGGCGCGTGGGCACAAGCGAAGAAGTGCGCGTGACCGAGGGCACGTTCGTCTATGTCGCAGTCGATGAAAACGGCAGGCCGCGGAAGGTGCCGGCGGAGTAGGGCGGCGCCCCATGGGGGCCGCTCTGATCGGGCCCGCTCGCGGGCGATCCCGGGCCGCCAGCCCTTAGCGGTCGAACGTGTCTACTCCGCCCAGTACCAGGCCGGAAATGTGGCGAGGTGGTCTTCAACTGCCTTGACACCGGGAACGTTCTTGATCGCTTCGACAATGGGGACGCGGCGCTCCTCGTTCTGAATGTATCCCCAAACGCTGACGATTCCGGATTCGACGATGACATTGATGTCGGGGCGGTCCACGGCCTTCAGCGCGCGGACGACGAGCAGCACTTCCTGACGAATTTCCCGGTCGCCGGGCTCGGGTTCCGGCTCGCTGGCGGGTTTCTGCGTCGCGAGGGCGCGAACCAGATCGGCGCGGCTCACGATGCCGGCCAACCTGCCGTCCCTCAGAACCGGCACGCGCTTAATGTGCTTTTCGGCAAGAATCTCGGCGATCTCGATGACCGATGTGTCCGCATCGACGCTCACCACCTCGCGCGACATGATGGCCGAGGCGGTTCGTGCGGTTGCCTTGAGGTACGCCTCATCCAATTCTACCGGATTCTCGAAAAACGCGAGCCACCTTGATGGGTGGGGTACAGTTCCGAGTTCGCGCCGGCGCAAAAGGTCGCCCTCGCTCACCACGCCGACGATCTCGCCGGAATCGTTTACCACCGGCACCGCGCTGATTCCATACGCGGAAAGAGTTGCGGCAATTTCCTGGACCGTCGCTTCGGGAGTGACGGTTTTCGCAGGGCTGGTCATGACATCCTGTGCCTGCATGATTACCTCGATGGTTTCAAGTTGCGTTGATGGTAGCCGTTTACCTGCTGCCACCGGATGCGCCCGCACCGCGGGACGCGCCGGGGGAGTTCAAACGCCGTGGTGCAGGTGGCCGAGAATGGCCCGCCGCGCGCGATCCGCCATCGTTTCAATTGACCGTGGTATGGCGGCTGCGCGGGCGGGGACTGCACCACGGCTTATGCGACGGTATATGGTGTGAGTTGGGCGATGCTCCGCCGCGGCATCCCGACGCAGGCGCCGGTTCTCGCTCAAGGATTTGCGAGGTTCGACACCGCTGGTGCAGCGAGGACGGGGCGGCGTGGGTGGCGCAATCGAGAAGGGGCCGCGCGTGCGAACGGCTCCTTCGTTCCGGCTCGGATGCCGGAGAACGTTACACGCTGTAGTACATCGCGAACTCGACCGGATGCGGCGTGTGCTCGTACTGGTAAATTTCTTCCCATTTGAGCGCGATGTAGCCGTCGATGACGTCGTCGGTGAAGACATCGCCTCTCTTCAGGAAATCGCGGTCGGCGTCGAGGCATTCGACCGCTTCGCGCAAAGACCCGCACACCGTCGGCACGTCCTTCAGTTCTTCCGGCGGCAGGTCGTAGAGGTTTTTATCCATCGGGTCGCCCGGATGAATCTTGTTTTCGATGCCGTCGAGGCCGGCCATCAACATTGCCGCAAAAGAAAGATAGGGGTTGGCCGCCGGGTCGGGATAGCGCACCTCGACGCGCTTGCCCTTGGGGCTGGTGGCGAAGGGAATGCGGCAGGCGGCCGAGCGGTTGCGTGCCGAATAGGCCAACAGCACCGGCGCCTCGAACCCCGGAATCAGACGCTTATAGCTGTTGGTGGCGGGGTTGGTGAAGGCGTTGGTGGCCTTGGCGTGCCTGATGATGCCGCCGATGTAGAACAAAGCCGTCTCCGAGAGATCGGCATAACTCGATCCGGCAAAAACCGGGTTGCCCTCTTTCCAGATCGACTGGTGCACGTGCATGCCCGAGCCGTTGTCGTCCAGGACCGGCTTGGGCATGAACGTCGCGGTCTTGCCGTAGGCGTGGGCGACGTTGTGAGCCACATATTTGTAGATCTGCATGTTGTCGGCGGTGCGTACCAGGGTGTCGAACTTGATGCCCAGTTCCGCTTGGCTGGGGGCGACTTCGTGGTGGTGCTTTTCGACCGAGAGCCCCATTTCCGTCATCAAGGTCAGCATTTCCGAACGCAGGTCGGCGGCCGAATCGACCGGCGGAACCGGAAAATACCCGCCCTTGATCGCCGGCCGGTGGCCGATGTTGCCACCGTCGAACTTGCGCCCGGTGTTGTAGGGGCCTTCGGCCTCGTCGACGGAGTAAAATGTGTGGTTCATCGACACGTTGTAGCGAACGTCGTCGAACACGAAGAACTCGGCTTCGGGCCCGAACACGGCGGTATCGCCGATGCCGGAATACTTGAGATAGGCCTCGGCGCGGCGCGCGACCGAGCGCGGACAGCGCGAGTAGGATTCGCCGGTTGTGGGTTCGACCACGTCGCAGATCAGCACCAGGTTCGGTACCGCAGAAAACGGATCGATCACCGCCGATGCTGCATCCGGCATCAGGCACATGTCGGACTCGTTGATGTCTTTCCATCCGGCGATGGAAGAGCCGTCGAACATCACCCCGTCACTGAAGAAGTCTTCGTCAATAACGCCGCGGTCCATGGCCAAGTGCTGCCACTTGCCGCGCGGATCGGTAAAGCGCAGATCGACGAATTTGATGTCCTTTTCTTGGATCATTTTCAGGACAGCCGCTGCGTCAGACATGGGATGGCGTTCCTTTTTTTGGCTTGTATGGCGGTAGTTTGGGGGCTTGGGTTCTATATCGCCTCGGTCCCAGTTTCGCCAGTGCGAATGCGAATCGCCTGCTCGACCGAGGTGACGAATATCTTGCCGTCGCCGATGCGGCCCGGGCGGGCGGCGTTGGTCATGGCTTCGATCGCCTGGTCGACCTGAGTGTCGTCGAGCACGATTTCGATTTTTACCTTGGGCAGGAAATCGACCACATACTCGGCGCCACGATAGAGTTCGGTATGGCCTTTCTGGCGGCCGAATCCCCTGGCCTCAAGGACGGTAATTCCCTGGAGCCCGATTTCGTGCAATGCCTCTTTCAGTTCGTCGAGCTTGAACGGCTTGATAATGGCTTCGATCTTTTTCATGGGACCCGATGTGCACAAAGGAAAGGGTGGCGGATCGCCGTCCGCCCGTGGGAAATTGCACGGCTCGTGCCATCTCAGATCCATCGGACGAATTGAATAATGACAATTGGTTATACCGCTTTGTTCATGTTGGCGTGAGGCATGGATTGCCGCTTCGATAGGCACGCTGCACAAGGATTAGGCAGCCCCGCCGCTGGCTTCGAACCGCCGACCCCGCACCGGAGCTTCGGCCCTGAGGCGCGCCTTGCCGGCGGGCCATCCGGTCCGGCACGGCGACGCCGGAAATGCCGGGCGGGAAGGCGGGCGGACCGGCCGAATCCTGTCCTTGAAGACGGCCGGCGCGGGGCGGCGCGGGCGCCCGGTCTTGTCGCCGACGCCAGGATCAGGGGCCGGGCAGGCATTGTCCGAGTGTCTGCAACTCTCATTTTTCCAGGCCCTGCATTTCGATCTCCCGCCATTCGATCCCCTGCCATTCGATCTCCCGCCATGCGATCGCCCCGGTCTGCTTGCGCTCGCCGCTAACCTTCCGATTGGGCGCGGCACAATGCGGCGTCCGGTGCCAATGCCGTCGGCTCTGATCCCCGGGCTCGAACCCCTGGAATGACCCTTCCGCCCGTCCGGGTTGCAAGGTATCCGCCGGGGCCTTGGGTTCGTGGCCGCGCGCGCCGCTTGGTGGTAACGTATGGTCCTTGCTAGGCGTGGCAAAGGAGAGGTCGATGCGTATTGGGATTTTGGTGGTGGCTATGGGTCTGGCGATTGTTATCTTCCTGGGACCGGGAGTGGCGCGAGCCGAGTCCGGGCGGCTGTCGATCGAGCTCAACAAAGTGGAGACGTCCGCCAGCGGATGCCAGTTACATCTCGTCGTGACCAACGGGACCACGACGCCCCTGAAGGTGTTTAGCGCCGATCTTGCCGTATTCGACACGGGCGGCGTGCTGACCTTGCGCTCCACCATCAGTTTCGGGGGGTTGCGCGCCAACAAGACGCACATCCGGTCTTTCATGCTTCCCGGTACCGGTTGCAGCGATATCGGCCGGCTGCTGTTGAACGATGTGGTCCAGTGCCAGCCCGTCGACAACGCAAGTCTGGACTGTGCCGCGGTCCTCGACGTCAACTCACGCGCCGAAATCGACCTCGTCCAATAGCATTGCGCGCCAATAGCATCGCGCCGTTGGCGGGCCGGTCCGGCGTTTGTTCCCGGCGCAGGATTGTGCGCGTGCCCGGACCGGGGCTGCGGCGGATCGCTGTTTGCGGCTACCGGAATGCCGGTTCCCGGCGCGCAATCCGACAGCGGCGGCGCCTGGAAGGCGTCGATATCGCAGGCCTTGAAACACTGCCGCTGCTCGATCGCATCCAGGCTGATATAACGCCTCTCCGATGAGCGCCGAACTCTATCTTTCTTTCGTTGTCGCCACCGCCCTGTTGATTCTGTTTCCGGGGCCGAGCGTGATGTTGACCATCAGCCACAGCCTGGCGTGGGGCCTGCGCAAGGCGCTTTTGTCGGTGGCGGGGGCGAGCGCTGCGATAGTGGTGCAGTTGTTGGTGCTGGCGGCGGGCCTCTCGACGGTGATGCTGTTCGCCGCGCAATGGTTCGAGGCCATCCGCTGGGCCGGGGTCGTTTATCTGATCTACCTGGGGCTCCAGAGTTGGCGCGCCTCGCGGGTCGTGACGGCCGACGCAGCGCCGCAGGTCCGTTCCGGCCGCAACCTGTTCTGGCAGGGGTTCATGGTGTCGCTCGCCAACCCGAAAAGCCTGTTCTTCTACGCCGCGTTTTTTCCGCACTTCGTCGATCCGGCGCGGCCGCCGGGACTGCAAATGCTGATCCTGGGCGTCACGTTCCTCGTAATCGCCGCCGGCCTCACGGCGATCTACGCGGCGCTGGCGCACCGCATCGGCGAATTCTTCCGCGGCGCCCACGGCAGCCGCGTGCGGCTGCGGCTGACCGGCACGGTGATGATCGGGGCAGGCGTGGTGCTGGCGCTGGCGCGGCGCTAGCGCAAATCCCGAGCCGGCGGAATCGCCGGCGACGACGATTTGCGTTCTATGTCAAAGGGATAGAGCTTTTCGCGTGAGCGTATGCGAACGGGAAAAGCTCTAGGCGAGCGCGTCGCGGCAACTGGCCGCAAAGATTGCGGCGCGTTAGGCTTGGGGCGGTTCAGGCCATGTGGACCAGCGACCGGGAGGGCACACCATGAGCGATCTTGGCGCCGCGCAATTGAAAGAAGCCGCGATGGAGGGATATTTCGCCACCGTCGACCGCAAGGCGCTGGACGCCGTGCTCGGCATGTTCGTCCCGGACGCGACGCTATGTGTGCAGACCGCGAACCAGACCTATGAAGGCCGCGATAGCGGGATCCGTGGCATGTTCGAGGGGTTTTTCGAAGCCTATGCCAGCGTCAGTCACGACGATATTGAAATCGTCGTCGATCCGAGCCGTCAGCGCGTGGCGGCGCAGTTCGTTGCCGTCCGCACCACCCCTGACGGCGGCGAGGAACGCGCCAGCAATTGCAATTTCTTCCACTTCGCCGACGGCAAGATCGCGCACATGTGGATTTACATGAGCGACGATATTTCGCTTTGATCGCGAAGCCGGTTGACGCCCGGCGTTACAGCACGTTGCGGATGCGTCTCATCGCCTCGCGGATATTGTCGGCCGAATTGACGTAGGAAAACCGCACGTATCCTTCGCCGAAGCGGCCGAAGCTGGTGCCCGCCACGGTGGCGACGTGCGCTTCGTTCAGCATTAGGTCTTGAAGATCGGCGGAGGCGCGCTTGGTGCCGGTGATATTGGGAAAGGCGTAGAACGCGCCTTTCGGTGTCACGCACGAAAATCCCGGCAGCGCGTTCAGTTCCTCGACGATGATCTTGCGGCGCTCGTCGAAGGCGCGCACCATTTCGTCGGCCGCGTCCTGCGGCCCGGTCAGCGCCTCGATCCCGGCCCACTGCGTCGCCGCGTTGACGCAGGAATGATCGTTGATCGCAAGGCGCGTGGCGTGACCGATCAGGCTTTCGGGCCAGACGCTGTAGCCCAACCGCCAGCCGGTCATGGCGTAGGTCTTGGACCAGCCGTCGAGCAGGATCAGCCGGTTACGGATCGAGCCGTAATCCAGCAACGTCTTGTGGGCGAGTCCGTCGTAGAGCATGCGCGAATAGATCTCGTCCGACATCACCGCTACTTC
This sequence comes from uncultured Alphaproteobacteria bacterium, assembly GCA_964611585.1. Taxonomy (GTDB): domain Bacteria; phylum Pseudomonadota; class Alphaproteobacteria; order SHVP01; family SHVP01; genus CAZTAK01. The sequence continues at coordinate 12,672 of CAZTAK010000025.1, forward strand.
GGGCCAGGCGTCAAGGCCGGCGACGAACCGGTCGAGTTCGGTCTCGGAGACGATGCCGCCGGTCGGATTGGCCGGGCTGTTCACAATAATCAGCCGCGTCGCCGGGGTGATCTGCGCGAGTACTTCTTCGGCGTTGAACGAAAACCCGGTCTCTTCATGCAATGCCATTGGGACGGGCTTCGCGCCGGTGAAATTGATGACCGATTCGTAGATCGGGAACCCGGGGTTGGGATACATGATCTCGGCACCCGGCTCGCCGAACATGAGGACCGTGAAAAACATCGTCGGCTTGCCGCCCGGCTGGATCAGAATATGATCCGGATCGACCTCGGCGCCCCGGTATTTGGCGATGTCCGCCGCCACCGCCTCGCGCAAGGGGCGGATTCCGTTGGCGGGCGTATAGCCGTGGTGACCGTCGGCCAGCGCCTTTTGCGCCGCCGCGACAATATTCGCGGGCGTTGAAAAATCGGGCTGGCCGATGCCGAGGTTAATGATATCGCGCCCTTCGGCCTTGAGGGCCTCGGCGCGCGCCAGGATATCGAAGGCGCTCTCGGTGCCGAGCCGCGCCATGCCGCTTGCAAGTTTCATGAGCGCGTTATGCCACGGCACCGCGCGGGCGGCAAAGCCGGATCCCGGCGCCTTTACCCGAGGCGCCCTTGGGCTAGACTGGTGGGGAGGTCCTGTTCAAAAGGGGGATGACACCGATGGCGCCGCGCCCGAACGATTTCGAAAACCCGGCGGATGCCGAACGCGCGGCCCGCGATGCGGCCGAGCGCGAGACGCCCGGCATCAAGACGCCGCCGCCGATCTATTTCGTGGCGACGGTGCTGGTGGCCGAAGTGGTGCAGGGGGTGTGGTCGCCCTTGAGCTTCGGCCTCGGGGATGCGGGCGTCGCCGCCGGAATCGCCGTCGCGATCCTGGGTGTAATCCTCGTCGTACTGGCGCTGCGCGAATTCTGGCGCGCCAAGACCTCGGTCGATGTGCGCCGCCGGTCCGAGGCGCTGGTGCAATCGGGGCCGTTCGCCTATTCGCGCAACCCGATCTACGTTGCGGCGGCCCTGTTGCAAGCCGGCGCCGGAATCGGTTTCGACCGTCCGTGGATCGTGATCGCCGTGTTCGCGGCGCTGCTGCTGATCCGCTACAGAGTCATTGCCCTCGAGGAACCGTATCTCGAGAGCCGCTTCGGCGACGACTTCCTAGCCTACAAGGCCCGCGTTAGAAGGTGGATTTGAACGCCATGAAATCACCCAACAGCGTTCTCGGCGGCTTCGGCACCACCGTGTTCGAAGTGATGTCGCGGCTTGCGAACGAGCACGGCGCGGTCAATCTGGGGCAGGGGTTCCCGGACGGAAACGGCCCCGACGATGTCCGCAGCGTTGCCCACGAGGCGCTCGATTCGTCGCCCAACCAGTACCCGCCGATGATGGGGGTGCCCGAACTGCGCGACGCGGTCGCCGCGCACAACAAGCGTTTCTACGGCCTTGATGTCGAGGCCGCCGAGGTGATGGTGACCTCGGGCGCGACCGAGGCGCTGGCCGCGGCCCTGTTCGGCCTGCTGGAGCCGGGCGACGAGGTGGTGCTGTTCGAGCCGCTCTATGATTCCTACGTCCCCATTGTCCGCCGCGCCGGCGCCACCGAGAAACTTGTGCGGTTGGAACCGCCGCACTGGGCATTGCCGGACGATATTGAGTCCGCCTTCGGGCCGCGCACCAAGGCGGTGTTGTTGAATTCACCGCTCAATCCCGCAGGCAAGGTGTTTACCCGCGCCGAGCTCGAAACCGTCGCCGCCCTGGCCGGGAAATACGATCTCTACGTGATCTGCGACGAGGTCTACGAGCATATCTTCTTCGCCGGCGCCGCGCATACTCCGCTGATGACCCTGCCCGGTATGCGCGAGCGCTGCGTACGCATCGGCAGCGCCGGCAAGACCTTTTCGCTGACCGGCTGGAAGGTGGGCTACATGACCGCATCGCCCGGCGTGCTGGCGCCGATTGCCAAGGCGCACCAGTTCCTGACCTTCACCACGGCCCCCAACCTCCAGCGTGCCGTTGCCTACGGCCTCGGCAAGGACGACGCCTATTTCCGCGCACTCGCCGGTGATCTGGAGGCGAAACGCGACCGCCTGCGCGACGGGCTGGCGCAAATCGGCTTCGACGCCGCCGATTGCGACGGCACCTATTTCCTCAACACCGATTTCCGGCCGCTCGGCTTCAACGGCACCGACGAGGATTTCTGCCGCCACATAACCGTCGAGGCCGGGGTGGCGGCGGTCCCGGTCAGCGCCTTCTATCAGGCGGGCGGCCCGGATCACTTTGCGCGCTTCTGTTTCTGCAAGGACGACGCGACGCTCGACGAAGCGATTGCCCGGCTTTCTCGGCACTTTTCTTAAAGTCGCGCGCCGATTCTGCCTCCGGCACACTCGGCGCACCCGGCCTGCGACCGGATTGTGCGGCAAATTCGCGCGCAGGGGCTGGAATCGGCACGGCGGCACACCCCATATCATCAGGCAGGGGTGGAGATCTGGTCGAACCGGGAGGACGGACGAACCACAACCGAGATTGAGAATGACCTTGAAAGCGATAAGAACCTGGATAGTGATTGCTGATGGCTCCCGCGCCCGCGTGCTGCTGAACGAAGGCCCGGGAAAAGGGCTCGAACCGGTGCTCGATCACGATTTCGCGGCAAGCCACCCGCGCACCAGTGAAATCGGCACCGAGCGGCCCGGTCGGGTACACGAAAGCTCGGGCGTCGGCACACGCCATGCCCTGGAACCGGGCGTCGACTGGCACACCGAAGAAAAGCGCAAATTCGAAAAGGAGGTGGCCAAGGTCCTCAACGAGGCCGCGCAGAACGGCCGCTTCGATCGGCTTGTGCTGGTGTCGCCGGCAAAAAGCCTCGGTCAGTTCAGAAAGAGTCTCTCCAAATTGGCGCAGGCGCGCATCGTCGGCGAACTCGCCAAGGACTTGGACCCAGATTTCCGCGCGCGATCTGCCAGGGCACCTCGAAGACGTCGTGGTGCTGTAGCGCAAATCCCGAGCCGGCGGAATCGCCGGCGACGACGATTTGCGCTCAATTTCAAATACATAGAGCTTTTCGCGTGAGCGCATGCGAACGGAAAAAGCTCCAGGTGGCGGTTTCGTTGCGGCGATCGGGGCGGGCGCTGAAAGCGCAAGAAATCCGGGGGTGGCGGGCGCGACGGGTTTCGCACCGGTGCCGGCTCGGCGGGCTCCGGTTTTGGCGCCATCCACGGACTGCAAGACATCGGACCAGCCTATTCCGAATGAGCGGGCCGTCCCGACGGCGGCGCCATTTGCACGCGCCCGCGCCGGGGCAACACTTGCACGCGCCCGCGCCAGGGCCATGCCTGAACGGCTTGAACCGCGCCGGTTCAATCCCCTCGGATATTGCTCTATGAGAGGCCATGGCTGCCTCCGACCCCTCTGGTTCCGACCCCTCTGGTTCCGCCCGCCTTCACCGCCGTTTCGTCGAGACCGCCGCGGGCCTGTCGCGGCCGCTCAAGGAGGCACTGGACCGTGCCGGGCCGCTTGGCCTACCCGACCGGAGCCAGGTCACGCCGGGGTATTTTCTCTCGCGCACGGTCGTCAACCAGCTTCTGTCGGCGCCGGCCGCGCGCAGCATCTGGCGCCGGGTCGAGGACCTGGCCCGGGAAACCGGTTGCGAGATTCCCGCCCTGTTTATCCGCGAACGCGAAACGCAGGTACGGGCCTGCGGCGTATCCGCCGCCAAATTCCAGGCGCTGCTGGCGTTGGCCGGAGCCGAGCGGGAAGGGGGCCTCGACGCCGCGTCGCTGAAGGCGATGGACGACTTGGCGCGGGCGCAACACTTGAGGGCCATTCGCGGGATCGGCCCGTGGTCGTGCGACATGGTGGCGCTATTCTATTGCCGCTCCCCCGACATCTGGCCCGAAGGCGACGCCGCCGTGCAACGCACCTTCAAGGGCCTGATCGGCCGCCGCCACCCGGCGCGCACCGCAGCACGCTTCGCCCCCCACCGCTCGACGCTCGCGCTCTACATGTGGCGGCTGGTGGCGCTGGAGCGCAGCGATTTGGCCCCGCCCGGCGGCGCTTGACGCACTCCAACGCTTGCGGCACAAGGGGCGCCGCGGTGGCGGGTGTAGCTCAGTGGTAGAGCGCCAGATTGTGGATCTGGATGTCGGGGGTTCAATTCCCCTCACTCGCCCCAATTTTTCAAGGGGTTAGCGCCGCGCTCCTGAACGGGCGTTCGACTTGGGCACCCCGGGCACCCCGCGGGCACCGCGCGCGTTCGTTCCGGGATGATTTACGCACAGGCGCGCGCGTGGATTCGGACATGTGGCCGCAGAATGCCCGCCGATCTCACCTGTCGTCGCGGACGCAACGGGCGTAGTTCTGAATCCTGACCTGGTCCTGTTGCCCGCCGAGCGAGGTGTATTGCGACGGATCGCCGGTCTTGGGGTCGGCACGCTGGGCGCCGGCGCCGTGCACGTCGACGCCATCCACCGAGATGCATTTGCCGAAACAGACGTAGGCGGCCATGCGGATGTTGTCGCCATGGGTGGTCGAGGACCAGAACCAGCCGTCCTTGTCGCGTAGCGCCAGAAAGCGGGTGTCCAGGGCCGGATCGGCGTCGCGGTAATCGACGATGCCTTGCAGTTCCTTGACGTTGGGCAGGCGCCAGTCGTCGCGGCCCGAAAGAACGAGATTCTCGCAACTGGCCAGAGCCCCCTTCCAATCGCGCGCCCGGCCATCGTCGATCTGCTGCCACATCAATCCGGTGGCGCGGTCGCTGACCGTGCCGTCGCCATTGTCCCGGAATTCGTTGGCGCCGTATTGCGCGCCCCTGACGCAGCGATAGAACATGGTATTGCCGCGCGTCGGTGCCTGTTTGATGTGGCCGTCAAGGTAGTTGAAGAAAAAGGCGGCTTCGACGCCGGGCCGGTCCCAATGCTGGCCGGCATAGAGGGTGCCGGACCAGGTCTGGCCCATCATCTCGACCCTGTGGGTAGCGAAGCGATCACCTTCCAGGATCTCCTCTCCGGGAATCTCCAGATCGAAATATTGGCTGTCGATGAAGAAACGCCGGCCCTGCGAGCCGCGGAAATCGGCGATCGAGAAAAGCTCCTTCAGGTTGGGCAGGCGCCAATCCCGTTTCCCGCCGAGCGTCAGTCTCTCACAGGCCCTTTTGGCGTCGTAGAATGACAGCCGCTAGGCGTTATGGGCCTTCTGCCACGTGAGTCCGGTGAGGGAGTCGCCGATTGTGCCGTCGCCATTGATCGTGAACGCCGCGGGCGGGCTGATGTAATGGGCGTCCTGGCCGAAAAAAGGCTGCCCCTGCGGCGGACAATCGATGACTTGGGTGTCGTTGAAACATGTGACTTGGCCGGTGTCGGAAAGCCTGTTGAACAGCGTCTTGGCACCCGCATAGGGGGGATTGGGATCGTAGCCGAAACGGGACATCCCGCCGCCCTGGCCGCCGCCCGGGCCGCCGCCCGCTTCGCTACCTGCGGGGAGTTGCCCGGGGCGGCCGGCCTCGCGCTGACCCGGCTGAGGGGCACCCGGCGGCCGCGGGTGCGGCCGGCGCTGAAGCAGCTGGAATGCTTCCGCCTGGGGTTGATCCCCCTGTTGCCATTGGCTCTGCTCCGATGCGGGCACGCAGAGGTGCGACGCTTGAATCGCTTCGCAGGTTCCTGGGAAAAGACCCCTGGAGTCCACGGCCGAACAGGTGGCGCCGGGCTGGCTCCCTTGGCAGGCGAGGAAGGCTTCCTGCGGCGGAGCGCTCCGGGTTCCCTGCGGCGGAGCGCTCCGGGTTCCCTGCG
>CAZTAK010000025.1:18586-35211 GCA_964611585.1 uncultured Alphaproteobacteria bacterium
TCCTGCGGCGGAGCGCTCCGGGTTCCCTGCGGCGGAGCGCTCCGGGTTCCCTGCGCCGAGGCGCCCGGCTGCTGCGCCTAGGCGCAGGGCGAGAGTATTGCTACCAGTGCCGGAACAACGATTCCCGCGAGTAATATCCTCAACGTCATCATGGAGGGAACCCTACCGGCCTCGCGGGCGCTATGGTAGGGGGGCATGACCGCTCGACCTACCGCCCTCGTCCTGATCCTGGCCCCGGCCCGGCGCGACCGCGCTCCCGCCGCCGTCGTCCGCGCCTTATTTATGACCGGCGGGCGCACATCTTGAGCGTACGCTGGCGACCCGTACTCAACAAAAGGAGACCGATGTGCCCACATTCCTCGTCACCGGCGCCAACCGCGGGTTGGGGCTTGAGTTCGTGCGCCAGTACGCGGCCGACGGCTGGACCGTCATCGCCTGTTGCCGCACGCCCGACGCAGCGCCGGAACTCAAGACCCTCGCCGACAACGCGGATGGCCGCATCGCCATCGAAGCGCTTGACGTGCGCGACAATGGCGCCATCGAAGCCTGCGCCGAGCGCCAGAAGCACGCCTCCATCGACGTTCTCCTCAACAATGCCGGCATCATCGGCCCGCGCGGCGGCACCGGTCAGAGTTTCAGCGACATGGACTATGACGCCTGGTCCGACGTTCTCAGGACCAACGCCATGGCGCCAATGAAAATGTGCCAGTCCTTCGTCGAGCAAGTGGCCCGCAGCGAACAGAAAAAGATAGCGTCGATCTCGAGCACCATCGGCTCGAACAGCGAAACCCACGGGCGCGCCTACACCTATGCCTCGAGCAAGGCCGCGCTCAACATGGTGATGACGACCATGGCCAAGGACATGGCCGGACTCGGGATTGCCGTCGGCGTTTACTGCCCCGGGCACGTCAAGACCGACATGGGCGAAGCCGATGCCGACGTCGAGATTCCGGACAGCATCGCCGGTGTCAGGCAACGGATCGCCGAATTGACCCTCGCACGGACGGGAACCTTCCATCGTTACAACGGTGACGCCATCGCCTGGTAAGGATTCATCCCTATTCGTCGATCGTCACGCCAGTGCGTTGATGCAACTGCCTAAAACGGTCGGCGCCGGCCCAAAAGACCATTGCGGTTTCCCATGACCCGCGGCGGCAGACCTGATAGGATTGCCACGCGTCTGTGAGGGACATCGCCATGCGGTGGGGCCACGCGATTGGGCCACAAATCCAGGCGGGGAATAACGGCCGGGGCGCTAGCGCTGGCCGCCGGTTGGGGATGCCGGGACGCGGCGCGAGTTGCCGCGCACGAACACCCCGTCGAAGCGAATGCCGAGGTTTCTCACTCTGCGATGCGGGACGGCGTGTACGCGATCGAGCGTGTACGCCATCGGTCGGGTATGCGGCAGCGTCCCGCCCATCGACTACAGAGCCGGGAGACCCGGAACGATGAAACTGAAAAACGTTCTTTTCGCACCGCTGTTCGCGGCGATCCTGTTTGCCAGTCCCTGGGTCCAGGCGCAGACCGGCCGCGATTTTTCCCATGACCACATGTGGGGCGGCGGCTGGGGCTGGGGCGGCATGATTCTCGGCCCGCTGTTCATGATTGTTTTTCTCGCCGTCCTGGTCGGCGTTATCGTGCTGGTTGTCCGCTGGCTCGGGGGCGCCGCGCCCGCGGCTCAAGTTCGCGGCCCCAGAACGGCGCTCGATATTCTCGATGACCGGTTTGCGCGCGGCGAGATCGACAAGGACGAGTACGAGGACCGCAGGCGCACCCTATCTTCGTAGCCAAAGACGGAATTGCCCGCGGTCGCATTCAGACTTGCCGACTTGCTTTTCCCGAGCAGCGGCGGCGGCAAGGCAAACACAGCAGACTGAGACGGTACGGATGGAAGCGGCCAAGATAGCAAAACTGGATGATCCCGAGGCGCTGCGCAGCCTCATGGTCAACGCGCGCCGTCTCGAGCGCGAGGACATCTACTGGCTCGCGTTCCGGCAGCTTTGCTCTCTCGAGGGGATGCATTTCGAAGATGCAATGGAGCGGGATTTCTACGACGTGCTCAACGCCTACGAAGAACTTCTGACCGAGAAGAATGGACGTACGACCCGGGCAAGCCGGACGCGTCAGAAGCTAAAGAAAAAAGGCGTTCAACAGTGCCTTGTCGATTGGGCGATGGGTCCGCCAACGGACGAATTCACGTTGCTGCGCGAAAAGGGTATGGCGGAACTCACTGCAGAATACCTTGTCGTCAAGTACGAGGATCGCTTCCCGCCGGAGGCGGTGGAGGCAGCACGGGAACGGCTGTCCGAAACCCCGCCGGTCGAGATGGAAACGTAGGCCGCATCAGCGCCCCGGCTGTTGCCGACTGAACCGCGCGAGCGATGGCTGGGGCGGTTCCCCGGTCCCTTCGCCTCAGACAGGCCCTGGTACACCCGGTATAATGACGCGAAGCAAACAGGGGGCGGCCCCATGAGAATGCTGTTTCTATCGTTGCTGGTGGCTCTGGGCGTATCGACGGCGCCGCGAGCCGCAATGGCTTTCTTTTTTGACGGCTACAAACTGTGTGACTGGTGCAATGTCGCGGATGAAGGTTCGAACAAAAGTATGTGCACGGGGTTCATTGGCGGCGTTGTCGACGGCCAAAGCAATCTGCGCGACCTTTCTGGCGTCGATTATGTCCAAATTGGCGAGCTCAAATATTGCCGGCCAGGTTCCGTGACGATGAACCAGATCGCGAATATCGTTCTGAAATATCTTATCGACACCCCCGAGAAGCGGCATTTTTCCGCCGCCGGATTGATATTTTTCGCCATGGTGCGGGCGTTCCCGTGTCCGGAGTGATCGGGACGACCATCCATCGGTTCGCACCGCGTTGGCCTCCGGGTTGCGACCGGGCGCTGCAATTCGTGCCCCCGCCCACGACGAATTGAAACTCAGTCCCATCATCAAGAATTAGTTTTTGGGAACGCTGTTTGGTAAAGGAGCAGGAAATAATGACGATTGCCGCCAAGCAAACCCTAAGAGCTTTTCCCGTTCGTATTCGCTCACGCGAAAAGCTCTGTCCCTTTGACATAGAACGCAAATCGTCGTCGCCGGCGATTCCGCCGGCTCGGGATTTGCGCTAGCCCATGACCAAGCCCGATCACATCCCGATCCCGCGCTACCGGGCTTCGTCGGGACCGGCGGTTCTCGCCCATGGGTTCCGGCCCTTCTTTTTGCTGGCGAGCCTTTGGGCCGCCGCCGCGCTGGCCCTTTCCTTCCCGATGATACAGGGCCGGATCGAACTGCCGACGGCCTTCGGAGCCGTCTCCTGGCATTACCACGAGTTGCTGTTCGGGTTCGTCGCCGCCGCGATGACCGGTTTCCTGCTGACGGCAATCCCGAACTGGACCGGCCGCATGCCGCTTCAGGGCCTGCCGCTCCTGGGGCTTGTGATTCTGTGGCTGGCCGGGCGGGCCGCCGTCGCGGTCTCCGGTCTGATCGGCGAATGGCCGGCGGCCCTGATCGACCTTTCGTTTCTGTTCACGGTGGCCGCGGTGACGCTGCGCGAGATCGTCTCCGGGCGCAATTGGCGCAACCTGCCGGTGGTTCTGGCGATCACCCTCTTTCTTACGGCCAATGCCTTGACCCACGCCGAGGCCGCGGGCCTTTTTGAAATGGAGGGGTTGGCGCGGCGCTTTGCCATCGGCGTCGTGATTATGATGATTGCCTTAATCGGCGGCCGCGTCATCCCGAGTTTCACTCGCAACTGGCTGGCTAAACGCGGCGACCAACAACTACCGAAGGCGTTCGGGCGCTTCGACCGGTTGACGCTGGTGGCAACGTTGATCGCTTTGGTCGTCTGGGCCGTCGCACCGGATAACATTCTCTCCGGCGGACTTAACGCAGTCGCGGCCGCGCTCAACCTCTATCGCCTGGCGCGCTGGCAGGGTCAGGCAACCTTTTCCGAACCCCTAGTCTGGGTTCTTCACGTCGCCTATCTCTGGATTCCGATTGGCCTTGGCTTGCTGGCGCTGAGCTATTGGTGGGACGCGGTCTCATCGACGGATGCCTTGCATGCGCTGACCGCCGGCGCCGCCGGCACGATGACCCTTGCGGTGATGAGCCGCGCGACGCTCGGACACACGGCGCGCGCGCTTCGTGCCGGCGTCGGCCTGAGCGCCGCCTATGTTCTCGTGACGCTGGCGGCGCTCGTGCGCATCGGATCATCCCTGTCGGGCGAATTCTATTTGCCGGCTCTGACGGTTGCCGCCGTCGCATGGATCACGGCGTTCGTTCTGTTCCTCTGCATTTGCGGCCCCATGCTCGTCACCCGCCGCCCGGATCGCGGCGAGGAGTAGACGCAATCGCGGGTCTCAAACCGGTGTCGCGCGGCCCGCACTCTCCGGCGACCCGCAGTGCCAATCGGCCCGGGGTTAACTGATCTGCGGGGCGGGGACGCCGGGCGTTACGGCGGGCTGGTCTGAACCCGACAGCAGCGACCGGCCGACCGGCACCAATCCGGCAAGCATGAGGACCGCGCCGGCGAGCATCAGATTGTCGAGATCCATGAACACCAGGATCATGAGGTTTCCGAGGAACAGCGAGACCGCAGACCATCTGGGAACGACACGGGCCCTGAACAATCCGACCGCCGACACCATGAACCCAAGCAGGCTGAGGGCCGACAGGTAAGTGCTCAGGGCGAGGGGACCCTGCATTTCCGTGAGTACCCTAAGGGCCGCAACGGCCGAGTCCGTCTGATCGGAGGGCAGGTTTCCGAGTGCTGCGAACGACAGCCAGGCCGCGAATACGCCGCCAAGAAACACCGCGCCGGTAACGGTGAACGCCGACCCGATCAACGCATACCAGGGCGCTCGCTCGAACAGAAAATAACCGATCGTCAGCGAAGCCGCGATCATCATCGGCACGGAGAGATAGGCGATGAGGTGGGGCCACACGTACGTCCTGCCGGCCTCATCTCCCATGAAGTTAGCGATCGTTTGCTCGATCGGCAGTTGGACATATCTCAGGCTGATTTCAAAAAACTCGCCCACGCTCGTGTAGTGCAGGGCGAAGGCCACAATGAGCATCAAGGAGAACAAAACGACAGAGGCAGCCCCTGCGACCCTCAATGCGCTCTTGGCGCCGTCATGCGTCATGGTTCAACTCCGTCCCGTTCAACGCCGCGCGCCCTTGGTGCCGGGCGGCTACTCCAGTTTATTCAGCCTCCTTTGGAGACTGAACTATGTGTTCTATACTGGACATGGTGTTCAGGTATTGCAGGACTAAGTTGGCGCGGATGTTCAGTAACGAACGATCTCGTGGAAATAGTCCGGCTGCGCGCAAAGCGGCCGGCGGGCGTTTCAATGGATAGGCGGCAGATAAGAACAAGACAAACGCTTCGAGCGGCGTTGGTCGCGCTCATTCTGCGCAAAGGTTACGACGCGATTACGATTCAAGACATTATTGACGAGGCGAACGTCGGTAGATCGACTTTCTATTCCCACTTCACCGGCAAAGACGATTTGTTCCGCAAGGGATTCGTCCACCTTCGCGAAATGCTGCATGAACAGCACGCGATGGCGGTGAAGTCGGGCTTGATTTCAGACAGCGATGCCCTTGGTTTCAGTCTTCCCATGTTTCAGCATGTCAAATCTCATCGCGAGCTCTACGTCGCTCTCGTCGGCGGCCGCGGCGGCGCAATCGCGATTCACGAGGTCCGCGCGCTGCTGGCCGATATGGCCAAGCGCGACCTGGATAATCTGTTTGGAGATCGGCCGCCGGCGAAATCCGAACGAGAGCTTGTATTGCAATTTGTCGTTGGTGCGTTCATGTCGATTCTGACCTGGTGGCTCGACAGAAACTCATGGCTGTCGTCGTACCCCGCTGTCGCGATCAGATTGCCGTCGGGCGAAAACGCCACATCGCGGACGGTATCGGTATGCTACTCGCCGAGAGCGAACGGGATCACGGCGATCGCGCCGGGGTCCGGCCGCCGGTGCGAGGTGGCGGTGCCGCGAACGGCCGCATTCAGGTCCCAAATCTTGATGGTTTGGTCCGTCGAACCGGTGGCGATCCATTTTCCGTCGGGTGAAATCTCCAGCGACCAGACTTCGTCCGTGTGGCCGGTCAGGCGTGCGACCTGACGGCGGGTCGCGAGTTCCCAGATATAGACCGCCATGTCTTCGCCCGCTGCGACGACGTAGCGATTGTCGGGCGAGAACGCGGCGGCATGAACTTCACCGACGGGCCCGTCCAAAGTGAATTTTTCGATATCGTCGGTGCTGAAATCCCAGAGGAATACGACATTGCCCGCGCTGACGATGTAGTTGCCATTTGAATCGAGTTCGATCGACCATACCGACCCGGTGTGGTCTTCCAATATACCGAGCATTTCGCTGGTATCTGCGTCCCAGAACCCGATGTCGGTGTCTTCACTGGCAGACAGGATGGCGTTATCGGGGCCTTCGGAAATATAGTCGATCGCCAAGATCGCATCGGTGTGGCCGGACAAGGTGCGAATGTGTTCGCCCGTGTCGGTGTTGAAGATTCGAATCGTGTTGTCGTTGCCGGCGGAGGCGACGTACAAGGTGTCGGGTGAGAAATCGAGTGCCCGGATCCAGGCGTCATGGGCGGATATGCGCATGACTTCGAATTCGAGATCGGAATCCCAGATAATGATTTCACCGTCGTCGGTTCCGATCGCAAACGTAAAACCGTCATTGGCGAAAGCGGCCGCGTTGACGTCGACGCCCTAGCCCTCGGAAAGCAACCGGCGCCCCGAGCGCGTGTCCCAAAGGGCAAAGGTGCCGTCATAGCTGGCCGAGACCAGGAGACCACTGTCTGGGGAGTACGCTAGCGAGCGAACGGTCCGGGCATGGCCGGTATAAGGTCGTCGTTTTGGGCCGCTGCCGGTGTCGCGGCTACGGCGAACGCAATCAGGAGGCCGAAGAGGATGTTTTTCATGGGCTGATTGATCAGATTGCGCCGCTTCGGGCTGGTTGTTTCTTGCGTATTCCTTGCCCGGCTCGACGGGGCCAGAGCAGGGCGGCCATCACAGACAGTTGAAGACCTGCCGGACCAAGTCCGTGCCGCGCGGGCCGAGTTCCATGTTGGGGTGCATGTAGTTTGGCGTATAACCGAAGGCGAGGCCCGTCTCGATATCGCCGAAGCCGAACGAACCGCCCGCCCCCCAGTGGCCGAAAGCCTTCGGATTGGGGCCCATCGGGAAGGCGTTGCAGTTGAGTTCGTAGCCAAGCGCGAAGCGGATCGGCGTGCCCATGATCGGGTCTTCGCCGTCACTCTCACACTGGAATTCGATGGCCCGATCGCGCGCCGCCCGGCTCATGATCTCGGTGCCCTCGAGGGTGCCGCCCGCCACCATCATCGCAAAGTGACGCGCAATCGCGCGCGCATTGCCGTGCCCCTGGCCCGAGCCCACCTCGCCCGACCGCCAGCCGTCGGAATTGAAATCCTCGTTGCCGGCGAAACCCTGCATCGAGCGTGCAGTCGGGCTGTCGCCTTCGGCGCTCAGGCGGCCGATCAATGTGTCGTCCTGGAGCACCCGGGCGCAGCGTGCCTTCTCTTCGGGCGTGAGCGCGAAGTGGAAATCGAGGCCCAGCGGCCCGGCGAGTTCATCGCGCATGAGACGGCCGAGCCGTTTGCCGGTCAGTTTCTCCATCAGCCCGCCCAGCAAGTATCCGTACGTCATGTTGAGGTAGGCAGGCCGCACGCCCCATTCCCAGTTGGGCGCAGTTTCCTCGATGGCGGCGATCATCAGGTCCCAGTCGTAGAGATCGCCCGGGCGAAGTTTTCGGTCGACGTAACAGAGGGCGCAGCGGTGGTCGAACAGATGGCGGACGGGAATGCGGTGCTTGCCGTTCTGGCCGAAGGCCGGCCAGTATTCCGCCACCGGACGGTCGAAATCGAAGGCGCCTTGGTCCGCGAGCCGGTGGCCAAGGGTCGAGACCATGGCCTTGGAGACCGAGAACGTCGAGACAATCGTGTTCCGGTCCCAGGGTCTTTCAAGGGCCGGATCGGCCCAGCCGCCCCACAGGTCTGCCACCGGCTTTCCGTCGAGACAGACCGCGACCGCGGCGCCCACTTCGCGCCCGTCTTCGAGCATCCCCGAAAAGAAATCCTTCAGCGGCGCGAAGCGCGGGTTCGCGTCGCCCGAGACGCCGGGTTTGGAAGTGTTGGATTCGGTCATGCCATTCTTGTTGCCGACTGCAATCCGCAACACAACGTCCGGGCTCGGTCTTCACATGACGCGAAGTTCACGTGACCGGCGCGTCGAATTGTGAATCAATCTGCTACCGGCGGGGCCTCCGTCGCTTGCCGCCATCGCCAACAGCGGCAGCGGGAACGGGCCATAACCTCATTGTCGGTTACCCCCCCATGTTGGTCGTTTCACTTCACTTCATTCCTTGAAGCCCGGTCAGATTAGTTGGTGAGGCGGTGCCGGTCTACTGCCGCCCAGGTCGCTACTGTCGAGCATCAGAAGCAGACCTTGGGCGCGTTCAGGCTATGTTTCTGCTGAGGCCAAAGGGAGCCTTTAGGGAGTCTGTACTCAATTAGGGGATTCCTGAATCGGTTGTAATGTGATTCAAGCTTCCAGGGAATAGGAGGCTTTGATGAGTAACTTGTATTGGCTGAGCGATGAGGAGTGGTCACGGATTGAGCCGTTGCTTCCACGGGGTCGGCGCGGTGCGCACCGCGTTGATGACCACCGGGTGATCAGCGGCATCGTTCACATGCTGCGCTCGGGCGCGCGGTGGCGGGATTGTCCGGCGGAATACGGCCCCTATACGACGATCTACAACCGGTTCAACCGGTGGAGCCGGCAGGGTATCTGGTATGAGATATTCGAGGCGCTGACCGGGTCGACGGGGATCATCGGCACGGTTGCCATCGACAGCTCGTACATAAAGGCGCACCGCTCGGCGGCCGGTGGAAAAGGGGGGCGTTCAACGAAGCCATCGGGTGCTCGCGCGGTGGGCGAACTACCAAGATCCACGCGTTAACAGACGATCAGGGCCGACCGAGGGTCCTGGTAATCACCCCGGGCAATACCGGCGATGTCACGGTTGCGTCGGCCTTGATCGAGGCCGCCGGCCCATTCTCCCGCCTGCTTGCAGACAAAGCCTATGACGCGAACTGGTTGCGAGAACTGATCGCCGAGCGCGGCGCAGAGGCGGTCATCCCCTGCAACCCGACACGAAAAAGGCTCATCCCATACGATGCCCCGTCGCCTACCGCGAGCGCAACCTGATCGAGCGTATGTTCGGACGCCTCAAGGACTTCCGCCGCATCGCAACACGCTACGACAAGCTCGCGCGCAACTTCTTCTTAGCCGCCATCATCGCGGCTATCGTGACATGGTGGCTTAATTGAGTCCGGACCCTAGAGGTTCGATTTCGACATTCGGTGGCGGCGGAACTGGGGCCGAATGTCGATATTACTGAAACAGCAAAAGAAGAATTGCCTTGGCGGTGCGGGCTGGCATTGAGAAACCGATATGTCAGGGTCGCGTTCCAAGCCATGGCTTCGTCCTTCCGCGCGGATGCCGGAACCGGTAAGGTCCGGGCCCTCGGCCGCGCCGCGGCCCGGTGCAACTCTTTAGTCCTTTTGTATTGAGCGATCCCGTTGCGGGCGTTCGTATTTGGCCCCGCCGGGGCCCGGGGCCGGAAATGGACGAATCGCAACGCCACGGCGACGATAACCTGCGCGGCATCGGCTTCATGTTGTTGGGCGTGATGTCGTTCAGCACAATGGACGCGCTCGCCAAATGGCTGGTGGCCGACTTTTCGGTGTGGCAGATCCTGGTATTTCGCGGCGTCCTCGCGATTGCCGTCATGGTGCCGCTGGCGCTGTGGCGGCACGGTCCAACCATCCTTCACACCGCCCGGCCGGCTGCGCTCCTGCTGCGCGGCACTGCCGGCGTTGGCGCAATGTTCCTGTTCTTCTTGTCGTTGCGCCAACTCCATCTGGCGGACGCCGTCGCGCTCGGCTTTGCCGGCGCGATCTTCCTGACGGCGCTTTCGGTGCCGCTTCTCGCGGAACGGGTAGGGTTGCGGCGCTGGTCTGCGGTGCTGGTGGGTTTCGCCGGCGTGCTGGTCATCGTCCAGCCCGGCTCGGGCGCCTTCCAGCCGGCGGCACTGCTGACCCTCGGGGCGGCCCTGTTGTATGCGCTGATGATGATCATGACGCGCGCCCTCAGCCGCACCGAATCGAGCCTGACGATGGTGATCTATCATTCGGCGGTGGCGGCGGCGGTCGGCATCGTCGCCGTGCCCTTCGTCTGGGTAACGCCGGGGTGGGGCGCGCTCGGGCTGCTGGTGGCGGTGGCGGCGGCCGGGGTGTCGGCGCAGTATTTTGTGACCCAGGCCTTTCGCTATGCGCCGGTGGCGCTGCTGGCGCCGTTCGACTACATGGCACTCATCGCAGCGGCGACCATCGGGTTCGTGGTGTGGAACGAGGTGCCCGGCGCCAACGTCTGGGGCGGTGCCGCGCTCTTGGTCGCATCGGGACTCTACATCGTTTACCGCGAGGTGAAGCTCAGACGCGCGGTTGGCTAGCCGGACTCGAACTCGACCAGTTCATAGGTCTGGCCGAGCAAATCCCAGCGCAGCCGCGCCGGAACGAAATCGTCCGAGAACGCCCACACTTCGATCGGCGGGCGGTCTTTGGCTGCGCCGGCGCGAAAGCTGGCAAAGTGACGGGTCGCGAAGGTGCCCGCCGGGCCGGTGATTTCTTCCTCGCCGCGGTACTCGACATCGAGGTCGGTGAACACGAGTTCCGGCCCGGATCCGCCGTTGGGAAGGAACGACGTCATGGCAATTCTCTCGAGGCGCGTGACACCGGGCGAGGGGTCCTGGTGCCACGCCGCTGCGGTGTGCCAGGTATCGCAACAGACCGGGTGCGCCCCCAGCGAAGGCGGCCGCTGCTCGAGATCGCGGCGGTAACTGACGCGCCCCTCGGCCGCAGTCCAGGCCTCGCATTCGGCGAGGTGCTCGCCAAAGCGGTACCAGCCGGAGCCGACGAATTCGTCCTCAAACGTCAACCGGACGAAAGCGTCGCGCGGCCGCCAGTCCGGCCCGACGGTATTTGTTACGTCGCGCAACAACTGGTCGTCGTCCATTTCGCAACGGGCACGCAGGGTCCGGCTGCCGTCGCCGTAGACGGTCACCGTGAACCACTCGCGCCCCATCTCCCCGGTTCCGTCGGTGAGATAGAGGAGCTTGCCGCCATAGGTCCGGTGTTTCATGGTGCCTCCTTTGCCCTATTAACCATACAGGATACGGGCGCAGCGGCCAGAGGGGACGCGGTTTCCATTTGCCGGCGGCGCCACCCTCAGCCTTGACCGATCGGCGTGCCTTGGCCCCGGCGGTGGCGGACGATACACTCGCGAGTAATGCGGTTCCCTTGAGGAAGGCTCGATGTGGCAGTGATCCTGGTAGCGGGAACGACCAAAGGCGTCGGCTTCGAGATCGTTCGGGCGCTGCGCGCGCGCGACGATACGGTGATCGGCTTCGGCCGCTCCGAAGACGCGGCGCCAAAACTCGAAGAACTGGGCGCCCGATTGATCAGCGCCGATGCCCGCGATACCCGCGACGTCGCCACGGCCTTTCGTGAGGCGGGTCCGATTGATGCTGTCGTGTGCACGATCGGCGGCAAGACCGATGAGACTCATCTTGCCGATTGGCCGGCGGCGCGAAACTTCACCGACGCGTCGCAAGTGGCAGGTGTCAAGCGGTTCATCTTCATCTCCGCGATCGGTTGCGGCGACAGCCGTGCCGTCATGCCGGCGCCGGTGCTGGAGCGAATCGGCGAGGCGCTGGATGCTAAGGATCAGGCCGAGAATTATCTGCGGGCCTCAGGGCTGGACTGGACCATCGTCCGGCCGGGCGGGCTCGAATCCGGTTCGGCAACAGGAAATGGATTCCTGACCGAGGATCAGGGCGTTCTCGGCGGCATTGATCGTGCCGACGTGGCGCAACTTGTTGTACAGTGTCTCGTTTCCGGCAACGCTGTTCGGCGCACCCTTGCGGCGGTCGATCGCGGCAAGGTCCGGACGGGGAATGGCTATGACGAATATCAACTCGCCTGACGATCCTGCGGCCGAGCCGGACCGGAAACGTCCATCATGGACGATCGGCCACTTCGACGGTTTGACCTACAACATTTTTCCCGAGGGGACAGTCGTGTTCACGGAGGGCGAGCGCGGCGATCACGCCTACCTCGTTCAATCAGGAACGGTCGAAATCAGAACCGGCTCCGGTGAGAATAGCAGGCTCGTTGATATCATCGGCGAAGGCGAATTTTTCGGCGAAATGGCACTGGTCGATGACGAACCGCGCTCGGCAACGGCAGTCGCCCACGAGTATCTGATCTGCGCCGTGTTTACCCGCGAGGAAATCCGGATGCGAATCGAACGTGCCGACTTCCTGGCTCAGGGTTTGCTCCGCCTGATCACGCGCCGCCTGCGCAAATCGATTCACCGCGGCAAATAGCGTTTCACCGCGCCGTACGGCCTTCTGCCATTTCTGTGCTGGACCGGCCATGCCCGCCGCGTCAGCCGTCTCCGCTGCGCCGGCGACGTCTGCTTTTGCGGCTCGGGCAATGCCTCCCGGCGGGCTTTCGATACCCGGCGGCCCTGGTTTTTTGGCTGCCGACGCCGGCCCGGCGTGACCGTCATCACACGAGCGGCCGTTCGCGAGCCAAAACAATTCCCAACCGGTGACAGCCGTCACACCCTCGAACGGTCCCGACTGTCATTAAGGGTGGCAGTTCTTACGTCGGAAAGTGTTCGTACAGAAAAATATGGGGATCGGTACAATGATGGTTCAAGAGGTCGAGATTAGCGGCGAAGGGTCTGTGGCCCGGGAAAAGGTTC
The DNA here is from genome assembly GCA_964611585.1 of uncultured Alphaproteobacteria bacterium. Taxonomy (GTDB): domain Bacteria; phylum Pseudomonadota; class Alphaproteobacteria; order SHVP01; family SHVP01; genus CAZTAK01. Next base: position 31,464 of record CAZTAK010000025.1, read on the forward strand.
TGGTGCAGTTGGTGAGTCAGGTCTGCCGCGTCCACAAAGTCGTCAACGAAATGGGCGGCGAGGTTGCGGCCCGGCATGACTTGTTCGTCGGCGAACTGGATGTCGTCAATCTGTTGGGGCGGACGCCGGGTTTGCGCATGGGGGATGTGGCGCACCGGTTGTCGATTTCCCCGCCCAACGCCACCCGCATCGTCAAGCAACTGGAAGACAAAGAGGCTGGTGTGGCGGTCGCGCGCCGAGAACTCGGACCGCGAAGTGATTGCCCGCCTTACCGACGAAGGATTCTCGGTGCACGAGCGATGCTCGCCGCAGATCGTGGGCGAGGCCAAGGCGCTGTTCGACACCGCACTCTCACCGGAAGAGCAGTCGGTTCTGCTTTCGCTGTTGCAAAAACTCGACGGTTGCAGTCCGATCTGACGGAAGGTTTTTCGCCGCGTTTTTTCTGCGGGCGCGCTACCGGACACACGCGGCAGGAAATGCGGGCGCTACATCTCCAGTTCGACCAAGTCGAAACTCTGGTTGAGCAGGTCCCAGCGCAGTTTGACCGGAACGATATCGTCGCCCATTCCCCAGATTTCGAGCGGTGCTTTGCCTTCGCGCAGAATAGCAAAATGATCGGCCTCGAATTTGCCCGCGGGCACGGTTACCGATTTCGTTTCGAGGTACTCAAGATCGACGACTCCCGGACCGGCGGTACCCGAAAAGCCCGCGCTCAGCATCGGTCCCGACCCGCCATTGGGTAGTGTCGAACTCGACAGGCGTCCTTCGATGCGCTGGATCTTGTCGCCGGACTGCCTGTCGAACAGGGCGATCTGCCAGACATCGCAGGTTACGGCATGGGAAATGAACACCGGGCAGGGGCGCTCCAGCGGCCATCGCTGAGACACCCGCCCGTGCTGGGTCGTCAGTGTTTCGCACTCCGCAAAGGTGTCCGTAAACCGGAACCACCCGCTTCCGACCAGCTCGTGATCGATTGAAACCCGCACCGAGCAGTCGCGCGGCTGCCAGTCGGCATCGACGGCAAAGACAACGTCGCGCTGCAGGCGATAGTCGTCCATCTCGCATTGGCAGCGAATCACACGGCTGCCGTCGGGATCGACCGTCATGGTAAACCATTCCCGCCCGTTCTCGCCCTCTTCGTCGCTGATATAATTGATCCGGCCGCGGATTGTTCGGTGGGTCATGTTTCTATTCCTTGATCACGGGGTTGCCTTCCCGGTCGCGCTTGACCGGTTTCGCCGTTTTCGAGGGTTGCAGGATCAATTTGCCGAAGTAGCTGTCCCTGAGATTGAAATCGGGGATGATTTCGCTGCATCCGGTCGCCGTCAGCGCCAACACCATGACCGCGGGAAGGATCAGTTTCATCCGCCGCCGAAACAAGGGGGCCGGCATCGCCAGGCTCAGATCCGCGCGGTGGCGTCCTCAACCACCGTGTCCTTGAAGAATTCCGGGTTCATGCCTTTGTGGAGGCGTGCCACGTTGTCGAACACGAAGCGCCGGAAGTCGCGTTTGCCCAACAGGCCCGTTTCGACGAGCTCGTAGCTGTCGGAAAGAACGGTGCGCATATCGCTCACGTCCCAATGGCCGATGTCGGAACTGAACATGGCGTTCATCTTGGCGCCGAAGGCGTGAAGGTCGGCATTGAACGCGGCCGGAATTAGCCGGTCGTCGGATTCGCAGCCGAAGTAGAAATTCGGCACGAACCGGGCCTTGATGTCTGCGGCACGCCTGAGACCGCAGGCGGCGAATTCGTCCAGGCCGGGCTCGGACCTGTTGGCGCCGCCGTAAGTGGCGTCGCCGCGGCCGCCGCGGCGGCCCGCCTTCGCCAGCGCACCGCCATGTTTCGCCAGCAGCCGTTTGAGCCGCGCGGCATCGGTGCGCGCCGGATCGAGGTTGCGTTTCAGCGCCCTGATATTGCGCTTTTCCCAGTGCTCGACGATGTCGTTGTAGAGCGAGGAGGCCCACGCGGCGCCGCCTTCGAGGAATGAAAAATTCAGATTTGGGAATCGCCGCGTTACGCCGCCAAAAAACAGGGCCTTGGCAAAGGCTTCACCAGCAGCGGCAAAATGTCCGATGTGGTTGTACATATAGTTACTGGTGGTCGCGCGCGCGCCCCAGCCCATCGAATTGCTGTGGGCGGCGGGCGCGACTTTGAGTTCGACGAATTTGGCCCACACCGGGTCGTAGTCGTATTCGCTGTCGAGCGCCAGCGGATCGATCCAGGTCGCGTGAACGCCTGCTTCGGGCGCCCGGCGCCGGGCGTGCGCCACCGCGCGCGTCACCGTACCGGCGATCATCACGGTCTTGAGGCCGAGCTCGCGCACCGCGAATTCGGATTCCTCGATTGCTTCCTTGGGCGTGTGCATGGGAATGACGGCAGCCGGCGTCATTCTTGTGCCGTGGCCGGCATAGACGTCCGCATACATCATGTTGAGTGCGCGGCACACGGCACGGCGCAGTTCCTCGTCACCCAGGCTGACGAACGGAAGGCCCATCGACGTGTAGATGATCGCAAAGTCGATACCGAAGTCGTCGAGGCGTTTAGCCATCAAGTCCGGAAGCAGGGCGGTTGCGCGGTCGAGAGTGTTGCGCGACGGCATGATCCAGAAGGGGGGGCGCATCGAGCGGCGGCGGCGGCGCTGCCCATCGGATTGCGCGTACCAGCCCCACGGCCCGCCACCGGTCGTCATCATTTTCTCGTAACGGCGCGCGACACGGGCGCCGGCGACCTGCTTTAGGTAATCCAGCAACACCGGATTCATTTCAACGATATGCCCGTCGCCATCGATGACGGGATGATCGAGGCGAGCGCGCACGGCGGCCGACGGCGAAAGGTTGTTTCTATTTTTGGCCATGTTTCCCCCCACTGGGCGGGGATTGTGGCACGCGGTGCGGTCCCTGGCAATTAAGCCAGCTAATATCGGCGTCCCGCTATCGATCGGCGCGATTCCCTGCGACTCGTCGCAACTACCAGACCCATTTCGGGCCGCCGGTCGCGCCGCGCCGCATTTTCCAGAGGTAGTAGCTGGAGAAGAACCGCTTGGCCCACAGCCACCGCTTGCCGTGGCTGAGATGCGAAACATTGCGCGGCGGCCGTACCGGATCGGCAACGATGTGTGCGCCCTTGTCGCCCATATCCATGATGCACTCGACCATCAGATCGTGAGATGTTTTCTCGCCGCCCAGAATGTCGGCGGCGATATTGCCGGCGGCGATCTTGGCCATCTGTTCGGTCATGTGTCCGGTCTTGGGGAAATTGACCGGCACCGGTGTTTCCTCGACCGGCGGCAGCGCGACCGCAACCCCGACGGCGTAGGTGTTTTCCGATCCGGTGTGGCGGTAATGGGCGTCAACCAGAATGAATCCCTTCGGATTGGCCAGGTCCGGCGCCTCGGCAACGGCTTTGACGCCGGCGAGCGGCGGAATGATAAGGGAATAGCGGGATTCGAAAACGGACCCGTCCGCGAGCTCAACCGATTCGGTAGTGATGTTCGAGACCGCCGCCGAGGTGTGGTAGCGAACGTCGCGCTCTTCCAATTCGCCTTCCAGAAACGGTCGGATTTTTCCAAAACCGCCGACGCCGAAATGGCCGAGAAAGGGCTCGGGCGTGACGAAGTTGATGGGCGCCTTATGACTGAGCGAACGGCGTTTCAGGGCGTGGTGCGCTTCGAACAGGAACTCATAGGCCGGCCCCACGCAGATGGATGGGGCGTCGCGTTCTACGAGAGCCGGGCGGCCCGCATCTTCA
>CAZTAK010000026.1:0-34102 GCA_964611585.1 uncultured Alphaproteobacteria bacterium
CACGATCGGTTATAGCAAGATCGATTTCTTCCCGTGTTTTATATGGACCATTAAATACTATTTCAGATCCAGGAACTCCCAGTGCACGAGCGAGGTTATATTCCATTCCGGACACTACTTCAGCTAAGGCCCCTTCTTTCGCAAATACAGAACAAACAGCGGGGAGATAATTTGTTTTGTACGAATACGCAATTCGTGTCTCTAGGTTAGAAGAAGAAAAGCATTCAAGAAAATCGTTATATAAATTTTTCAATAATTCTTCAAAGACTATAAAAAGTGGCGAACCGTAATCATGTAGCAATTCATCTATATGTGGAATGATTATTTCGCTAGACCCAGACTTTACTTTAACCTCATCGTGCTTACCCATAGGCCCCACCCTCAACTGTCGCAGTAGAGGTGGCTTGTAGATTTTGCGATCGGTCATTGGTGGACCACTTAATGGCGGCAGGCCATCCGGGCCTGCCGATCAGGTTCATGTCACGCTCATTACGCCACTAGAGTTGTCGGGTGGAGGGGCGGGCGTAGACTCGGGCGAAACTATCATGGCTGTTGGGTATCCGTTTCAAGAATTATTGTTGCCCGAGCCACGGATCTTCACCGGCGTAGTAAGCGCCCTCAGCGGCTTCGGTGGCGATAAGAGATTTGTTCAGATGACTGCGCCGGTTCAGCCCGGTAGTAGCGGCGGGCCATTGCTGGACATGAGCGGACACATTAGTTGGCGTTGTCGTTTCAAAGGTGGATGCGATCGCTGTTGCCGTTCAGACCGGAACCTTGCCCGACAACGTCAATTTTGCGGTCAAGGGCCATCTTGCCAAGATTGTGCTGGAGAGAAGCGGGGTCCAATACGAATCACGAGCTTCGACACGATTACTTACCGCAGTGGAGGTCGCAAAGTTGGCAAAGGGTTTCAGAGCGTTCTAGTCAGATGCTCATCGGCTAGTGGGCAGGAATCTAATCGGGGCCAATGACTATCGGGCAATTTGGGAGCATCCAGGTTCAAATGAACCGACGGACCGGTACGGGGATCATTCAGGAGACCCCCGGAAAAGTTGGTCGGAGTGAGAGGATTTGAACCTCCGGCCCCTACGTCCCGAACGTAGTGCTCTACCAGGCTGAGCTACACTCCGACAGTGCGCTTCGGATCGACAGGCCGTCGCTGGTCGCCCCGCTTATAGCGGCACAAACTCGGGCCTTCAAGGCGGGTCGCGTCGGGCCTGCCGGGCCGGTGCGGAGGGCCTAGTGGGCGCGGTTGATGCAGAAATTGACGAGGTCGCGCAGCACGGCTTTTTCTGGCGAGGCGGCGAAGATGCCGAGCGCATCCTTGGCCTTGGCGCCGTAATGGCGCGCCCGCGCCACCGTATCGTCCAGCGCCCCGCAGGCCCGCATCAACTGAACCGCGTGTTCGAGATCGCCGTCCTGCTGATCGGTGTTCTCGATGACGCGGCGCCAGAATTTGCGTTCTTCCTCGCCGCCGCGGCGGAAGGCCAGAATCACCGGCAGCGTCGTCTTGCCCTCGCGGAAATCGTCGCCCACCGTCTTGCCGATCGCCGCATCGCGCGAAGCGTAGTCGAGGCCGTCATCGACCAGTTGAAACGCGATGCCGAGGTTGCGGCCATAACTTTCCAGCGCTTCTTCCTCGGCGGCCGGGCGTTCGGCCACCACCGCGCCGATGCGGCAGGCGGCCGCAAACAGCGCCGCGGTCTTGGCGGTAATGACGTCGAGATAGGCGTCTTCGCCGGTGGTGGTGTCGTTGCGGGTTGCGATCTGGGCAACCTCGCCCTCGGCGATGATGGCCGAGGCATCGGACAAAATCTTGAGTACCGCCAGGGAACCGTCCGCCACCATCACCTGAAACGCGCGGCTGAACAGAAAATCACCGACCAGCACGCTGGCCTCGTTGCCCCAGAGGGCATTTGCGGTCTCGGAGCCGCGCCGGAGTGCGCTTTCGTCGACAACGTCGTCGTGCAACAGGGTCGCGGTATGGATGAATTCGACGCACGCCGCCAGGTTAATATGGCGCCCGCCGGTATAGCCACACAGCTTGGCCGCGCCGAGCGTCAGCATCGGCCGCAGCCGTTTGCCGCCTGAGGCGATCAGGTGGCCCGCCAGCTCCGGGATCAGCGGAACATCGCTGCCCATGCGTTCGAGGATGACAGTATTGACGTTGCCGAGGTCGTCGGCAACCAGCGATTTCAAGGTTTCGAGCGCGAGTTCGGACCGCGCGCGGTCCGCATCGAGCGGTATGACAACGGCCAACCGAGCCACCTTGACCTTGGAGCAAGTGGCGGCGAGCATAGGGGCCGCGGCGCTGCCCGGTCAAGCAAGGCCCGGTCCGGGGTCCAGAGGGCGCATGCATCTATGGTGGAACTGCTCCGAACCAACGATCCCGTCCTTCTGTCGTGGTTGACCGCGCTACTGCGGGAACAGCGTATCGAGGCGGTGGTGTTCGACACCCACATGAGTGTCCTCGAGGGTTCGGTGGCGGCAATCCCGCGCCGCCTGATGGTTGCCGAGGCCGGAGTCGAGACCGGCGCTGCGGGTCGTGCCTGAGCCGCATTTCAACAGGGGTTCACGGCTGCCGGAGGCGATTCGGACCGCCTACCGTCTCGTCGGCGCGCCCGCCCAAAACGGAATCGGCGCCTCGCACGTCCGGCAGGCGCTTGTTTCGGGGGCGGCGGCAACCTAAGTGTCAGGGATGCTTAACCGGGTATTCGGATCGCTGCCTTATTTCAGGCGCCGGCAACGCCCAGCGGTAGCGGTGGTGCGCCTGTCGGGCGTGATCGGCGGCGGCAGCCGTGGACGCCTCAATATCGCTGCCCTCGCCCGGCCCATTGAGCGCGCCTTTCGTATGCGGGGCGTCAAGGCGGTTGCGCTCGACATTAATTCGCCGGGCGGCTCGCCGGTGCAATCGGCGCTGGTGTACCGCCGTGTCCGCCAGCTCGCCAAGGAAAAGAAGGTTCCCGTTTTCGCCTTCGCCCAGGACGTGGCCGCGTCGGGCGGGTACTGGATCGCGTGCGCCGGCGATGAAATTTTCGCCGACGAGAATTCGATCATGGGGTCGATCGGCGTCATTTCCGGCGGCTTTGGGCTCGGCGATTTCATCGGCCGCTTCGGCATCGAACGGCGGCTTCACACCTCGGGCGACAAGAAATCATTTCTCGATCCGTTCCTGCCCGAGAAAGACGATGAACTCGACCGGTTGCGGGAACTTCAGGGCGACATCCATGACAGTTTCAAGGCGCTGGTGCGCGAGCGCCGCGCCGGCAAGCTCAAGGCGGGCGAAGACGTTCTGTTCTCCGGCGAATTCTGGACCGGCAAGCGGGCGCTCGATCTCGGGCTGATCGACGGCCTCGGCGATCTCCGCGGCACGATGCGCGAACGCTTCGGTGAAAAAGTGCGCTTCCGGGTCTTCGGCGCCGACACCAGCTGGTTCCGCCGGCGGATGGGTCTGAGCGAAGGCGGCAGCCTCGCGCCATCCTGGAGCGACGAGCTGCTCGCCACGCTCGAGGCCCGCTCGCTCTGGAACCGTTTCGGCCTTTAGACCGCGCCGCTTGACCGAACGCCGCGCGGCGTCCTAAATGCCGCCCATGTTCGGATTTTCACTGCCCAAACTTATCTTTACGATTCTGGTGATCGTCGTCGTCATCTATGGATTTCGCATGATCTCGCGCATGGGATCGAAATCCGAAGACGGCGGCGTGGCCGCCTCCGGGAGGGCCGGTGTCGCCGAGGAGACCCAGAAATGCCCGGTCTGCGGCACCTACGTCGCGGCCCAGAGCCCGGCCCCTTGCGACCGGACCGACTGCCCCTACACCGCCTGACGGCGCGGTTTCCGCCGCCACAGGGCCCGCCCTTGACCCCCTTGGGGGCGCTTTGTACTTTGCGCGCGCATTTCCCAACCTCGTTCCGATAGCCCGATGGCGGACGCTAAAGCGCTTTCATTTCAAGACCTTATCCTAAAGCTGCAGACGTATTGGGCGGCCGAGGGCTGCATCCTGCTGCAGCCCTACGATCTGGAAATGGGCGCTGGCACCTTCCATCCCGCCACCGCGTTGCGGGCGCTGGGGCCGGACCCGTGGAAGGCGGCCTACGTTCAGCCCTCGCGGCGGCCCACCGACGGGCGCTATGGCGACAACCCCAACCGGCTTCAGCACTACTATCAGTTCCAGGTGATCCTCAAACCGGCGCCGGACGACATACAAGATGTCTACCTGCAAAGCCTGACGGCCATCGGCATCGATCCGCTCAAACACGATATCCGCTTCGTCGAGGACGATTGGGAGAGCCCGACGCTGGGCGCCTCGGGGCTCGGCTGGGAGGTCTGGTGCGACGGCATGGAGGTAACACAATTCACCTACTTCCAGCAGGTCGGCGGCATCGAGGTGGAGGTGGTATCGGGCGAACTCACCTATGGCCTCGAACGCCTCGCGATGTATGTGCAGGGCGTGGACAACGTCTACGATCTCAAGTGGAATGACGCGGGCGTCACCTACCGCGATGTCTATTTGCGCAACGAAAGAGAATTCTCCGCCTACAATTTCGAGCACGCCGACACCGGCCGCCTGTTCCGCCACTTCGAGGACGCCGAAGCCGAGTGCAACGCACTGACGGGCGCGGGTCTGGCGCTGCCGGCCTACGACCAGTGCCTGAAGGCGAGCCATCTGTTTAATCTTCTCGACTCGCGCGGCGTCATCAGCGTCACCGAACGCGCGGCCTACATCGCCCGCGTGCGCGCTCTCTCGAAAGCCTGTTGCGAAACGTGGCTCGCCGGTGGGGGCGCCTGAGTCATGCCCGAATTTCTTCTTGAGATCCTGTCCGAGGAGATCCCGGCGCGGATGCAGGCGCGCGCGGCGGAGGACCTCAAGCGCCTGGCGGCCGCGCAACTGAAAGCCGCGATCCTCGAATACGAAAGCATCGAAAGCTATGTGACGCCGCGGCGGCTGATCCTCGTCGTCCACGGCCTGCCCGAGCGCCAGCCCGACCGCAAGGAGGAGCGTAAGGGCCCCAAGGCCGACGCGCCGGCGAAGGCCATCGATGGGTTCCTGAAATCCGTCGGCCTCACCCGCGACGAAGTCGAGGAACGCGAGACACCCAAGGGCAAAGTCCTGTTCGCAGTGATCGAGCGCAAGGGACAGGAGACGGCGGCGGTTCTTCGAGACGTCGTCCACAGCATCGTATTCGACTTTGGGTGGCCCAAATCCATGGGCTGGACGGGCAGTGGCTTGCGGTGGGTTCGCCCGATCAGAAGAATGGCCGCCATGTTCAAAGGCGAGCCCGTGGGCACGGGAATCGGAAACATCGATATTGGAAACACCACTTCCGGCCACCGCTTCCACTCGCCCGGTCCGATCGAAGTCAAGAGTTTTGCCCATTACCGCGACGAACTGCGCGACGCGCACGTAATGATCGATCCGGCCGAGCGGCGAAGCGTTATCGAATCCCGCGCACAGGAACTCGCCGCCGCCAAGTGCTTGAGCCTTGCCGGCGATTCAGCGCTGCTCGACGAGGTGACCGGACTGGTCGAATGGCCGGTGCCGCTGATGGGGCGCTTTGACGGCGCGTTTCTCGATCTGCCACCGGAAGTGCTGCGCGCCTCGATGCGCGCCCACCAGAAATACTTCGCGCTCCACGACAAGAAAGGGAAGCTGGCGCCGCGCTTCATCGTCGTCGCCAACATCGAGGCGAAGGACGGCGGCAAGGCCATTATCGCGGGCAACGAGCGCGTCCTGCGCGCGCGCCTTGCGGACGCGCAATTCTTCTGGGATCAGGACACCAAGCGAAAACTGGAAGACCGCGTCCCGATGGACGTCAAGATATTGGATGCACCAGTCGCGGTAGGCACTGTAGATCAGATCGTTTTTCATTCGGCGCTTGGCTCTCTGCTGGCCAAAACCTATCGGTTGGAGACGCTGTCAGAGAAAATTTCAGAAAGAATCCCTGGCGCCGAGCGAAAAAAAGGTCGCGTTCGCCGGGCCGCCCGGCTTGCGAAGGCCGATCTCGTCACCGGCATGGTCGGCGAATTTCCCGAACTCCAGGGCGTCATGGGCTACTACTACGCCGCGACCGACGGCGAGGCCCAGGAGGTTGCGGTCGCCATCGCCGATCATTACGCGCCGCAAGGGCCCGCCGATGAATGTCCGGAAGCGCCGGTGTCGGTGGCGCTCGCGCTCGCCGACAAGATCGACACCCTGGTCGGGTTCTTCGCCATCGACGAAAAGCCGACCGGCTCCAAAGACCCCTTCGCGCTCCGCCGCGCAACGCTTGGCGTTATCCGGCTAATTATCGAAAATCAGCTTGCACTCCCATTGAGATCAATACTTGAGCAGGCGCACTACCTGTACACACGTCAAGCGGCACAGCTTCGGTTTCCCGCCGAAGATACTGCCAAGAGCCTCATGGCCTTCATCGCCGATCGTCTCAAGGTGCATATGCGCAAACAGGGGGTGCGCCACGATCTGGTTGCGGCGGTATTCGCGCTCGGTGGCGAGGACGATCTGGTGCGGCTGCTGGCCCGCGTCGAGGCCTTGCAGCACTTCCTCGATGGCGAAGACGGCGCCAATCTGCTTACCGCCTACCGGCGCGCCACCAACATCGTGCGGATCGAGGTCAAGAAAGAGAAAGACGAGGGCCACTTCGACGACGACACCGATCCCGCCCTTTTTTCGCAGGCCGAGGAGCGGCTATTGTTCGACCGCTTCGGCGCGGTCAAGGATCAGGTATCAGACGCCGAGCGGGAAGAGGACTTTGCGGGGGCGTTCCGCGCGTTTGCCTCGCTCCGCGAGCCGGTGGATTCCTTTTTCGACCGGGTGACGGTCAATGCTGACGACGCGGCGCTCCGCCTCAACCGGCTCAGGCTCTTGTCGCGCATTACGGTTTGGTTCGATGGCGTCGCGGATTTCTCGCAAATCGAAGGCTAAGGGGCACGAAAGAAACATGAGCAACTGGGTCTATGGATTCGGCGCAGGCCAGGCCGACGGGCGCGCGGACATGCGCGAATTGTTGGGCGGCAAGGGCGCAAACCTTGCGGAAATGGCGAATCTGGGTCTGCCGGTGCCGCCCGGATTTACGCTGACCACCGAAGTCTGCAACGCCTACATCGGCCGCGACCGCGCCTATCCCGAGGGCCTCGAAGCGGAAGTCGCGAAAGCGCTCTCGGCGGTCGAAAAGTCCGTGGGCCGCAAATTCGGCGAGGCCGAAAACCCGCTTCTGGTGTCGGTGCGCTCGGGCGGGCGCGCCTCGATGCCGGGGATGATGGATACGGTTCTCAATCTCGGCCTCAACGACCAGACCGTCGAAGGACTGGCGGCCGGCGGCGGCGATGCGCGCTTCGCCTGGGATAGCTACCGGCGCTTCATGATGATGTATTCCGACGTCGTGCTCGGCCTCGACCACATCGGCTTCGACGATATCATCGAACACCACAAACTGGAGAATGGCGTTGTCCTCGACACCGACCTCGACGCCGCGAACTGGAAGGCGGTGGTCGCCGATTTCGAGGCGCACGTCGAGGGCGAACTCGGCGAGCCGTTCCCGCAGGACGTGCACGCGCAACTGTGGGATGCCATCGGCGCCGTGTTCGGTTCGTGGATGAACCGGCGCGCCGTTACCTACCGTCGGCTCAACCAGATTCCCGAAGACTGGGGCACGGCGGTCAATATCCAGGCGATGGTGTTCGGCAATATGGGCGAAACCTCGGCCACCGGCGTTGCTTTCACCCGCGACCCGTCCACCGGTGCCAAGGAATTCTTCGGTGAATACCTGGTCAACGCGCAGGGCGAGGACGTCGTTGCCGGCATCCGCACACCTCATCACATCACGCTTGCCGCCAAGAATCGCAACGGATCCGATACGCCCGCCATGGAAGAGGTGATGCCCGAGGTGTACGGCGAGCTTGTGGAGATCTACCGCAAACTCGAATCGCACTACCGCGACATGCAGGACATCGAATTTACGGTCGAGAACGGCAAGCTTTGGATGCTCCAGACCCGCGCCGGCAAACGCACCGCCAAGGCGGCGCTGCACATCGCCGTGGCGATGGTCGAGGAAGGCCTGATCGACGAGACCGAGGCGGTGCGCCGCCTCGATCCCGCTTCGCTCGATCAACTTCTGCATCCGACGCTCGACCCCGAGGCGCCGCGTGACGTTCTTGCGACCGGACTGCCCGCGTCCCCTGGGGCCGCCTCGGGCAAGATCGTATTTCACGCCGACGACGCCGAGGCGAGATCGGCGAAGGGCGAATCAGTAATTCTGGTGCGAATTGAAACCAGTCCCGAAGATATCCACGGCATGCACGCCGCCGCCGGCATTCTCACCTGTCGTGGCGGTATGACCTCACACGCCGCCGTCGTTGCGCGCGGCATGGGGCGGCCGTGCGTATCGGGTGCGGGCACGATCCGGGTCGATCTCAAGGCCGGGCATTTCACGGTTGCGGGGCGGACGTTCCGGGCGGGCGACGTCATTACCATCGACGGCGTCAAGGGTCAGGTCATGGCGGGCGAAGTGCCGACGATCCAGCCGGAACTCTCGGGCGACTTCGGAATCGTCATGGTGTGGACCGACCGCATCCGTCGCCTAAAAGTGCGGACCAACGCCGAGACGCCACTGGATGCCCATGCGGCGCGCGAATTCGGCGCCGAAGGAATCGGTCTTTGCCGAACCGAACATATGTTCTTCGATGCCGAGCGCATCGTCGCGGTGCGGGAAATGATTCTCGCCGACCACGAGGCGGGCCGCCGTGCCGCGCTGGCGAAACTTCTGCCGATGCAGCGTCGAGATTTCGTTGAATTGTTCAAGATCATGCGCGGGCTGCCGGTTACCATCCGCCTGCTCGACCCGCCGTTGCACGAATTCCTGCCCCACAGCGACGCGGAAATCGAAGAGGTCGCCGCCGCCGCCGGCGCCCGGCCTGAAGATCTGCGCGCCCGCGCGGCCGATCTGTTCGAGGTCAACCCGATGCTCGGCCACCGGGGCTGCCGGCTCGGTATTTCGTACCCGGAAATCTACGAAATGCAGGCGCGGGCGATTTTCGAGGCCGCCATCGAGATGGACCGCAGTGGCGAGGCGGTGCTGCTGGAAATCATGATCCCGCTGGTCGCAACACGGCGCGAATTCGATATCCTCAAGGACCGTGTCGATGCCGTCGCCGAGGCCGTGTTCGCCGAAACCGGGGCGCGGACCGGTTATCTGGTCGGCACCATGATCGAACTTCCGCGCGCCGCCTTGCGCGCCGGCGACATTGCCGAGACGGCGGAATTCTTCAGCTTTGGCACCAACGACCTGACCCAGACGACGATGGGCATCAGCCGCGACGATTCCGGGAATTTCCTCGACGATTACCTGACCAACGGTATCTTCGACATCGACCCGTTCGTGTCGATCGATGTGGAAGGCGTCGGCGAGTTGGTGAAGATTGCCGTCGAACGCGGGCGCAAGACCCGGCCCGACCTCAAGCTCGGCATCTGCGGCGAACACGGCGGCGATCCCGCCTCGGTACGGTTCTTTCACGAGGCCGGGCTCGATTACGTTTCCGCTTCGCCCTACCGGGTCCCGATCGCGCGCCTCGCTGCCGCTCAGGCGGCTCTCGACGAACGCGAGAACGACGCCTGAACCGTGCTCGCGCGGTTCCGTTTTGTGATCGGAACCACTCCAGCTTCTTTGTTGCTCACGGCAGCGGACCCAAGGGTCCACGCCTGCGCGGGCGCGCCGCGAAAGCGGCGTGCCGCCTTGCGGCCACGAGCGATTCCTGACGATCTGGAATCGCCCTAGAACTCGACGGTCGTCAGAACGCGGGCAAGGTCGTCGGGATCGAACTCGGCCGCCGGCGTCGGCGCCGCATCCGGCGCGGTCACGACCGTAAGAGTGCCGGGATCGGTCAGCGTCACGCTGCCGGCGGCATTGGTGACGATCACGGCGATGCCGCCAAACAAACCGATGCGCAACCGGTTGGGCCGTTGCGCGCCCCAGAGATCGATGCCGCGGATGCCGATAGTGGCGACCGGCGTGGTTATGGTGACGCTGGGGTCGCCGGCGCTGGCAATGGCGCCGGTCACCATGCGGAAGACGCCGGTGACAAGACTGAAGACCGAGGTGCCGGAGCCGCCGCCTTCCTCGAAGTCGTAAAAGTCGATCCGAAAATCCGTTTCGTCGCCGAGAACCAGGTCGGTTCCGTCGCGGAACACGATCTGGATGCGCGTGTCGGCCCCGGTGCGGATGGTGTCGGTCATGAAGATCCCGGCGCCGACGGCGAGCCGCCGCCCGCCGCCCGGTTGCACCGCTTCGGCCTCGCCACGAAGACGCGTGACTTCGGCGACGATTTCGTTCGACTGCGCAAGCACAGGCCTCACGGGCAACCCGGCGAACAACAATGCGAGCACGAAAACCGCCGCGCATGTGGCGGACCGGCCGCTGCGCAACGCCGTCATGGACCGGCGGCCCGGGTGCGGTCGGCCAGCACCACCGAGGTTTCGATCTGGCGGTCCGGGATCGTCCAGTAGGCGCGCAGCAGCCGGTCTTTTTCGGGCGCAGAGACGAGTCGAAATCCGTGGCGCTCGTAAAACGCAACCGCCCAGGTGGCCGCGGCCCAGGTGCCGATGAGCAGCGGTTTGTCGGTTTCGCCGCGGATTTGGGCGATCAGGGCGCCGCCGATGCCCTTGCCCTGCGCCGCCGGGCGCACATAGGCGTGGCGGATCAGGGCGAGAGCCGGCATGGTTTGGAGCCCCATGACGCCCACAAGCTGTCCCGCGGCCTCGTAGCTCCAAAACTTGACGCCGGCGGCGATCTCAGCCCGCAGTTGGTCTTCGCTCATGTAGGGGTCGTGCCAGCGATCGGCCGGAATGACGCCGCGATAGGCCTCCGCGGCCTCGTTGATGATGTCGTGGATCGCGGCAACGTCCGACTCGGTGCAGGGGCGGATCATGCCTAGACCTCCTTGTGGCGGAAGCAGCTCGTCAGGTGGTCGTTGACCATGCCGCACGCCTGCATGAAGGCATAGCAAATCGTCGGCCCGCAAAAGGTGAACCCACGGGCCTTGAGTTCCTTGCTCATGGCCTTTGATTGCGGCGTTTCGCTTGGCAGATCCTCGATGCGCTTCCAGCGGTTTTGGGCCGTACTGCCGTCGGTGAAACTCCAGATAAATCCGTCGAAGCCGCCGGGCTCGGACTCCATGATCTCGAGCCACGCCCGCGCACTCCGGATCGAACCTTCGATCTTGGCCCGGTTGCGCACGATACCGGCATCGTTCATCAGGCGCGTTACGTCGCGCTTGCCGAACCGCGCGACGATTTCTGGCTTGAATTCCCGGAAGGCGGCGCGGAAATTCTCGCGTTTGCGAAGGATGGTGATCCAGGCAAGGCCGGCCTGAAATCCGTCCAGCATCAGTTTTTCAAAAAGCGCCTGGTGGTCGTGTTCGGGCACGCCCCATTCTTCGTCGTGGTAGGCAACATAGAGGGGGTCTTCCCCTGGCCACGGGCAGCGGCGAACTTCAAGCCTCCGCGCGGGCATGGCGTCAGAAATTTGCCCAGTCTGGTTTTTCGGGTGTCAGCGCAGCCTCGCCCGCCGAGAGCGTGGCGCCTCCGGCGAGGGCCGCCTCGACGTCCGCGGACCGCAGCATGGCGAGGCCAACGCCGTCGCGGCCCGAACGCATTTCACCGGCGGTCTTGTCCCCTTGCATCACCGCCGTCCCCGGTTCCGGCATCGGCCCCGACACGGCAACACGGTAAAGGTGCTTCCTGACCGTGCCGCGGTGATGCGTACGCGCCGTCAGTTCCTGGCCGATATAGCAGCCCTTGCCGTAATCGATGGCGTTGAGTTCGTCGAAGCCGCATTCCAGCGGAAAGTTCTTTTCGACGGCGATGTCGCAGCTGCCGTCGGGAACGCCGAACCGCAGACGGTGCATGTCATAACCACCGGCCTCGGATTCCCGGAAACCAGCATTTCCGAATACATCCCGGCCGTTACCGGCGGGAAGAATGGCGCGCACGCCGAGGCCGCCAAGCCGGGGATCGGCGAAGACCACGCCGCCGGCAACTTCTTGCGCGCCGGCGCCGTTCAATCCAATCGCCTCGGCCGCGCCGGGCCCGAACCCGGCATAGACCTCGAATTCGTCGAGGGCCGCGATGTCGACCCGGGCACGCAGCTTGTACATCGTCAACCGGCGAATCAGGTCGGGCGTGCGATTGCCCTCGGCGTCGAACACGAATGCGGGCCCGAAGCCTGTATCCATCCGCGCGACGAAGAAATCGTGCAGAAACTTGCCCTGTGCCGTCAGCAGCGTCGCATAGAGGGCCTGCGTCCCGTCGGCACGGGTCACGTCATTGGAAATAAGACCTTGCAGGAAGTCGCTCGCTTCCTCCCCGGCAACGGAAAAAAGGCCGCGGTCGGGGAGGGGGGCAAATGAAAGATCGGGCATGGCGGTTGGCTGCGGGGGCTGCGGGTCGGAGCGCCTAAGACTTAGGGCGCGTGACCGGCTTTGACAACCCGCCCGGTCCTCCTTGGCAGCGCCGCAGTGCGCGCGTATAAGTCCGCCAATGCCTTGGGATTTATGGATTCTGCGCAAGCGGGCCGTGACGGCAGCCGGACCCGCACAGCGCCCGGCATGAAAATCCTGTTCATCACCTCGAACCGGCTCGGGGATGCGGTGCTTTCGACGGGCCTGCTCGATCATCTGATCCGCCGCCATCCGGGCGCGCGGATCACGATCGCGTGCGGGCCGGTGGCCGTGCCCCTGTTCGCCGAGGCGCCCGGCATCGAGCGCGTGATCGCATTGACAAAAAAACCCTACTCCGGGCACTGGCTTGATCTGTGGCGGCAGACGGCGTTTCGGGTCTGGGATCGGGTAGTCGATCTGCGCGCCTCCGGTTTCGTCTGGACGGTGCTGGCGAAGGACCGTTGCCGCCTGGTCAAGAATGATGCCCCGGTTCACCGGCTGCGGCTGCTGGCGGACGTGCTCGGGCTTGAAGACATTGTTTCTTCCAAAGTGTGGACGGCCGAGGAGCACCACGCGGCGGCGGCCGATCTAATTCCGCCCGGTCCGGTACTCGGCATCGGCCCGACCGCCAACTGGGGCGGCAAACAGTGGCCCGCCGAATCCTTCGTCGATCTAATTCGCCGTCTGCGCGCGCCGGGACAGCCTTTCGAGGACGCACCGGTTGCGGTATTCGGCGGTCCGGGCGAGCGCGGCGCGGCGGGGCCGGTGCTCGAATCGCTGGCCGAAGAATCCCGCATCGATCTTGTCGGCAAGGCCGGACTTCTGACGGTCGCCGCGTGCCTCGAACGTTGCGCTCTCTACATTGGCAACGATTCCGGGCTGATGCACCTCGCGGCCGCCGCCGGCGCCCCGACGCTCGGCCTGTTCGGGCCTAGCCGAGAGGTTCATTACGCGCCTTTCGGCGCGAAGGCTGCGTTCGTGCGCACACCCGAAAGCTACGAGCAGATTTTATACACTCCGGGCTACGACTTCCGCAGCCAGCAATGCCTGATGGGTTCGCTCGAGGTTGACACCGTGGTTGAGGCGGCGCAGGAACTTTTGGCAAGGCTGGGCGGTGCAATCGCCTCGCCGCCCGCGCCGGCCAGTGCGAACGCGCCATGACCACGTCCACTCTCTCCGCCCTGGTGGTCGCCCATGACGAGGAACAACAACTCGCCGCGTGCCTCGATCGTCTGCAATTTGCCGATGAAATTGTGATCGTGCTCGACCGCTGCACCGATGACTCTGGCGTGATCGCGCGCCGCTACACCGAAAACATTCTCCAAGGCGCCTGGCCGATCGAGGGCGAGCGCCGAAATGCCGGCATCGCTGCGTGTTCCGGCGACTGGATCGTTGAAGTCGACGCCGACGAACGCCTGCCCGAAGCGCTGGCACAGGAAATTCGCGCCACAATCCGCGACGCCTCGCCCGGATACTTTTTAATTCCGTTCGACAACTACATCGGCGACCGGTTGGTGCGTTACGGCTGGGGCGCGTCGTGGGGCGTTTCGGCGGCGCCGCGCCTGTTCAGCAAAGGCGCCAAGCGTTGGGGCGATCAGCGTATCCATCCGCGGCTCGAATTGCAGGGCCGCAAACGCGCGCTCAAAACCCCGATGACCCATTTGGTAGACCGCGGGCTATCCGACATGCTTCGCCGTCTCGACCGCTACAGCGACGCCCGTGCCGCCGACCTGCGCGACTCCGGCGATATCGGATCGCTTGCCAACAATATCCGCCGGGTATTTTCGCGCTTCTTCAAATGCTATGTGGGTCGGCGCGGCTACCGAGAGGGGGCTTATGGGTTCCTGATCGCCGTATTCGCGGCGCTGTATCCCTTGATTTCCTACCTCAAGGCGCGCGACGAAAGCGCCGGCCCGGAATGACGCGGCCGGCGAAACCGCTTCCGGCCGTGTGCTAGGCTGGGCCGGTGCGTATTCTGCAAGCGATGGCGGGGGCGAAAGTCGGCGGGGCCGAGGCGTTTTTCGTGCGCCTCGCGCGCGCCTTCGCCAAGGCCGGCCGCGACCAGCACTTTTTGATCCGGCACCATCCGGACCGGGCCGCCGCCCTTAGAGGCGTTGGGGCCGCGGTGACCGAACTTGCATTCGGCGGGCTTCTCGATTTGGGCACCCGGCGGCGTTTCCAGCGCGAGATCGAATCCTTCCGGCCCGATATCGTCTTGACGTGGATGAACCGCGCTACCCGGTTTTGTCCGACGCCTGCGCGGACGCGCATTCCCTTCGTTCACGTTGCGCGCCTCGGCGGTTACTATAATTTGAAGCACTACCGGCGCTGCGATCACCTGATTGCCAACACGCGGGGCATTGCCGATTATCTCGTCGAGCGCGGCTGGCCGCGTGAGCGCGTCCACCACCTGCCGAATTTCGTCGAAAACACCGCGATGCCGCCGGTTCCACGCGCCACGCTGGATACGCCCGAAGGCGCGGCAATCGTGCTTGCGTTGGGCCGGCTCCACCGCAACAAGGCGTTCGAGGTTTTGCTCGAAGCGCTTCCCGCCTTGCCTGAGGTATGGCTGTGGCTGGCCGGAACCGGCCCCGAAGAGAGCGCGTTACGGTCTCTTGCGCGGTCGCTCGGGATCGAATCGCGGGTCCGGTTTCTCGGCTGGCGAGAAGACACGCCAGCCCTGTTTGCGGCCGCGGATCTACTGGTTTGTCCGTCGCGGCATGAACCGCTCGGCAACGTCATCGCCGAAGCCTGGGCGCAGAATACTCCCGTGGTCGCCGCCGCCGCCGCCGGCCCCCGGGAACTGATCGAGGACGGCGGCAACGGGTTGCTGGTCCCGACCGAGGATTCGGCGGCCCTTGGCGGTGCGATCCGCCGCGCGCTGTCGATCCCGGACCTCAGGGAACATCTCGTCGCGGAAGGCCGGCGCGCTTTTGAGGCCGAGTTCACCGAGGCTCGCGCTGTGGAGCGTTATGGCGACCTGTTTCGCCAGATAACAGCGGCGCGAAAGGCGGTGGCCTGATGTGCGGCGTCGCCGGTCTGATGGCGCCCGAAGGGCGCACCCCCGACGCAGGCGCGGTGCGGCGCATGGGCGAGGCGCTGGCGCACCGTGGCCCCGATGGAACCGGACAGTACCGCTCGGGCGACGTTGCGATGGTGCACCGCCGGCTCGCCGTGATCGATCTCGAAACCGGCGATCAGCCGCTCTACGACGAGGGTGGTGCAGCGTTGATCGCCAATGCCGAAATCTACAACTATGTCGAGTTGCGCGCCGAGATGGGCGAGCAGAATTTTGCCACCCGGTCCGATTGCGAACCGGTGCTGCACGTTTACCGCAAGCATGGCCTCGATTTCGCCAAATTCTTGCGTGGCATGTATGCGCTGGCGTTGCACGACCCGGCGGAAAACCGCCTGGTACTCGCGCGCGATCCGTTCGGGATCAAGCCGCTCTATTATGCGCGGACGTCATCGGGGTTCGCGTTTGCGTCCGAGCCGCAGGCGTTGATCGCCGCTGGTCTGGTCCAGCCGCGGATCGCCCCTGGCGTGCGCGACGAGTTTCTGCAGCTTCAGTTTTCGACCGGCGGGGGGACCATCTTCGAAGGTATCCATCGTGTGTTGCCCGGTGAAACTCTGGTCGTTAGCGGTGCGCGCATCGTCGAGCGCCGCCGCATTGCGGCGCTTCCGGCGGGCGCGCCGGTCGAATCCGATGAGGTTCCGGCGCTGCGTGAACTCGACGGTGTTCTCAACGGCAGCGTCGAGATACACCAGCGCTCGGACGTGCCGTACGGCATGTTTCTGTCGGGCGGCATCGATTCTTCCGCCCTGCTCGCCTTGATGGCGCGCCACAATGAGGCGCCGGTGCGTGCCTTCACGGCGGGATTTTCCGGCGGCGTCCATGACGAGCGCGACCATGCCCGCGCGCTGTGCCGCAAGGTCGGTGCCGAATTTGTCGGCATCGAGGTGACCGAAACCGATTTCTGGCAACTGCTGCCGCGTCTGGCCGCGGCGATGGACGACCCCGCCGCCGACTACGCGATCCTGCCGACATACAAGCTCGCGGCCGAGGCCGGTGCCGATCTGAAAGTGGTTCTGTGCGGTGAAGGCGGCGACGAACTGTTCGCCGGCTACGGGCGCCACCGCAGTGCGCTGCGGCCGTGGTGGCTGGGCGGGCGGGCGCTGCGCCCGCGCGGCATCTTCGATGGTCTCGGCGTGCTGCGCGAAGAAGATCCGGGCTGGCGTGACGGCATCGTGGCGGCAGAAAGCACGGCCGCGCGCGAGGGACGTTCGCGTCTTCAGGTAGCGCAGGCGGTCGATTGCGCCGACTGGCTGCCCAACGATCTCCTTACGAAGATCGACCGCTGCCTGATGGCCCACGGGATCGAGGGGCGGACGCCGCTGCTCGACCCGATAGTGGCCGCAGTCGGGTTCCGGCTTGCTGACGACCTCAAGGTCCGCGACGGCCAGGGCAAATATCTGCTGCGGCGCTGGCTCGCTGAAAACCTGCCAGAAGCCAAAGCGTTTGCGCGCAAGCGCGGCTTCACCGTGCCGGTCGCTGAGTGGATCCGCCGTCAAGGCGCGCACATCGGCGATCTGGTTGCGCGCCAACCCTGCATCGTCGAAATCGCCAAACCAGACGAAGTACGGACGCTCTATCGCGCCTCCGGCAAGCATGAGGGCTTCGCGGCGTGGGTGCTTCTGTTCTATGCGTTGTGGTATGCGCGCCACGTATTGGGGCGCGAAACTGCGGACGACGCCTTTGCGGCACTCGATCTCGCGGCGGAGCGGGCGGCATGAAACACACCTTCGACCTGATCCTGCGCAACGGTACATGCGTCTCCCACCGGGGCATCGCACCGGCCGATATCGCCGTGCGCAAAGGGCGCATCGAGGAATTCGGAAGCCTGTCGCACGACAAAGCACGCCGCGAGATCGACGCCACCGGCCTTCACATATTTCCAGGAATCATCGACACCCAGGTGCACTTCCGCGAGCCGGGCATGGAGGGCAAGGAAGATCTCGAATCCGGCACGCGCGCCGCAGTTCTTGGCGGGGTGACTGCGGTATTCGAAATGCCCAACACCGCGCCGCCCACGACTACGCCAGCGGCGCTTGCCGACAAGATCACCCGCGCCAGTGGCCGCGCCTGGTGCGATTTCGCATTCTATTTTGGCGCGACGCCCGAAAATGCCGAACACCTCGGCGAATGGGAACGTCTGCCCGGTTGCTGCGGGGTCAAGGTCTTTATGGGATCCTCCACCGGCAACCTGCTGGTGGCGGACGACGCCGCGCTAACCCGCGTCCTCGAAAACGGGTCCCGCCGCGTTGCCGTCCATTGCGAGGACGAATCGCGCTTGCAGGAACGCAAACCGCTGGCGCGAACCGTGGCCGATCACCCGGTTTGGCGCGACGAGGAGACCGCGTTGTTGGCGACGCAAAGGCTGATCCATCTCGCCCGCGATGCCGGCCGGCGGGTGCACGTGCTTCACGTCACCACGGCCGAGGAGATCGAATTTCTGGCGGCCCACAAACGGATTGCCAGCGTCGAGGTCACTCCCCAGCACCTGACGCTGGCGGCGCCGGATTGCTATGAATCTCTCGGCACGCGCTCCCAGATGAATCCGCCGATCCGGGACGAGTCGCACCGCGCCGCGCTGTGGCGGGGCGTTACGGCGGGGATCGTCGATATCGTCGGCTCCGATCACGCGCCACACACACCCGGCGAAAAAGACAAGGACTACCCCGCCAGTCCGTCCGGGATGCCGGGGGTGCAGACGATCCTTGCCCTGATGCTCGATCACGCCGCCGCCGGCCGCCTGACGCTGTTGCAGGTGCACGATCTTCTGTGCGCGGGACCGGCGCGGCTGTTCGGGATTTCGGGCAAGGGACGCCTCGCCGCGGGTTTTGATGCCGATCTTACGGTGGTCGATCTTGCCCGCCGTTTCGAGGTGACTGATGCGGCCCAGGCCTCCAAGGCCGGATGGACCCCGTTCGCCGGCCGAACGCTGACCGGCGCAGCCGTAATGACGATCATTCGCGGCAACATCGTCATGCGCGACGGCGAACTCGGCTCAAAGCCGCTGGGCCGGCCGATGCATTTTTGGGAAGGCCAGCCGGTCTGAGCCGCCGGAACCGCTGTAGCTCCCCTCGCTGGCAGTTCGACGGGGCCCGACCCCAAAGGTCACGCCGCGTCCGCCTGCCCCGGGCCTGACGCGCGCGGCCGCGTCTGCTAAAAAAGGGTCTCCCGAATAACTGATGCTTCCTGAGGCCCAACCCATGAGCAAAACGCTCAAAGCCCTTCTCGCTACCGATGACGACGGTGCCGTCGCTTACGCAATTGCCGATCTCGATACCGGCCGATTGCCCGAAGGCGACGTAACTGTCGAGGTCGCCTATTCGGCCCTCAATTACAAGGACGGGCTTGCGCTCAGCGGCAACAAAGGCCGCATCATGCGGAGCTTGCCGATGGTGCCGGGGATCGATCTTGCCGGCACCGTCGTCGAGTCCGCCTCGCCCGATTACAAGCCCGGCGATTCGGTCGTCGTCAACGGCTGGGGGCTCTCTGAAACCGCCTGGGGCGGCTATGCGCAACAGGCGCGCCTCAAGTCCGAATGGCTGGTGCCGATCCCCGAGCCGCTCGATACTCGCCAGGCGATGGCGATCGGGACGGCCGGGTACACGGCGATGCTGTCCGTGCTGGCGCTCGAACACATGGACGTCGGGCCGGGATCGGGCGAGGTGCTGGTGACGGGCGCCGCCGGCGGTGTCGGTAGCGTCGCCGTCGCGGTGCTGGCGCAACTGGGCTACTCGGTCACCGCCGCCACCGGGCGCGAAGGAACCCATGACTATCTTAGGGATCTCGGCGCCAAATCCATCATCGGCCGCGACGAGTTCGAAGCCGATTCCGGCCGCCCGATCGACAAACCGCGCTGGGCCGGCGCCGTCGATACCGTCGGCGGCGCCATCCTCGCCCATGTGCTGCGCGCGATTCAGCCCCGCGGCGCGGTGGCGATGTGCGGCAATGCCGCGGGTCTCGACGTTCCAACCTCGGTGCTGCCGTTCATCCTCCGCGGCATCACGCTGCTCGGGATCGATTCGGTCTATTGCCCGCGCGAAAGGCGGCTGGAGGCGTGGCGCCGGCTTGCCACCGATCTTCCGCTCGACAAGCTCGAGGCGATGACGACGGTGGTGCCGCTCGCCGGTGTGCTCGGTCTTGCCAAAGAAATTCTCAAGGGCCGCGTGCGCGGTCGCGTCGTGGTCGACGTCAACGCGTGACGCTGCCGCGGGCGATGAAGCCGGGGTTGCGGAACCCGGGCTTGCCGTAAAGGAACGCGTTACCGTCGAAGGTCTCTACGCTGCCGCCCGCGCGCAACAGAACCGCGTGGCCGGCGGCGGTGTCCCATTCCATGGTCGGGCCAAAGCGCGGATAGACGTCGGCCTTGCCTTCGGCGAGGAGGCAGAACTTGAGCGAGCTGCCGACCGACACCGTATCGGTGACGCCGTGGCGTTCGAGAAAATCATCGGTTTCGGCGTCGCGGTGGGACCGGCTCGCGACCGCGGTCAGTTTGCCCGGTCGGGGCGCGCGCACCTGAATCCGGGCGGGTTTTCTTGGTTCCTTGCGCCAGGCACCGTCTTCATCGCAGAAATATGTGATTCCCAGCGCCGGCACATGCACCGTTCCCATCACCGGAACGTGATCCCTGACCAGTGCGATGTTGACCGTGTATTCGTTGCGCCCGGCGATGAATTCTTTGGTGCCGTCGAGCGGATCGACCAGCCAGAACGTATTCGCCTCAACCGTGCGGTCTTCGGCCGATTCCTCGGAAACGATCGGGTGACGCGGTTCGACGGCGCGGAGGGCGCGGCGAATGATGCCGTCGGCGGCTTCGTCGGCCGCAGTCAGTGGTGATTGGTCGTCCTTGAGGCGCACGTCGAGGTTGCCGGTTTGAATCGCGAGGATTGCGCGTCCCGCATCTTCTGCGATCGCGACCAGGGTTTCGGCAAGGGGCGAGATGTAGGCCGGGTGGGTCACGGGCAATCTTTTTGTCGGACGGGAATCTTGATCGAAATTTGGCGGCGACGAGCGCAACCAACTTGCGTTAGTCGCATTCGCTACACGGTGGCACGCAAACTATCAAGTTTTAGTGACGTTGGTTGTGCCGGGTCCGCCGCCGCCAAATGTCTGAACCGGCGGCGCGGTTCGCGGAGGACATCGGGCGTAGGGGACTGTTGATGAAACGGGTGCTTGTGATTGACGACGATGAGTCCTTGCGCGGGACGATTCGGGAAATCCTCGAGGAAGCGGGTTACGAGGTCGACGAGGCCAAGGATGGTCGGGAAGGGGTGAACCGGTACCAAGCTGTCTTGCCCGATCTCGTGCTCACCGACATCGTCATGCCCGAACAGGATGGGTTGGAAATCATCTTCACGCTGATGCGCGACCATCCCGGGACGAATGTGGTCGCCATGTCGGGGAAAACCCGGTTCGGAGCTGCTGACTTTCTCGACTATGCGCGCAAATTCGGGGCCCATGAGACGCTAGTGAAACCGTTCCGCCGCAACGAGCTGCTGACGGTGGTGCGAAGGACGCTGGCCGGAGGGAGTTCGGTCCGGTCGTGTGGTCCCGGTGCCGGGCGGATCGGGCGGATTGGCATCGGGTTCCTGATACTTGGCTCCTGGCCCCTGACGCTTGATGCCTGATTCCTGGCCCTAGACCCCCGATTTCTGACCCCTGACGCCTGATTCCTGGCCCCCTATCCCCGATTTCAGGCCCCAGACCCCTGATCCCTGGCCCCCTATCCTTGGCCCCTGACCCCCGATTGCCGATTTCTGCCGCCGTGGCGCGGCTTGACTCAAGGCCGGTCTTTGATTAGAACAAAACAAGAACATAAATAGGGTCGGCAAGGGATGGCTCTCCGGCCCCACCAGGGCTCCGGAGAAGGGAGAGCAACCGGGAAAGGGAGAAGGCGATGTCGGGTGCGCCCGAAACCGTTTGTCCGCTGCCAGCCGGTGGCGGGCCGAAGCCGGAGGCCGGAAGCCGGTCCCGGCCGCGCCGGGCCGATGGCGGGTGGCTGCGGGTCCTGCGTGCGCGCATCGGCGCGATCGAGCGTCCCGGCGGCTTCGAAACGGTGGCGCCGCCGGTTTCCTTCGGGGCGGCGGCGGTCGATGCCGCGTTGCCCTGGGGCGGTCTGCCCCGCAATTGTCTCCACGAAGTGACGGGCGGGGTGGCTGCGGCCGGGTTTGCCGCCGCCCTGCTCGGCCGCCTCGCCGAGCCGGCAGGCACGGTGGTGTGGTGTTCGCGCACGCCGGCGGTGTTCGACGGCGGCCACCTCTACGGCCCCGGCCTGGTTCCTTTCGGCCTCGATCCGGCACGGTTGGTGCTGGTACGCGCGCGCACCGGCGCGGACCTGTTGTGGGCACTGGAAGAGGCGCTGCGCAGCGGCCGTCCGGCGGCGGTGCTGGGCGAGACCGGCGCCATCGGCCTTGCCGCCAGCCGGCGGCTGCAACTGGCGGCCGAGGCGGGCGGCGTAACCGCTTTGGTGTGGCGGCGGCCTGAATCCGGCGTCCGTCCCGGCGACAGCAACCCCTCCGTCGCCGTGACCCGCTGGCACATCCGTCCCGCTTCGTCGGCCGGTCCCATTTCGTCGGCCGGTTCCGTGTCGGGGCCGTGGCGAGCCGACCTTCTGCGTTGCCGCACCGGCCGGCCCGGATCGTGGCGCATGTCCTGGAACTTCGCGCGGCAGGTCTTTGCCGCTCAACCCATTTTCGGCAATGCAACCGAAAACGAAAATACAAACGCAAACCCGCGCCCGGGTGCGGGCGGCGGACAAGCCGGCGGCGCGGATCGTGTCGCTGTTCTTGCCCCGCTTCGCGACCGACAGGCTGAACCGCGTTCGGCCCGGGTCCGCGCGTCCACATCCTGATCCGTCGGCGCCGCAGGTCACGGCGCTCAAGGATGGGGGCGCGCTCCGCGTGGCCGCCGTCAATAGCGCCGCCGAAGGGGCAGGCGTTGTGCCCGGGCTGGCGCTCGCCGATGCCCGCGCCCTGGTGCCGGACCTCCATGCTTTTCCCGCAAATCCCGATCACGATGCCCGGGCGCTGACCCGGCTGGCCGCATGGTGCGGCCGCTACACTCCCTGGACCGCGCCCGAAGCCGATGCCGGTGCGGGCGAGGCGGGGGCCGGCATCTGGCTCGACGTATCCGGCTGTGCCCATCTCTTCGGCGGCGAGAGCGCGCTTTTGGACGATCTGGTTGGGCGTCTCGGCGGCCTCGGATTTTCGGCCCGGGCGGCTGTTGCCGAAACGCCCGGCGCGGCGTGGGCGATGGCCCGCTTCGGGATGGTACCGGGAACGCGCACCACCCGCATCGCGCCGGGGGAGGTGCGATCCGTGCTGGCGTCGTTGCCGGTGGCGAGCTTGCGCCTTGCGCCCGGGGTGGCGGACGGGTTGTCGCGTCTCGGTCTGCGCCGCGCCAGCGATCTTTATGACTTGCCGCGCGGGCCGCTGGTGACGCGCTTTGGCGAATCGTTGATCCGCCGGGTCGATCAGGCGCTGGGGCGGGCGCCGGAGCCGGTATCGCCCCAAATCCCGCCGCCGCGCTACCGCGCGCGTTTCGGTTTTGCCGAACCGATCGCCACCGCGCGCGCCATCGAAGCCGCCACGGAAAAACTTCTTGCCACCTTGTGCGCGGGGCTCGAACGCGACGGCCGCGGCGCGCGGCAGATCGAACTTTCGTGTTTCCGCAGCGACGGCGAGGTGGCCCGGATCGCCGCCGGCACCAGCCGTCCGGTGCGCGAGGCGGGGCCCCTGTTGCGCCTGCTGCGCGAGCATTTCGAGACGATAGATCCCGGATTCGGCATCGATGTCATGGTGCTGACCGCACCTGCGACCGATCGTCTGGCCGACCGCCAACTCGGGCTCTCCGGCCGCGGGACCGGGCCGGACGGCGAGAACGGCGGTGCGGACGGCGCCTCGCTCGCGCCCCTGATCGACCGCCTTGCCAACCGGCTGGGGGCGGACAACGTGGTGCGCCTCGTGCCGCGCCAAAGCCATTTGCCGGAACGTGCGGTTCGGGCCGTGCCGTTGCTTCGGGGGCGGCAGGCGGAAGAGACGCCCGCGCCGTCCCGGTCTCCCTGGGCCGGGCGGCCCCGGCCCTTGTCGCTGTTCCATCCGCCGCAGCCGGTCGAAGTGATGGCGCCGGTGCCCGACGATCCGCCGGTGCTGTTCCGCTGGCGGAGGCGCGTGCACCGGGCCGTGCGCGCCGAGGGGCCGGAACGCCTCGGCCCCGAATGGTGGCGGGAATGGTTCGGCACTGGCGAGGCGGACTGCGCCTTTGCGCCCGCCGCCGGGATGCCGGAATCGGCCCGGACCCGCGATTACTACGTCGTCGAGGACGAAGGCGGTGCGCGCTTCTGGCTTTACCGCAACGGCCTCTACCGCCCCGGCGCACCCCCCAGCCCGGGCGCCGGCCCGCACGCCGGCCAGGGTGCGCCGCGCTGGTACCTGCACGGGCTGTTCGGGTGAGCCATGACCTACGTCGAGCTTCAGGTCACCAGCAATTTCAGTTTCCTGCGCGGTGCTTCGCACGCCGAGGAGCTGGCGGAAACGGCGGCCGCCCTCGGCCATCGGGTGATCGGGCTTTCCGACCGCAACACGCTGGCGGGTGTGGTGCGCGCCCACCGCGCCGCCAAGGCCACCGGCATCCGCGCCCTCACCGGCTGCCGCCTCGACCTCGAGGACGGCATGAGCGTTCTCTGTTACCCCAAGACCCGCGCCGCCTACGGCCGCTTGTCGCGGCTGCTGACGCTCGGCAAGCGGCGCGGCCCCAGGACTCCCAAGGAAGACAAGCGCGAATGTCACATCGCGCGCGACGATCTGTTTCTGCACGGCGACGGGCAGGTGGTGATCGCGCTTGTCCCTGAAAGCACGACGGACACGCCGGTGCCGGTGCCCGGTCCCGATTCTTCGTTCGGCGGGTGGCTGCGGGACCTGAAGAAACGTTTCGGCGAAAACGCCTATCTCGCGGCGCAAGCGCTCTACCGGGGCGACGACACAGGCCGGCTCGCGCGCCTCGCCCGCCTCGCCGAAGCGTGCGGAACGCCGCTGGTTGCGACCAACGACGTGCACTACCACGTGCCGGCGCGGCGCCCGTTGCAGGATGCGTTGTCGTGCATCCGCGAACACTGCACGATCGAAACCGCGGGTCGCCGCCTGCTCGCCCATGCCGAACGGCACCTGAAAAGCGCGGATGAAATGGCGCGCCTGTTCCGCGATTATCCCGACGCCGTTGCCCGCACCGCCGCAATCGCCGAAACCTGCACCTTCAGCCTCGACGAACTTCGCTACGAATACCCGGCCGAGACCGCAGCCCTTGCCGGCACCCCGCAACAGGAACTCGAACGCCTCACTTGGGCCGGGGCCGAAGACCGCTATCCGGAAGGCGTACCGGAAACCGTCCGGGCCGCTCTCGACCACGAACTCAGGCTGATCGACGAACTCGGTTACGCGCCTTATTTCCTCACCGTGCACGACATCGTGCGCTACGCCCGCAGCCGCCGCATCCTGTGCCAGGGGCGGGGCTCGGCCGCCAATTCGGCGGTGTGCTATTGCCTCGGCATTACCGCGGTCGATCCCGGGCGCATCGATTTGCTGTTCGAGCGCTTCGTCAGTGCCGAACGCGGCGAGCCTCCCGACATCGACGTCGATTTCGAGCATGAACGCCGCGAAGAGGTGATCCAGTACATCTACGAAAAATACGGCCGCCACCGCGCCGGGATGACCGCGACCGTCATTTCCTACCGCTGGCGCAGCGCGATCCGCGAGATCGTCAAGGCGCTCGGCCTTTCGGAAGACGTGGGCGGGGCGCTGGCGGGCTATGCCTGGGGCTCGCCCCGCAAGGCGATCGACCTCGATCAGGTGCGCGAGATCGGCCTCGATCCGGCCGACCGGCGGCTCGCGCTGGCGCTCAAGCTCGCGGGCGAACTGGTCGGCTTTCCGCGCCATCTGTCGCAGCACCCGGGCGGGTTCGTCATTACCCGCGGGCCGCTCTCCGAAGTCGTCCCCATCGCCAATGCGGCGATGGAAGACCGCACCATGATCGAATGGAACAAGGACGACATCGATGCGCTCGGCATCCTCAAGATCGACGTGCTCGGTCTCGGCATCCTCACCTGCATCCGCAAGAGCTTCGATTTGCTGGCGCGTCATTACCGGCGCACCGTCACGCTCGCCACCGTGCCGGCCGAAGACGGGGCCGTTTACAACATGCTGTGCCGGGGCGATTCGGTGGGCGTGTTCCAGGTCGAAAGCCGGGCCCAGATGACCATGCTGCCGCGCCTGAAGCCGCGCAGTTTCTACGATCTCGTCATCGAGGTGGCGATCGTACGCCCGGGCCCGATTCAGGGCGACATGGTGCACCCTTATTTGCGGCGGCGCCGTGGCGAGGAAGAAATCGATTTTCCGTCGGAAGACCTGCGCGGCGTTCTCGGCAAGACGCTGGGCGTGCCGTTGTTCCAGGAACAGGCGATGAAGATCGCCATCGTCGCCGCCGGGTTTTCGCCGGCCGAGGCCGACGGGCTTCGCCGCGCCATGGCCACCTTCCGCCACACCGGCACGATCCACAGTTACCGCGAACGCTTCGTCGGCGGCATGGTGGAACGCGGCTACGGCGAAGACTTCGCGACACGCTGTTTCCACCAGATCGAGGGCTTCGGCGAATACGGGTTCCCGGAATCACACGCGGCCTCGTTTGCGCTGCTGGTTTACGTCTCGGCGTGGCTTAAATGCCATTACCCGGCCGTGTTCGCGTGCGCGCTGTTGAACAGCCAGCCGATGGGGTTCTACGCGCCGGCGCAGATCGTGCGCGATGCCCAGGACCACGGCGCCACCGTGCGCCCGGTGGACGTGAATTTCAGCGATTGGGACTGCACCCTCGAAGCCGCCGCCGAGGGCGGCGGCGCTCCGCCAAAAGCCTCTCCTCCCCGGGGGCGGGGGTTGAGATTGGACCGTGGCGCCAGTGGCGCCGCGCAAGCAAATCGAACGCGGGGCAGGGTGTCCGGAGCAGAGGTCGCGGGCGAGGCGGCCCCAGCGATGGCGCTCCGCCTCGGGTTGCGGCAGATCAAGGGTTTCCGCGAGGAAGACGCCGAAGCTCTCATGGCTGCGCGCAAGGCCCGCTTTCGCACCGTGCCCGATCTGTGGCGGCGCGCCGGGCTGTCGGGGCCTGCGCTCGAGCGCCTCGCCGGGGCCGATGCCTTCGCCTCGGTGGGGCTCAGGCGGCGCGCAGCCTTATGGGCGGTGCGGGGCTTGGGGGATTCGCCGTTGCCGCTGTTCGCCGCTGCCGATGCAGCCGAGGCGCCCGAACCCAAAAAGACGGCGCGGGCCGAAACCGCACCGCGGCGCGATGCTACCGATGCTGCCGATGCCGCCGATCTCCGCCGCGAACCCGTGGTGACGCTTCCCGACATGGCGATCGGCGAAGAGGTGATCTCGGATTATTCCGCGCTTCGTTTGTCGCTAAAGCGCCATCCGCTGGACCTGTTGCGCCCGCGCCTCACGGCGGCGCGCGCGGTGCCTGCCGCGCATCTCAAGACCCTGCAAACCGGGGCGCAGGCAACGGTGGCGGGGCTGGTCATCTGCCGCCAGCGCCCGGGCACCGCCTCGGGCGTGATCTTCATGACGCTCGAAGACGAAACCGGCGTCGCCAACATCGTCGCCTGGCCCCGGATGTTCGAACGCTACCGCAAGACGGTGCTGCGTTCGCGGCTCCTCACCGTCGCCGGAAAAGTAGAACGCGAAGGCCTGGTCATTCACGTCATCGCCGACCATCTCGAAGACATGTCGGCGACGCTCCTGGAGCTCGCCGACGAAAACTTCGTACCGCGCGACCAGGCGATGCCGGCGCAGAAATGGGGCACGGCGAACGCCGATTCGATCAACCTCGCCCGCGTGCTGGCAGGGCGCCGGCCGCACCGGACGGCACCCGCCTGGACAGGGCGCATCGACGAAGCGGCGCGCGGCGGGCGCGGCGATCCGGCGGGCGGGCGCGGCCACCCGATCCCCGAACCCAAGCGCGTCTGGCCGGGCGACGCCGATAGAACGTTACGCCGCGACTTCTCCAGCCGCGATTTTCATTGAAGGGATGCGGGCACGCCTAGCCGTCCCCGTACTCGACCTTGGTCGCCAACCAGCCCGATTCCTGTTTCGACCAGTAGAGGCTTGAGAGCCGCTGCGTAATCGGGCCCGGCGTGCCTTCGCCCACCGGCGCGCCGTCGATGCGGGTCACCGGCATCGCCCCGCCCGCGGTTGAGGTGATGAACACTTCGTCGGCGGCTTTCAGTTCCGTCACGGCAACGGCGCGCGCTTGGCACGGGATGCCTTCGAGGCCGCAAAGCTCGATCACCGTTCGCCGCGTGATGCCGTCGAGCACGCCAACATCGGGCGTTGCGACGCGGCCATCCGTGACGATGAACACGTTGAACCCCGGGCCTTCGGTGACGTGGCCGCGGCCGTCGGTCAGCACCACCGATTCGGCGCCCTTGTCGAGGGCCTCGAACAGGCCCGCGGTCAGGTCCATCCAGTGATAGTTCTTGACGGTGGGGTTGACCGATTCTGGGGGAATACGCGGGCGTTCGCTCACGCGCATATGAAGCCCGCGGGCGCGCTGGTTTTCGTCGGCAACGAACACGAACGGGGCGGTGAAGGCATAGAACCGGTTTTGGCACTTGCGCGGGTCGCGCGACCCCACCGGCGGCTGGCCGCGTGTGCAGATCATCTCGACATAGGCGTCGCGCAGACCCGACCGGGCGACGCATTCCATAAGAATGTCTCGAATGCGGGGGCGTGTCAGCCCCGGGTCGAGGCGCAGTGCGGCCATGTTGCGTTCGAACCGGTCGAGGTGATCCTCGAGCCGGAAGAACGCCCCCTTCCACACGTGCACCACGTCGTAGGTAGCGTCCGAGCGCAGGAATCCCCAGTCGAGAATCGGGATCCGCGCCTCCGCCAACGGCACCAGGCGTCCGTCGATATGGGCGGTGCCGCCCGCGTATGCTCCGTTCGAGCTGGCTCCCTTCTCCTTGGCCCCTTCCGTGCCGGTATCGTCCACGGCCGTCACGCAAGCGCCCGCATCGCGCGGTCGAGCCCGCCCAGCGTCAGCGGGTACATGCGGTTTTCCATCAGTTCGCGGGTCATGCCGATCGAGGGCGTGTAATCCCAGTGGCTTTGTTTTACCGGGTTGAGCCACACCGCGTTTTCGTAAGTTGCCAGCAACCGCCGCAGCCAGATATCGCCCGCCTCCTCGTTCCAGTGTTCGACGCTGCCGCCCGGGATGGCAATCTCGTACGGACCCATCGACGCATCGCCCACCAGCACCAGCTTGTAGTCGGGCCCATAGGAATGAATCAGGTCCCACGTTGGCGTGCGTTCGGCAAAGCGCCGCCGGTTGTCGCGCCACAGGCCTTCGTAAACGAAGTTGTGAAAGTAGTAATATTCCAGGTGCTTGAATTCCGACCGCGCCGCCGAGAAAAGCTCTTCGCAGATGCGGACGAAATCGTCCATCGACCCGCCCACGTCGAGCAGCAGAAGAACCTTCACCGCGTTGCGGCGTTCCGGCACCATCTTCAAATCCAGGAGACCTGCATTGTTGGCGGTAGAGCGGATGGTATCCGGCAGGTCCAGTATTTCGGGCGCGCCCTCACGGGCAAATTTCCTCAGACGCCTGAGGGCGATCTTGATGTTGCGGGTACCGATCTCGACCGAATCGTCGAGATTGCGAAACTCGCGCTTGT
Organism: uncultured Alphaproteobacteria bacterium; assembly: GCA_964611585.1. GTDB lineage: Bacteria > Pseudomonadota > Alphaproteobacteria > SHVP01 > SHVP01 > CAZTAK01. Next base: position 29,206 of record CAZTAK010000026.1, read on the forward strand.
TCCACACCTTGACCGCGCGGCGGTGGCGGGATTCATGCTGGCCGATGCGGATGCCTTCGGGGTTGTAGCCATAGGCGCCGAAGGGCGAGGTGCCGCCGGTGCCGATCCATTTGCTGCCGCCCTGGTGGCGGCCCTGTTGTTCCTGAAGGCGCTGGCGCAGCGTCTCCATCAGCTGTTCCCAGCCGCCGAGCGACTCGATCTCGGCTTTTTCTTCCTCGGTCAGGTATTTTTCGGTGAGTCGCCGCAGCCATTCTGCTGGAATGGCGGTCTCGATTCCCTCGGGCGCATCGGCGAGAAACTCGATCCCCTCGAAGGACTTGGCAAACACGCGGTCGAAGCGGTCGAGGTGGCGTTCGTCCTTCACCAGCGCGGCGCGCGAGAGGTAATAGAAATCATCGATGCGGTAGGCGGCGAGGCCTTTGTCCATCGCCTCCATCAACATCAGGTATTCCTTGACGCTGACCGGAACGCGCGCCGCTTTCAATTCGAGAAAAAATCCGGTCAGCATCGGTTGCGGCCGCTCAGGCCCCTTCGCGCCGCGCCATGAACGCGAGGCGTTCGAACAGATGGACATCGTGTTCGTGCTTTATCAGGGCACCGTGCAGCGGCGGGATCAGGCTCTTGGAATCCTTGGCGCGCAGCGCCTCAGGCGGGATTTCCTCGGCCAGCAACAGTTTCAGCCAGTCGAGCAGTTCCGAAGTCGAAGGCTTCTTTTTCAGGCCCGGCACCTCGCGCATTTCGAAGAAGACGTTAAGCGCGTTCCGCACCAACCGGTCCTGAATGCCCGGGTAATGCACATCGACGATTTTCCGCATGGTTTCGTGATCGGGAAAGCGGATGTAATGAAAGAAACAGCGCCGCAGGAATGCGTCCGGCAGTTCTTTTTCATTGTTCGAGGTAATCAGCACGATGGGACGCTGCACGGCTTTCACCGTTTCTCGGGTCTCGTAAACGTGAAACTCCATGCGGTCGAGTTCCAGCAGCAGATCGTTCGGAAACTCGATGTCGGCCTTGTCGATTTCGTCGATCAGCAGCACCGGCGTTTCCGGGGCGGTGAACGCCTCCCACATCTTGCCGTGGACGATGTAGTTGGAAATATCATGCACGCGGTCGTCGCCGAGTTGCGAATCCCTCAGCCGCGCCACCGCGTCGTATTCATAAAGGCCGTGCTGGGCCTTGGTGGTCGATTTGATGTGCCATTCGATCAGCGGCGCGCCCAGGGCAGATGCCACCTCGGCGGCGAGGATGGTCTTGCCGGTGCCGGGTTCACCCTTGATCAGCAGCGGGCGGCGCAACTCGATCGCGGCGTTGACCGCGATCCGCAGGTCGTCGGTGGCGACATAGGTATCGGTGCCGTCGAATCTCATGAAGTCGTTCCTGATATGATGGTGGCGGTCAACCTAGGGGGAGCAGCGGAGCCGATCAAGGCCGCGCCCACGCACATCGATGCTGAAGTATGCCAAACCCGAAGACCTTGAGGCCCTTTTGGCCGAGGTGCGCGCCTGCCGGTCGTGCGCCGATCTGCCGCTGGGGCCGCGGCCGGTGCTGCGGGCCGGTACGGGCGCGCGAATTCTGATCGCGGGACAGGCGCCGGGTACCCGGGTCCACGAGAGCGGCATCCCCTGGGACGATGCCTCGGGCGAGCGCCTGCGCGCCTGGCTCGATCTCGGGCCGGAGGTCTTCTACGACGAATCCCGCATCGCCATTATCCCGCAAGCCTTCTGCTATCCGGGCAGGGGCCGGAACGGCGACCTGCCACCGCGGCGGGAATGCAGCGAACGCTGGCACGGGCGATTGATCGCGGCGCTGCCCGGTATCGAGGTATTCGTGCTCGCCGGGCGTTATGCGCAAGGCTACCACCTGGCGGACCGGAGCAAACCGACCCTGGCCGAAACCGTCCGCTCCTGGCGCGAGTATGCGCCGCGGTACTTTCCGCTGCCGCATCCGTCGTGGCACAACAACAACTGGTTGAAGCAAAACCCGTGGTTCGAATCCGAAACTCTGCCGGCGCTGCGGGCGGCGATTGCGCCGCTGTTGCGATGAGGCCGGCCGCCGCTGCGGGCCCCCCATTATGGCTGTGGCTGCGCCTTGTTGCGGTCGGCGCGCTCGCGTTCCTCACCGCCTGCATGCCGCGAATCGAGGGGGCCGGACCCTCTATCGGCACACCTGCTCTGATCGAGACCAATCCCGGTTTTATGTTTCGTGCCTCCGACGGGGCCGAACTGCCGGCGCGGGTGTGGATGGCAACCGGAGATTCGGCCGCAGCGGACGGGCCGGTCCTGATCGCGCTCCACGGGTTCAACGACTATTCCCATGCCTTCGATGCGCCGGCCGAGTGGTGGGCCGAGCGCGGCCTCACCACCTACGCTTTCGATCAACGCGGCTTCGGCGCCGCGCCCGTCACCGGCGTTTGGGCCGGATCGGCGACCATGGTGGCGGATCTCGACGGCTTCGTTCGCGCCGTCGAAGCCCGTCATCCGGGGGCCCCGCTCTATCTCGTCGGCGTCAGCATGGGCGGCGCGGTCGTCCTTGATGCCCTCGCCGGTGACGGCCGCGGCGCCACGATCCTGCCGGTCGAGGGCGCGGTGCTGGTGGCGCCTGCGGTCTGGGGCGCGGAAACGTTGAACCCCTTCTACCGCGTTTCGCTGTGGTTCGGGGCGCATACGTTTCCATGGCTGAAACTTTCCGGGCGCGGGCTCGGCATCAAGCCCTCCGACAATATCGAGATGCTGCGTGCGCTCGGCCGCGATCCGCTGGTGATCAAGGAAACGCGTATCGATACCGTTCACGGCATGGTGGCGCTGATGGATGCGGCGCAGGATGCAGACGCCGGGTTCCGGGTTCCGCTGCTGGTGCTGGTTGGGGCCCAGGATGAAGTCATCCCGCGGCGGCCGACCGCGGTATTCCTCGACAGGCTCGATCCGGCGCCGCTCCTCGCGTATTATCCCGACGGCTACCACATGCTGCTTCGCGATCTTCAGGCTGAAACCGTGTGGCGCGATGTGCATGCGTGGGTCACGCAACCCCAAGCAGCGTTGCCTTCGGGCCATGAGGTTCGGGTGCTGCCTCTGGAGTGAACGGAAAGGCGCGGCAGCCCGGAGTTCACTCAAACGGGCGGGGTACCCAGGTGCCCTATCGAATATTCGAAAGGTTACGTCATGTCCTTTTACGGTCCCCCCAAGTCGCGCCTTGGCGAAATCGCCGAACACCTCACGGCGGTGCACGACATATACGAGGCGGCGGGCAGGACCGTATTCGCAGCCGACAACCTGGTCGCGCTGGCGCGTAATCTTTCGTTTCTGACCGACAAAAAATTCTCCCGTGCGATCGAGGAAGAAGCGTCCGACGAGGACGACCTCAGCAAGATTTGGCGCCTCCACACCTATTGCTGGGCGGCGCGCTCGGCCCTTTCGCTGCCGGGGGATTTCGTCGAATGCGGCGTGTTCAAGGGTTTTTATTCCGCGACGATGCTGGAATACCTCGATTTCGAAACCGTGGAGAAACAAATGTATCTCTACGACACCTTCGAGGGGCTCAGCGATGATTTTTCGGAGGGCTCCGAACGGGAAAGTATCGGCGATGCCTACGACAACGTCGAGAACTGGTACGAGGATGTCCATGCCCGGTTTGCGCCCTATCCGAACGTTCACGTCCTCAGGGGCGTCGTGCCAAATATATTGATGGTTCGGGCGCCGGAACAGATCGCTTTCTTGCATCTCGATATGAATGCGGCGTCAGCGGAGGTCACGGCGCTTGAAGTGCTGTGGGACCGCATATGCGACGGCGGTTTCATTCTGCTTGACGATTTCGGCCGCAACGAAAACATCCTGATCAACGTGACGCTGAACAAGGTGATTTTCCTTTTTTTTGCGATCACCTACATACGGCCAGTGATCCATATCCAGGAACGTATCGAAGAAATCGTTGTGGCATGGAGCGAATCGGAGGTGGCTATTTATGAGGCGCTTGAGATCGAATTTCGCGACGATCTTCCCCGATGGCAGGCCGTGTTGGATCAGCAAACGCTGTCAATCAGGTTCAAGGCCCCAGACGTACTGTTCGACTCCGCAACTGCGAGCCTCAAGCCAGAATTTGAGGAGATATTGAGAGATTTTTTTCCAAGATATCTGGACGTCCTTGGCAACTTTCGTGAGGGCATTGCTGAAGTTCGCTTTGAGGGGCATACCTCCTCCGAATGGGTGGGCGCTACTGACGTCGACGAGGCATATTTCAACCGACATCACCAAAGTCCTAACCGATCGTCGGTCCAATCTCGAATACGACTTCAAGCGGGAGCTTTGTGAACCCCGAGAGGTTCTGGTTGGCCGTAATTTTGGCGAGACGAATGCTCAACACCTGACACTGAGTTCAAAGCCCCACCGAACCCTTGAAGACTTCCAGTTTGTCCGACAGAAGTTCGACGACTGGCGTATCAAACAGAATGGCGTGCTGAAAACTCTGGACGACTGGACCCACTGGCAAGAGTTCAGGAACACCGCCACGCTACGCAAGCAAGGCGTACTCACCGGGCGAGGATCAGCACTAAAACAGGCTAAGCGGATGTTCCTGAAAGCCTATGCCAACAAGTTGTGGAGTTTGCCGGGCGGAAACTATCAGGAGCTTGCCGACTGGCTCACGGAAAATGGCTACGAAACCTCCGTCACTGACATCAAGAATGCCAAACGAAGTAAGGTGGACGTTGACCAGTTCACTAATTTAAAGGGTCAGGATGTGGGCGCATTCAAGACCGTACTGCTTGAACGCTATCCAAATCTGGAGTTCAAATATTGCTAAAGGAAATCAAGTAAGGGTGGCCACCGTGATTTGATATGGCTGACCTGCCCCCCCGAAAAGTGGTCCGGGACGATTGGGAGGATTTGGCGCATTCTGACCTTTG
>CAZTAK010000027.1:0-33472 GCA_964611585.1 uncultured Alphaproteobacteria bacterium
CCAAACGGATCGGAGCCGATGACGACAATGCCCGCACCGGCAACACTTTCCCCTATGGTTTCCTCGATCAATACGCGCGCCAACCGCCCGACCTGCGCAAAGGTGGCGACGCGGGGATGGGTTTCGTTGGTGCCGACGACCGGAACGCTTAGCGCAAGCGCGGTCGTCAGGTCGAGATCGTCGCGGCGAAATTCCCACGGTTCGAACATCAGTGCGATCGCCGCATCGGGCGGCAGCGAGCGGATCATCGGCCCGGTTATCGGGCGCACGAAGCCTGCGTTGGTGACAAGGTGCGATTCGGGTCCGAACCGGCGCGCCGGTTCGGCCGTGAGTTCGATCCGGTCGATAACTCCAAGACTTTGCGCCCAGTCGCCGACATGGGCGATTACGTCATTCGCAGTGCCGTAATGCGAATCTTTTGCCACCGCGAACACGCGCTCTGCGCCCGCCAGTGCGGCGATCAGGCAGGTGACCGCAAACGCGCCCGAGGCGGCCTCGGTCAGCACGCAAATTTCGGAAAGATCGAGTTCCATATCGGTGATCGCCGCGTGCATCGCAACTTCGGCTGCGCTTCGTTCGGCGCCGCGGGGCAGGGTAATTGGATCAGGTGGCAACCGGTTCAAGACCGTTTCCTTCCAGGAAAATTTCGAGCCACTGTTCAAAACAAAGCAGCGACCAGATCAGCAGTCGCCGGTTGGTGGCGCCGTTCAGGTGTTCGTCGACCAAGTCTTGCACCGCGCGCCGGTCGAGAAAATCGTAAAGACGCGTGCCGCGCCCGTACAGGCGGCGGCGCACATAGTCGATGCTCTCGCCCTTGAACCAGCTGGCATCGGGAGCCGAGAACCCCTGCTTCTCGCGCTCGCTCACCTCTTCGGGCACGAAACGGCGCATGACCTTGCGGAGAATCAATTTTCCGTCCTGGGTCCTGTGAAAGTATTTTGAGACCTTGTCGCCGGCCTCGTTCTCGTTGAGCCGAATTACTTCGCTTAGGTTGCCGAGTTTCTGGCGAACCGGAACCGCCATCGCGGTATCCACCAGAGCGTTGTCGAGAAACGGTACCCGCGTTTCCAGCCCGTGCGCCATCGAGAGCTTGTCTTCCATCACCAGAAGGCCATGCAGAAACGTTTTGGCTTCAAAGTAGAGGGAATGATTGATGTAGTCCTCGGGTCTTGTTAGGCCGGCGGCGGGGCTAGCGAACACGTCGTGGAAGATTTCCCGGGTATCGAGTGTGCTGGACGCAATCGGCCGGAACAGGCCGTCAACTGCGAAATCGGGAATCAGGCGTTGCCAGTAGGCGTAGTACTTGTCGACATAGTCATCGAAATTGTCGTTGACGGCGGCACGGTAGTACCGCCACGGATAGCCGCCAAACAGTTCGTCGCCGCCCGCGCCCGACAGCACGACCTTGCCGAATTTGCCGGCCAGTTGCGCGGCATAGAAGTTCGGATAGGATTGCCCGACGCGCGGTTCTTCGAGGTGCCACATCAGGCGCGGCAGGCAGCGTTCCATGTCGCCGGCCTTGAGCACCATCTCGTAGTGCTCGGTCTTGTGCAGATGGGAAAGCTGTTCGGCCTTCGCGCGCTCGTCGAAGGCAAGCTCCATTCCACTTGCGGAACTCAAATCGAAGCCGACCGTAAAAGTCTTGAGGTCCGGCGTCTCGGCCGCCGCCACCGCCGTTACCGAACCTGAATCGACCCCGCCCGACAGGTAGGCACTGACCGGCACGTCGCTCACCAGTTGCCGCCGGACACCCGTCTCGAACCCGGACGCGACCTGCTCGATCAGGCGGTCTTCCGATTCAGGTGCGCCGGGTTCGGTAAACGCGAAGTCCCAGTAGCGCCGCGGTTTCCCCAAGACGTCATCGTCTGCCGATACGCTGAAGGTCGTGCCTGCGGGCAGGATTTCGACGCCCGAGAACAGGGTCCGCCGGGTGAAGAAATTCTGGAACGTGAAATATTCGCGCACGCCTTCTGTGTCTATGGCGGCGCGGAAGGCGGGATGGGCGTAGAATGCCTTGATCTCTGAGGCAAACAGCACGCTCTGCCCGCACAGCGCCGTATAAAGTGGCTTGATGCCGTAGCGGTCGCGCGCCAGCGTCAGCGTTCGTGTCTCCCGGTCCCAGAGCGCAAACGCGAACATGCCGTCGAACCGGGGAAGCGCGTCCGTGCCCCATTCAGCCAGCGCGTTCAGAACCACCTCGGTATCGCCGCGCGAACGGAACCTGTGACCGCGCGCTTCGAGATCGTGCCGCAGGTCGGAAAAATTGTAGACCTCGCCGTTGTAGGCGATCACGAAGCGCCCGTCGGCCGAATGCATGGGCTGGTGGGACGCCGTGGTCAGGTCGAGGATAGCAAGCCGCCGGTGGCCGAGGCCCAGCGGGCCATCGACAAATGCGCCCTCGCCGTCGGGACCGCGGTGGCGGATCCGTGCCGCCATGGCGCGCACCGTCTCCTCGGCCGCGGGCGCGCCGTCGAGATTCAGGACTCCCACTATACCGCACATGCGCCGGTTAGGCCTTACGGGCGATGATTGTGATTCCTGCGTCTTCGGCGACCTCGCGCTCGATGGCGAGATCTGCGTCGGCGCACCAGCCGCGCAGCTCTTCCAGCGTATGGCGCGAGGCGTTGGCCGGTGCGTACCAGTCGTAATTGATCTTGTTCATCTGTTCGAGCGACCAGTCGGGCCGGTAGAACGCCTTGGCGACGTGCCAGTAGAACAACCGTTGCAGGTCGATCTTGCCCTTGGGGATTTCCAGCAGCGCGATGTCTTCGGGCACGTCGATCTCGATGTCGAGATCGCCGAGAACCTTGCCAAGCTGCGTCAACGGCTCGAGCGCATCCCAAGCCTCCTGCGGCGAAAGCGATTGCAATCGGGCGCGGACATGGTCGTCGGTGAATTCGCGAATCGGACCCTTCTTCCGGTAGATGTAGAACAGGAACCGCCCGCCGGGTTTCAGGCGCCGAGCGAGGGTGTCGAACGTGTCGTGCGGCCGGTCGGTGTGATGGAGCACACCTTCGGAGAAAATCATATCGACCGATGCGGGCGGCAGCGGCAGGGCATTGAGGTCGCACTGGATGAAGGCCCCCGCGTGACCGTGAGTGGCAAACCGCCGGCGCGCGACATCGACAGCGCCTGAGACATCGGCGCCGAGGTAATTGCACCGGTTCAGGACATCCCCGAACAGTTCAAGCGCCGACAGGCCGGCGCCGCATCCCGCATCGAGCAGGACCGGCGCCCGGTCCCCGTCCCACCAGGGCTGCGCGGCTACATTGCCGTAGCGTTCCACCAGCCAGTCGCGCACCGGGGCGAGAAACTCGGGCTGGTCGTAAATGTCTTCCTGCGCCCACTTGAACCCGAAGCTGTCGGCGGTCTGCTGCTGGGTGCCGGAATGGGTCCCGGCTTGGCGCGGAATTCCGTCGATGACTTCGAAGTCGGTGCCGCCCGCGGCAAAGCGGCCGCCCTCGGCCTGCGCCGGTACGCCGATAAGGTCGTAGAGCCAGGCGGGCTGCGGCCCGGCCGGGCCCGGATCAGAGGTTGAGGAGGGCATCGGCAACCCGGACGAAATCGGCCTCCGTCATCCGGTTGTGGAGCGGCAGCGCGAGCGTTGTGTCGGCGAGCGCGCGGCTGACCGGAAACGACTCGTCGTCGAATCCGAACCGGTCCCGGTAATAGCCCAGCCGATGGACCGCGTGGGTGCCGGGCCGGGTCGAAATGCCTTCGGCCTCGAGGCGTTCCATGATCTCGTTGCGCGGCATCGGCGCGGATTGGGGATCGATGCGGGCGACGAACGTCTGCCAGGCGTGGCGGCCGCCGGCGGGCTCCTCGGGCAGGTGCAGCCAACTCAATCCGCCGAGGCGGTCGCGGTACCAAGCAGCCCAGCGCGCGCGCTCAATGATGAAGGCATCGAGTTTTGAAAGCTGCACCAGACCGACCGCACCCTGGAGGTCGGTCATGCGGTAGTTGAACCCGAGAACGTCAAAGTCCGGCAGGAGATAGGGTTTCGGGCCGTGGACGCGGACTTCCTCCGGTATGGCGGCGCCGTGATTGCGCATTGCCGCCGCGCGTTCCGAGAGCTCGGCGTCGTTAGTGGTCAGCATCCCGCCCTCGCCGGTGGTGATCGATTTGCGCGGGTGAAAACTGAACGCCGCCGCATCGCCGAGACCGCCCGCGGGTGTACCGTCATGGCTCGCGCCGGCGGCACAGGCCGCGTCTTCGACGATCTTCACGGTTTCCGGCAATGCGGCGCGCAAAGCATCCATGTTTGCGCACAGGCCGAACAAGTGAACCGGAATGACGGCGCGGGTGCGTTCGGTGACGGCGGCGGCCACTGCGGCCGGATCGATGTTGAACGTCTCCGGCTCAACGTCCACCAGAACCGGCGTTGCGCCGCAGTAGATCACCACATTGGCGGTCGCGACCCATGTGAACGACGGCACGATCACCTCGTCGCCCGGACCGGTGCCCAGCGCGGCCAGCGCCAGATGCAACGCGGTGGTGCAACTGGTCGTCGCCAGCGCGTGCCCGACCTGGTGGCGCTCGGCAAACGCGGCCTCGAAGGCCTGCACCTTCGGCCCCTGGGTCAGCCAGCCCGATTCGATGGGCTCGCGCAGGGCCTGCCACTCTTCGTCCCCCAGACTGGGGTGTGCAATATCGATGCGGGTTTTGGTCAGAAGGCGCCGCCCGTCAGGTGTCCGTATCGACGCGGGCGCGGCGTTGCGCAACTTCGGCCTTGTGGGCGCCGCGCCAGGCGATCAGTTCGCGCAGACCGGCTTCGAGGCCGACCGTGGCTTCGAACCCGAGATCGGCCTTTGCCAGCGCGGTCGATCCGATCCGGTTCTTGACGAAAGTCTGGCCCTGAGGCTCGTAGCGGATTTTCTGGTTCGATCCGGTCAACCGCAGCACCAGTTCCGCCAGTTCCTTGATGGTGGTGCGCTTGCCGGTGCCGATATTGTAATAGCGCGCGCTGGTGTCGGCGCCCATCGCGCACAAGTTGGCCGCGGCGCAATCGGTGACATGTACGAAGTCGTAGGCCTGACTGCCGTCGCCGTAGACCACCGGCGGTTCGCCGGCATCAAGCCGGTCGAGGATCTTCATGATCACCGCGATGTAGGCGCCGTGGTAATCCTGCCGCGACCCGTAGACGTTCATGTACCGCAGGCCCGCCACCGGCAGGTCGTAGCGATGCGCGTAGGCGGTTGCCATCGCCTCGCCCGCGATCTTGGTCGCGCCATAGAACGTCTTGTTGTTGAAGGGATGATCTTCGGTCATCGGCTCTTCGAGCGCATCGCCGTAAACGGAAGCGGACGAGGAATACACCAGCCGCGAGACATTGTTCGCGACGCACGCTTCCAGCACGTTGAAGGTACCGCGAATATTTACGTCGAAAGCGGCGCGCGGAAACTCGTGACACTGCAACAGCCACAACGCGGCGAAATGAAACACGCCGTCGGCGCCCTTGAGGGCGGCATCGAGAATATCGGTTTGCGAAATATCGCCGCCAACGTCGTAAACACGGACGCGCGAATCCCGCAGCGCCGCTTCGAGGTTCTCGGGTGTGCCGCGGACGAAGTTGTCGTAAATGACGATCTCGCCCACGTCCTCGCGCGTAAGCGCATCGACGGTATGCGATCCGATCAGACCGGCGCCGCCGACGACGACGACTTTCTTTCCCCGAATATCCATGCGGTTCGGCTCTCCCGTCAGGCGTCCGTGTGGTTGCGCACGGCGGCAATAATTCGATCCTGCACCTCGGGCGTCAAATAGGGGTGCATGGGCAGACTCAGGACTTCGTGCGATAGGCGCTCGGACACCTCCAGTCCGCCCGGCGCGCGCGGAAAGCCGCGATAGGCCGATTGCCGGTGAAGCGGCGCCCGGTAATAAACCGCGCTCGGAATGGCCTGCGCCTTCAGGTCGGCGGCAAGGGCATCGCGCACCTCCGTCCGGATCGTGTATTGCGCCCAAACGCTGGTGTTGCCGGAGGCAGCCGCGGGGACGCCAACGGTCCCGGCAAGTCCCTCGGCATAGCGTGCCGCAACCCGGTTCCGCGCCTCGATTTCGTTCTCCAGAATTGCCAGTTTTTCCAGCAGGATCGCTGCCTGCACGGTATCGAGCCGGCTGTTGAGGCCGATCCGGACGGCATCGTACTTGTCGCGGTCCTGACCGTGGACGCGCAGGCTCCTGAGCGTTGCCGCCATTTCCCCGTCGTCGGTGAAAACCGCACCGCCGTCGCCATAACACCCCAACGGCTTGGCTGGAAAGAAACTGGTTCCGGCCGCATCGCCCAGCGCGCCGGTGCGGACGCCGGCATGGCGTGCGCCGAAACTCTGGGCCGAATCGGCCAGTACTTTGAGGCCATGCTTGGCTGCGATGGCGGCAAGCACGGTGTAGTCGGCCGGTTGTCCGAACAGGTCGACCGGCATTACGGCCCGTGCGGTCAGGCTTGGCCCGAGTCCGGCGATCGCAGCCGTGAGGCTCTCCGCCTCCATATTGAACGTGTCCGGCCGGACGTCAACGAATACAGGCGTTGCGCCCAGCAAGGCGACGGCTTCGGCGCTGGCGCTGAAGGTGAAAGCGGGGACGAAAACCGCATCGCCCGGCCCGATGCCCCAGGCCATCAAGGGCAGCACCAGGGCGTCGGTTCCACTGGCGCAGGCGACGGCGTGATCGGCGCCCGCGAACGCGGCCAGCGCTTCTTCCAGCCGGGCGACCTCGGGGCCGTGAATGAACCGGCCGTGGGCGAGGACGCCCGCGATTGCATCATCGATCTTCGTGCCGAGGCGCACCCGCTGCGCGGCAAGGTCAATGAAAGGAATCGGAGTGGTCAAGACCAGTCAGACAACTTCAGTAAGGCCATGGGCGGTCTCTTCGTAGCGCCGGCCGCTGCGCGTGCAGACCAGCGATTCGTCGAGCCGTTCGCCGTCGTGGGACATCCAGCCGATAGGCGCGGCGGGGACGCCCGCCATCAGGGCGTGGGGTGCCACGTCTTTGGTGATGACGGCGCCCGCACCGACAAAACAGTACTCACCCAATGTGACGCCGCACAAAATTGTCGCGTTCGCCCCGATGGTCGCTCCGCGTTTGACCAGCGTCGGTTTGAATTCATCCTTGCGGCTGACCTCGGCGCGGGGATTGACGACGTTGGTGAACACCATGCTGGGGCCGCAAAATACTCCATCCTCCAGGGTGACCCCCTGGTAGACGCTGACATTGTTCTGAATGCGGCAATCGTTTCCGATCCGCACGCTTGGGCCGATCATGACGTTCTGGCCGATGGTGCAGTTCGATCCGATGTGCGTGTCTTTCAAGACATGGCTGAAGTGCCAGATCCTTGTGCCCTTGCCGATCTCTACGGGTGGATCGATGAAGGCCGATCCGTGAACCATGACGCCGTCGCCAAAATCCGGCCGCGCCATACCGTCGCTCTCGGGTGAAACCGGCATTTCATTCACCATCGATTCCTCGGCTGCGTGCAAAACGCGCAAGACCCGAACGCCCTCGGTGCCGTCCGTCAGTGGCCGCGTTCCGCCGCCAACGCAATCCAGAAAATGTCGGCACTCGATCTTGAGCGGTTCGTCTTCGGCGACTTCGACCGGCTTCGCTTCGGCGCGGTTCGGCAACGGCCGTCCGGCGCGCCATTCGATCGTGTGGGGGTAATGGAGCAGTTTGCGCGCCCAGGGCTCGCCGTCGTCCAGCACCGCCATCCCGGAGTCGCCGATGACGATCAGCTTTTGTTCTTTGAACGGGTGCAGCCATGAAACCAGAATGTGGGCCGTCCTGCCGCTGTCAAAGGTGAGATGGGTGGTCGTGACGTCGGGAACGCCGTCCTGTAGATAGGTGGCGCCCTTCGCCGAAACCTCAATCGGCTCATCGTCCATCAGCGCCAGAATCATCGAAATGTCGTGCGGCGCGAAACTCCACAGGATGTTTTCTTCCCGCCGCACCTTCCCAAGATTGAGCCGCGTTGAAAAGATATGATGAAGGGTGCCGAGTTCGCCCGCCCGGATCAAATCGTGCAGCCGGCGAAAGGCAGGGTGATAGCGCATCAGGTGGCCGACCATCAGGGTGCGGCCGCGGTCCTCCGCCTTTGCCACCACCGCCTCGGCGTCCTGAACGCCCAGTGCCAGCGGTTTTTCGACAAAAACGTGCTTGCCCGCCTCCAGCGCCTCATCGACCAGTTGCGCGTGCAACGCCGCCGGGGCGGCAATCGCGACCGCAGGAATGCCGGTGTCGGCCAGAACGTCCGCCCACGGCCGCACCGGAACTGAAAAATCGCGTGCCAGAGTCGCCGCCGGTTCCGGTTCGGGGTCGGATATCGCGGCCAGCGCCCCTAGCGCGGCGAAGTTCCGCACCAGGTTCTTGCCCCAGTAGCCGCAGCCACAGACGGCGACCTGCACCGGTATGCCAGTCATGCCGCGCGCGCCTGTCTGCGCGCCCTGCCCCGGCCCGGAATATTCGAGGGCTTGTTCATATGTGAAGGATCGGTGTGGATGCGGCCACGCTGCCGCAGGCCGGGTGCAGAGACCACCCGCCGCTAGCGCGAAGGAAACACGGGGATTCGGTCGCGGTCAAGGGTTTTGTCGGGCCGGCGGATCGCGGCGCATCGATTGACAACACCCGGCGCGGCAAGTACCCGTACGCCTTCCCACTTGATTGCAAAGCGCCAGCACGGGGCGAACCCCTTTGTCTCAAACCCCCATCATCGCCGTTATCGGACTCGGGTACGTCGGGTTGCCGCTCGCGGTGGCGCTGGCACGGCATTATCCGGTCACCGGATTCGACAGCAACGTTCAGCGCATCGAGGAATTGGCCTCGGGGCACGACCGTACGGGCGAGGTTTCCGATGCCGCGTTACGGGATTCAGCGCTTTCGGTAACGGATGACGAATCCGGGCTCGATGCCGCCAACGTCTTCATCGTCACCGTGCCGACGCCGGTCGATTCCGAAAACCGTCCCGATCTTGCGTCGGTCCTTCTGGCTAGTGCAACGGTCGGCCGGCATCTTCGCAAGGGCGGAATCGTCGCCTACGAAAGTACCGTCTATCCCGGCGTCACCGAGGACATGTGCGCCCCGGCGCTGCAACGGGGATCGGGCCTCAAAAACGGGGTCGACTTTTTCGTCGGCTACTCGCCCGAACGGATCAACCCCGGCGATTCCGAACACGGCATCGAGCACATCACAAAGGTGGTCGCGGGCCAGACGCCCGAAACACTGGACCGGCTTGCCGAGATTTACGGCACCGTCACCAACGGCAACATATATCGCGCCTCCAGTATCAAGACCGCCGAGGCCGCCAAGGTGATCGAGAACGCCCAGCGCGATATCAACATTGCCTTCGTCAACGAGGTGGCGATGATCTGCCGCCGGATCGGGCTCTCCACGAGCGACGTGCTTGCGGCCGCCGCCACCAAATGGAACTTCCTCGATTTCCAGCCGGGGTTGGTGGGCGGCCATTGCATCGGCGTCGATCCTTATTACCTGGCGCACAAGGCGATTGAGGTCGGCCATACCCCGGAAGTTCTGCTTGCCGGGCGCCGGATCAACGATTCGATGGGCGAATTTGTGGCGGCGGAACTCGCCACCTTGATGGCGCCGCCGGGGCGGGTGCTGGTTCTGGGCCTCACCTTCAAGGAAGACATCCCGGATTTGCGCAACTCGAAGGTCGTCGATGTCATTCGCGGTCTCGAATCAAAAGGCTATGTCGTCGATGTCCATGACCCGCACGCCGACCCGGTGGAAGCGCACGACGCCTACAGGGTCGAATTGCTGGCCACACTTGAAGGCGCATCGGGCTACCGGGGTGTCGTCGCCGCCGTCGCCCACGCCGAGTACCGCGCCTTCGACGCCGCCCGGATCGCGGCCCTGATCGAACCTTCCGGCATTGTCGCCGACATCAAGGGGATTTGGCGCGGGCTCGATCTGCCCGCCGGTCTTAAACGCTGGACCCTTTAGCCGCCCCCTGCAGCCGGGCAAACCGCCACGACGCCGCGCCGCCGCTCGATCCCAACGGCACGTCGAGGACAATCTGCCTCGTGCGCCGCATCTCGCCGGGGCGGCCGAGGTAGATGCTTTCCTCCAACCGGAGGTGGCGCCCCGGCGCCTCGAAGGTCCAGCCAGCACCATTGGGCAGGCGCAACAGCACTTCCTCGGCGGTTCCCATCAACGAGGCCTGTATCTGCGGGTGCAGGTGAAACCGCACCGTAAATGTGGTTGCGGCCGCGTCGGTCTTGGTGGCCGTGATCGGCGGCAGCGTCAGCCGGTCCTCGCCGCGCACCTCCTGACCGTCGTCGGCCAGGGAAAGCCGGCGCCGGTGCTCGAGCCCGAACCGGGCGCGATAGGCCGTGCCGGGAAGCTCGACCCAGCCGGCGCCGTCCTCGCGGCCGCGTAAGATAACCGGTGCCGTGTCCTCGCCCGCCGGTGCGGCATTGGTCTCGCCGATGACGGCAGTCGAGTGGGCGGCGGTGGCGCGGCAGGCTGCATACCAGTCCGCGTCCGTGCCGGCGAAGGTACCGCAGTTGACCACCAGACGATCCTTGCCGACGCTCATCTCGAAGGCGAGCGGGCCGCGGTGGCCCTCGGCGCCGGGTCCGATTCCGGTATCGGCAATGATCAGCGTGCGCTCGGCGGCGAGCCGCTCAAAGCCCGACTCGGGTGCGCTCATCTGCGGTGCACGCGATCCGTCGGTCGCCTGCAGCAGTGCCTCGATCGCCTCGCCCTCGCCCTCGTAGCCGCCGTTGAAAACCCCAAGCGCGCCGTCGCCATGGCGCAATCCGCGCACAAAGGGTCCGGTGCGGTCGATTGCCTGCTGCACCCAATGCGGCAGTTCGAGTTGGGCACCGGCTTGCGCCGCCCGGACCTGGACCAGTGCGGTCAGAATGCGGACGGCGTCCTGCGGGTTGCGGCTGCGGGGTCCCCCGTCGGGCAGGATGTGGGCTTCGCACTCGTCCTCAAGAACTTTGAATCCGCGGTGCCGCCAGCGCGCGGCGCCGACGCCCGTGGCGGCAACTGCAAGCCCCGCCGCGGCCTCGATCCGGGCCGCGCCCTCCGGCGTTCCCCGCAGGGCGGCTTTGAGGTGGCGGGTCTGGCGCATGATCAGGCTGTGGAAATCGCGCGCAAAAACCGGGTCCACGTCCGCCAGCAGAAAGTCGGCCGCCGCCGTCCATGCGCCGAGGCGCCGCCCCAGCACGTCCGGCCGCCACGCCAGCGCCTGCCAGCGCCCAAAGCGCAGCGCCCAGGCCCGGACCAGGTCGCAGCCGTGCTTGCGCGCGGCCGGGCCCCCCGCGGCGCGGAAATCGCGTAGCCACTCGAAGGCATGCAGTTCGGCCAGAAGAACCGGGTTGGGTGCGGCGGCATCCCACGGCGGCCGGTTGAGGCTGTGCAGGACATGGCCCAAGATCGCAAAGCGCCCCTGAAACATGTCGTCGGCGCCCGACCCGCTGCCGGTGATCGCGTCCTCGGGAATGTGAACGACCGGGCGGGCGCGGCCCTGCCGCAGCCAGGTCTCCCAAAGTCCGAGTGAATAGACGAATTCGCCAAAGGCCCGCCGTTGGGCCGGGCGGATTGGCGCGAGCGGTTTACGCGAGCGGCGGCGTTTCGCCGGCAGATCGAGAAGCGACGTGGTCATGCTCCCCTGAGGTCCGAAATGTTGCGGCCGTAGTCCTCCGCGCCGCCCCGGAACGTGGCCGTTCCCGCTACCAGAACGTCGGCGCCGGCGGCGACGACCGAAGGGGCCGTCTCGGCGGTAATGCCGCCGTCCACTTCGAGGTCGATGACACGGCCGGTGGCGTCGATCTTCTCGCGCAGCACCTCGATCTTGCCGAGTTGCGCCGCAAGAAAGGACTGCCCGCCGAATCCCGGGTTGACGGTCATGACCAATACCAGGTCGACATCTTCAAGAAGATGATCGACCGCATCCGCCGGCGTCCCCGGGTTCAGCGATACCCCGGCCTTCTTGCCGAGCTGTTTGATCATCTGCACGGTGCGGTGAACGTGCGGTCCGGCCTCCGGGTGCACGGTGATGATGTCGGCGCCGGCCTCGGCGAACTGCGACACGAACGCATCGACCGGCGAAATCATCAGATGCACATCGAAGGGGAGCGAAGTCAGAGGTCGCAACGCCGCAACGACCGCGGGCCCGACGGTGATGTTGGGCACGAAGTGTCCGTCCATCACGTCGATATGGATGTAATCCGCACCAGCGGCTTCGACAGCGTTGATCTCATCCCCGAGGCGGGAAAAATCGGCGGCAAGGATCGAAGGGGCGATCCGCACGGGCTGCTGCATGGCGACTTCTGTAGCAACTTCGCGAGTCGGGGGCAAGGCGCGCAAGGCCCAGGACTCCCTGACGCAATGCGACCCAGATCGTGACACGCGCGCCGGACCGTTTTGCGCGCGTTATTGTGTGCCGCGCGCTAGTCCGTTCGCTTGAGGCGGGCGATATAAAACCCGTCCATGCCGCCCCGGCCGGCAAGGTGGCAGGGCAAGGTGCGGACGTCACCGGCCGCCGTCAGCGCCGAATCGAATCCGCCGATCTCAACAGCCCGCACCGGCAGGCGCGCAAACACCGCTTCGCTGGTTTGACCGGAAAGAAATCGGTCGATGGCCTGTTCGCCTTCCTCGGGTTCGAGCGAACAGACGGCATAGACAAGAACGCCGCCGGGCGAGACCAGCGATGCGGCATGACGCAGCAGATCGGTCTGGACGCGGACAAGCAGCGCAAGGTCCGCATCATGGCGCAAATGCTGAACGTCGGGGTGGCGGCGGATGGTGCCGGTGGCGGTGCACGGGGCATCCAGCAGGACCGCACGTGCGGGCGCGGCCACGGTTGCCGCATCGGCCTCGACCAGGTCGGCCTTGAGGCCGAGGCGCGCAAGGTTATGCTCAAGGCGGGCGATGCGGGCCGGGTCGAGGTCGACCGCGGTGACCGGCAGTCCGGCGGCGGCGAGCTGTGCGGTCTTGCCACCGGGCGCGGCGCACAGGTCGAGGACCGGACCGGCGGTTTCCGTTTCGCCGGACGCCATCGCCGACATCAGGATCTGGGCCGGCAGTGAGGCGGCCGCGTCCTGCACCCACCAGGCGCCGTCGCTGTAGCCGGGCCAGGTATCGATGGCGCCGCCGGCGCTACGCCTCAGACCCCCGGTCGGCAGCGGCTCGGCCTCCAGTTCCCGCGCCCATCGCGTTGCCGAGTCTTCCGAGCAATCCTTTAGGGAGACGTCGATGGGTGGATCGGCAAGGTGTGCGGCCTCGATTCGCGCTGCCGTGTCGGCGCCATAATTTCTTACCCAGCGCCGCCACAGCCAGTCGGGGGTGTCGAGTCCGGGCGGGGCCGGATCGTTCCAGCGCCCGCGCTCGCGGTCGATGCGGCGCAGGACCGCGTTGACCAGACCCGAGAGCCCCGGACGGTCGCGCTTTAGCAGGCTGACGCTGGCATCGACGGCGGCATGGGCGGGCGTGCCGATGAACAGCAATTGCGCCACGCCGGCGCGCAGGACGCCGCGGGCGAACCAGTCGCGATTCGGCAGCGGTTTTTCAAGACACGCCGACAAGACCCGGTCGATCTCGCCGAGGCGGCGCAGCACCGTGGTGGCGATCAACCGTGCAAAGGCGCGATCGCGCGCTGCAAGGCTTTCGAGTGCGGCGGCGGGGCCGTTGCCGGAGGTTCCGGCGGCAAAGGCGGTGCTAAGGGTGATACGGCGGTCGAGAACGGCCGTCACGAGGGCCACCGCCGCCCGGCGCGTAACGATATCGGATCGCTCTTCGCTCCCGGCGCGGGTCGCCCGGGTCAATGCCGGGCCGAACCGGCGGCGATGCGGCGCAGCCGGTCGATGCGGTCAGACGACGACGGATGGGTCGAGAACCATTCGCCCAGCGAGTGTCCCGCGAACGAGGCCATCATGAACCGCAGTGCCGCGCCGCGCAGGCGGCGGCTGCCGCCGGAAAACAACGGCGCCTGCAGCCGGCCGACCTCCTGCAATGCCGAGGCGATCCATTCCGGCCGCCCGCAAATTTGCGCTCCGGTGCGGTCGGCGGCGAATTCGCGGCTGCGGCTGACCGCCATTTGAACCAGGCTCGCCAGGACCGCCGCGAGCGCCGTCACGATGAGCGTCGCTTCAGCGGAAACAAGGCCGATCCAGGCCATCGGCGCGACCGCCAGCAGGCCGATACACACCAGCAAACTGCCGCCCAGCGTTGCCGTCAGCGTCAGTACCAGATTGTCGCGGTTGCCGACATGGCCGAGCTCGTGCGCCAGCACGCCCGCCACCTGGTTCTGGTTCAGGTTGCGCAACAGCCCTTCGGTGACGGCGATCGAGGCGGTGTCGGGCCGTTCGCCGGTGGCAAAGGCATTCGGCTGGTCTCTATCCAGAATGAAGGCGCGCGGCGTCGGTAATCGCCCGCGCGCGGCGAGGTGACGCAACTGGCGCAACAATTCGCCGTGGTGGGCGAAGGTCACTTCGCGCGTACTGAAGCGGCCAAATATCAATCGTCCGGCCTCGCGGTAGGCCAGCGTGTTCAGCAGCAATGCAACGATCAGCCCGGCGATCAAACCGGCCTCGCCTTCGAGCGCATAGCCGCCGCCCACAAACAGGGCCGTCAGCGCGGCCAGGAGCGTTGCCGTTCGGGCGTAACTCATCCTCTCCCCTCGATCGCCTGGGCCGCGCGCGGCTGCGGGTTCGTTCCCGCCCTTTTCCGTACTATATCGGCCCCGCCACCCATCGCAATCGCCTTGTCCGGGCCCGCGCCCGGCGCCGGCGCTATCCGCACGGAGCCCGACCCAGGTCATCGACATTGGGCGCCGGCTTCGGGCAGCGGCTTGAACCACCGGCTTTGGCCCCGGCGCCAGCGGCCTCGCCGGACCCGTCCAGCCGCCCGGCGCATTTGAAATCCGCGCCCACCGAATGGAAGGAATAAATATCCTTGATATTACTGGCCGCGGCTGCCATACATAAGCCGCAGTAATAGGATTTAATTCTTCAGTTAACTATAATCTGACTTGCAATACAAAATTCATATACAACCTCTAATAAGTAATTCGCGGAGACGGAGGATCGGTGTGCGGCTCGTGGGCGTTTGGTGTCTGATCTGGGCGGCCGGACTTGGGCTCGCGGCGGGAGCCGTTGCCAGCGAGTTGCTGCCCGGCCCGGTGCCGGCCGATGTGGTGTCGGTGATCGACGGCGATACGCTCGACGTCCGCGCCCATGTCTGGCTCGGCCAGACCGTGGCGATCCGTGTGCGCCTCGACGGCATCGATACGCCGGAACTGCGCGGCCGCTGCGCCGCCGAGCGAACGGCCGCAGAGGCCGCCCGCGAACTGGTGCGTGCCCGTATCGGCGCCGATCCGGTGCGTCTCATGGAGGTTCGCTACGGCAAATACGCGGGCCGTGTACTCGCACGTATCGTGCTCGAGGACGGTGAGGACCTGGGCGCCATCCTGCTCGCCGCGGGGCTGGGGCGCCCCTACGACGGCGGCACCCGCGCGCCCTGGTGCGAGGAACTGGCCGGGCGGTGAACCTAGGCCCCGGGTGCCAACAGCGCCGGAAACTCCGGACGGCAGAAGCGGCGATTCCGGCCGGTTCGGACATTCGGGATTGGGAATACCGGGAACTGGCACGAGCCGAGGCCCCGAAAACGGCGACTATTAGGCCGATCCCTTGGGAAACATCACCAATGCGTACGGATTCCTGTGTCCGTCCGGGGCATTTCCTGAATCTATACGGATCAATCCAATACCGGGCACAGAAATACTGCCTATAAAGCCCGAAAGCCGCCGGACCTGCTGGTTTCGGCCCGACTGGCTTATTCACAAGATCATGCACCGGCGCCGCATAGGGGGATGCGGGCAGCGGCGACGCCGGTGGCCAGGGCGGTTTTCGAGGAGACGCGGCGACAGGGATCGCGCCGCACAGATCGCCAAAGTAATGGCGGACGCGGGCTGCCCTTCGGGGCTCCAAACCGCCGCGCGGGTGGCGGCAGCAATGGAACAGGCCGGTTGCCCGCAAGAATAGGGAACAGCCTCGCGGCCCCCTACCTATTCATGCGGTTCTCGACCAGGTCGTCCACCACCGTCGGGTCGGCGAGCGTCGAGGTATCGCCGAGGTTCTCATGTTCGTTGGCGGCGATCTTGCGCAGGATCCGCCGCATAATCTTGCCCGAGCGCGTTTTCGGCAGTCCCGGCGCCCATTGCAGCCTGTCGGGCTGGGCGATGGGGCCGATTTCCTTGCGCACCCATTGCCCGAGTTCGGTGCGAAGTTCCTCCGTTGGTTCGTCGCCCGCGGTCAACGTCACATAGGCGTAGATGCCCTGGCCCTTGATGTCGTGCGGGTAGCCGACGACGGCGGCTTCGGCCACCTTGGGATGGGACACCAGGGCGGACTCGACTTCCGCCGTGCCCATGCGGTGGCCCGACACGTTGATCACGTCGTCGACGCGCCCGGTGATCCAGTAGTCGCCGTCGGCGTCCCGGCGGCAGCCGTCGCCGGTGAAGAACTTGCCCGGGTACTGAACGAAATAGGTTTCCTTGAAGCGCTGGTGGTCGCCGTAGACGGTACGCATCATGCCGGGCCATGAATCGAGAATGCACAGGTTCCCGACCGCCTCGCCCTCGCGCGCGTTGCCCTCGTGATCGACGATGGCAGGGACGATGCCGAAGAACGGCTTGGTGGCCGACCCGGGCTTGAGTTCGGTCGCGCCCGGCAGCGGCGTAATCAAAATGCCGCCGGTCTCGGTCTGCCACCAGGTATCGACGATCGGGCAGCGCCCGTCGCCCACGACGTTGTAATACCACTCCCAGGCTTCCGGGTTGATCGGCTCGCCGACGGTGCCGAGCAGGCGCAACGAATCGCGTTTGGTTTTCTTTACCGGCGCGTCGCCCTCGCGCATCAGGGCGCGAATCGCCGTCGGCGCGGTGTAAAAGATATTGACCTGGTGCTTGTCGCATACCTGCCAGAATCGCGATGAATCCGGATAGTTCGGCACGCCCTCGAACATCAGCGTCGTGGCGCCGTTGGCGAGCGGCCCGTAGATGATGTAGCTGTGCCCGGTCACCCAGCCGACGTCTGCCGTGCACCAGTAGACGTCGCCGTCGTGATAATCGAACACGTACTGGTGGGTCAGCGCCGCATACACCAGATACCCGCCGGTGGTATGCAGCACGCCCTTCGGCTGTCCGGTCGATCCCGAGGTATAGAGGATGAACAAGGGGTCTTCGGCGTCCATCGCCTCGGGTTCACATTCGGCCGCGACTGAATTGCGCGCCTCGGAATACTTGATGTCACGGCCTTCGACATAATTGACATCGGCGCCGGTGCGTTCGACCACGATGACGGTCGCAACGTCGGGGCATTTTTCCAATGCCGCATCGGTATTGGCTTTCAGCGGCACCGTGCGGCCGCCGCGCACGCCTTCGTCGGCGGTGATGACGCAGGTCGATTCGCAATCGAGAATCCGCCCCGACAGCGAATCCGGCGAGAAGCCACCGAACACCACCGAGTGGATTGCACCGATGCGCGCACACGCCAGCATTGCAAACGCCGCTTCCGGAATCATCGGCATGTAGATCGTGACCCGGTCGCCTTTCTTTACGCCGTGTTTTTTGAGCACGTTGGCGAAGCGGCAAGTTTCCTCGTAGGCCTCGCGGTAGGTGATCGCCTTCGAATCGGCGGGGTCGTCTCCCTCCCACAGAATTGCCGTCTGGTCGCCGCGCGTCTCGAGGTGCCGGTCGAGGCAGTTGGCGGCGACGTTGAGCCGGCCGCCCTCGTACCACTTGATCGACACCTCGCCCTCGAACGACGTGTTCTTGACCGAATCCCACCTGCGGATCCAGTCGAGTCGTTCCGCCTGCTCGCCCCAGAACCCGCCCGGGTCGTCGATCGAGCGCCGGTACATGGCCTCATAGCCCGCCTTGTCGCACCAGGCATTCCGGGCCCACGCCGCGGGCACTGGGTGAATCTTGTCGCCAGACATCGGCAATCCTCCAAGGGCCGCACCTCTGCGGGCGCGGTTTCAAGGTCCATTATGGAATCAAGGTTTCGGCGCGGGCAAGCGTCCCGCTGCCGCACCGGCGCCGCCGCCACGCCGCGGCCCTTGGAACCCCGTGCCGGCACGGCTATCGTGGGCTCGCCTCAGGACGGCCGCGGGCCGCGAACAACCAAGGAAAACCAACCCATGCTGTTGCATCATTGCACCTGGCGGGAAGCCGAAGAGCGCATGGCGCGGTCGTCCGGCATTCTCATTCCGATCGGCTCGACCGAGCAGCACGGCCCCAACGGGCTAATCGGTACCGACATCATCTGTTCCGAACTCATCGCCGCGCGTACCGGCGAAGCCCTGGACGAACTGGTCGGCCCCGGCATCCCGGTCGGCATGGCCCAGCATCACATGGCGTTCAAGGGATCGATGACGGTGCGGCCCTCGACGCTGATCCATCTTGTCAACGACTGGATCGAATCGCTGGCCCGCCACGGCCTGACGCATTTCTTTTTCATCAACGGCCACGGCGGCAACGTCGCCGCCCTGACGGCGGCATTCGACGAGGTGTATGCCAATGCGAGCCTCGAAGGGGACAACGCGCGCCGGATCCGGTGCCGGTCGGTCAACTGGTGGACCGGCAAACGCACCAGCGAATTGCGCAAGTCGCTCTACGCCGACAAGGAAGGAGCGCACGCGACACCATCGGAGGTGGCGCTGGCCCAGTATGCGGTGCCCGAGGCGATCAAAGACGTTCCGATGCCGGGCGATGCGCCCAAGATGACGGCGTTCGCCGATGCCCGCGACTATCGTGAAAAATTTCCCGACGGGCGCATGGGGTCGGACCCCTCGCTGGCGAGGCCCGAACACGGCGAAAAGATTCTCGCCGCTTGCGTCGAAGACATTATCGAGGATTACCGAAACTTCATCGCTGGAGAACTCTAGTCGTGCGGCTCTGACATTTCGATGGTTCGCCTTTCGATCTCACAGTGTCAGCGGGCACCTCTGGGCCAACATTTCGATTGTGTTCAACTCTATTCGATATTTGGTCCCCCTTCCGTCGGCGCCGATTGCCGGGTTTGAACCGCGCAAGCATTTGCCGCAGAGCCGAAACGATTTGTCGCAGACCATGAACCGGCGCGGTTCAGGCGGCCCGGAATTAATGACGTGGCTCTGCAATAGGTTTCGACCGCAGACTCTGTCCGGTGATTGCCATATACGATCCCCCTTGCCCGTATGCGGCTTTGGGCGCGCGCGCAACGGGGCGGCGTTGACGGGCGTTGAAGGATCCCCTTCCCGGATGTTTCCGGCGGCGGTCGGCGCGGGCTTGCTCGCGCTGGTGTTGTTATTCGGAAGCGGGGCGGCGCTGGCGGACGCCCTTGCCGATCTTGCCGCGGCGCAGGCGGCCATCGAAGGCGGCGATCCGGCGGGCGCGCTGCAACGGGTCGATCGGGCCATCGATTCGCAAGCGCTGCGCGGCCAGCCGCTGGCGCAGGCCTATGTGCTGCGTGGCGTTGCGCTCCACAGGGGCGGAGATCCGGCGCGTGCGGTCGAATCCTATCACGATGCCTTAAAGATCGACCCGCTCTCGGTCGATGCATTTTCGAATCTCGGGCTCGCGTTCGACGACCTCAACCGTCCTGCCGAAGCGGTTCAGGCTCACGACCGCGCGGTCTGGCTACGCCCGGATCTGGCGGCACCGTTCTACAACCGGGGCAATTCATATAACCGCGCCGGGGAGTTCGGCCTCGCGTTGCAGGACTACAGCCGCGTGCTTGCGCTCGAACCCGATCACACGGCCGCGCTTACCAACCGCGCCACCGTCTACCTGCGTCAAGGCCACTACGTCGAGGCGTTCGCCGACTACGCCCGGGTTCTGGATATCACCCCCGACGACCCCCTCGCCTGGTTCACCCGTGCCAACGCGTTCCTGAATATCGGCGCCTTCAACCGCGCCGAGGCGGATTTCGGTGCCGCGATCGAACGCGGCCACAAGACCGCCGTTTCCTATCAGCGGCGCGGCGATGCAAGGTTTCTGCTCGGCAACTTCGAGGCCGCGCGGCAGGATTACGCCCGCGCGATTCTCGCCGGTTCGACCGACGGGCAATTGTTGTTGTGGCACCATCTGGCTGCCGGGCGCGCCGGCCGCCCCAACTCGAGATCGCTCGTGTCCGCGTTCGAGCGTGGCGATCTTGGCCATTGGCAGGGGCTGGCGGCGAAAGTTCTGCTGGGCAAGTCGGACCCGGTCGAGGCGCTGGCCGCTGCGGCCCCCGGCGCGCCTGTGCGCGAGGCTGCGACGCGGCGGGCGCG
This sequence comes from uncultured Alphaproteobacteria bacterium, assembly GCA_964611585.1. GTDB lineage: Bacteria > Pseudomonadota > Alphaproteobacteria > SHVP01 > SHVP01 > CAZTAK01. Next base: position 20,269 of record CAZTAK010000027.1, read on the forward strand.
GCTGTTGTTCTATGTCGGCGCCATGCACCTGCTGGCGGGCAGGGACGCGGCCGCCGTCGAAGCTTTCCGCGAGACAGTTGAGGGCAGCCCGGACCGCACCAAAGAGGTGCTCGGCGCCGAGGCCGAACTGGCGCGCCTCGGGCAGGAACTCTAGCGCAAATCCCGAGCCGGCGAAATCGCCGGCGACGACGATTTGCGTTCTATGTCAAAGGGATAGAGCTTTTCGCGTGAGCGCATGCGAACGGGAAAAGCACTAGGGAGCCCCGCCGCCGCGCCGGGTCCTTCACCCCCGCCCCCGGCCAGGTTGAAAGGGCGGCCAAGTAAACTTCGGGCTCGGAATGGCGAATGTGGCGGGCGCCGTACCTTTCGCGCCTCTATTCCTGCGCCCATCGAATCTTGCCGCGCCGAACTTCGCCCGCCTAGAGCAGCATCCGTTCAGGTGGAATCGCCTTCGGATATTGCTCTAGAGGCGGCCTCCGTCACGTGACATAGACCATGCCGCCCTGCACCTCGATCGGCACCCGCGTCAGGTATTCGCCCCGGCACGGCCCGTCGACGCAGCGCCCTGTGGCGATCTCGAATTCCGCCCCGTGCATGGTGCAAAGGATATACGTGCGGTCCTTATTCAGGAACTCGCCCGGTTTCCAGTCGAGCGGACTTTGCACGTGCGGGCAATGGTTGACGTAGGCAACCAGCTTGCCGTGGTGGCACAGCACGAACATCTCGAACTGCACCACGTCCAACCCGAATGTGAACACGCCCGATTGTGTTTCGGTGATCGCATCGGCCGGGCCGAGAGCGGTGCCCGGTTCCGGCGCGCCCGGCGAGTCGCGAAAGTCGGGACCGGAAGTTACGGCGCGACCCCGCCCATGGCACAAACCCTTTTCCATTCGGCCGCAGTTACCGGCTGCACCGAAGGCCGCGAGTTCTTGACCGGCACCATTTCCGTCAGCGACGGTTCGGCCCGGATTTGAAAGAGCGTCACCGGGGACGCGAACGCGCGGCCGGTCTTGACATCGACCAACACGAACTTGCCGGTCTCGTCGGCCGGGTCCGGGTAGGCGAGACGCACGATGGTGACGATGCCCATGACGCACTTGTCCTTGCCCGAGTGATAAAAGAACGCCTCATCGCCCTTCTTCATCGCCTGCATGTTGTTGCGGGCCTGATAGTTGCGGATGGCGTCCCACGGCTCGGTACCCTTTTTCACCTGGTCGTCCCACGACCAGTCCTTGTCGGGCTCTGTTTTCAACAGCCAGTAGGCCATCGGCGCGATCCTAGGGCTTCAATTCCGGTATCCGGGCTCGTTGGTATCAAGACCAAAGGCCGAAAAGAATTGAGCAGACTTTATGAGTTGGCTCTCTGGGGCGGGCTGACATCAAGGGATCGATAGGAGAGAGATCGAATCCCCACCGCCGCTCCTCAGGTCTTGGGCACCCACTCACCGGCGACGGCGCGGAAGGCGCGTACCATCACGCTGTCCCAGATGCCGGATTGGAAATAGGGGTCAGCTTCGATCAGGCTGCGCGCCTCCTCGACGTTTTCGGCCTCGACCACCAGCATGCTGGCGCCGCGCTCGCCGTCTTCGGGCGGGCACGGCCCGGCAACCATCAGCTTGTCGGCGACGGTTTTGATATGGGCGAGGTGCGCCTCGAGGTGTTCCTTGCGCAAGGATTCGCCATTTTCCGAATCGGCACAAAAGACGACGTAGTGCATGGGGGTCTCCCGAAAGGTCAGGTGTCACGCGCCCGCGGCGCGTTCAAGCGATGATAACCGAGGCGGGCCTGCGCTGCCATGGGCAGGCTGGGCGGCCCCTATCCGGTCTCGGCCTTGAAGGGGCGGGCAAGCAACCCCGCGATTTCGGCGTCGATTTCAGCGCCGTGGTTCAAAATCCGGTCGACGGCCAGGGCGATCGGCATTTCGATGCCGCGCGCCTGCGCCATTTCGCAGAGCGCCGAGGCCGTGTGCGCCCCTTCGGCGACCGAGCGCCGCGCCGCGAGATAGTCGCGCGCGTTCTCGCCCTTGGCGAGTGCGAGTCCCAGCGACATGTTGCGCGACTGCGAAGACGTGGCCGTCAGGACCAGATCGCCGAGGCCCGAAAGCCCCATTAGCGTTTCGGGTTTCGCCCCCATTGCCACGCCGAAGCGCAGGATTTCGGCAAACCCGCGGGTGATCAGGGCGGCGCGGGCGTTGTCGCCGAAGTCGCGGCCGCTGACGATGCCGCAGGCGATGGCCATCACGTTCTTGACCGCGCCGCCGATTTGCGCGCCGGTCAGATCGGCCGAACGGTAGGGCCGGAAGGTGCGCCCGCCCAATGCCTGAACCAGCGCGTCGGCGCAAATTTCATCGCGGCAGGCCAGCGTGACGGCGGTCGGCAGGCCGTTCGCCACTTCGCGAGCAAAAGTCGGTCCCGACAGCACCGCAGGCACTGCCCCGGGCAGCGTTTCGGCGATGACGTCCGAGAGCAAGGCGCGGGATTCGTTCTCGATCCCCTTGGCGCAAATCACGACGGGCGTTGCCGGTGCGAGGTGGGGGGCGAGGCGCTCGGTCACGCTGCGCAGGTGCTGGGTGGGGGCGGCCAGCAGCACCGCGTCCGCTCCCGCCGCTTCGGCGAGATCGGTGGTGGCGCGGATTTGGGGACCAAGCGCCACCTCCGGCAGATAGACCCGGTTTTCGTGGCCCGTGTTGATGGCTTCCGCGACCTCGGGTTCCAGCGCCCAAATCGTCACGGCGCGCCCGGCCTGGGCCGCGACGCCCGCAAGCGCCGTTCCCCAGGCGCCCGCGCCGATGATGCCAATGCGTTCGATGCTCATGTGTCCTGCCCGCGCGCATCATAGGGGCGGGACCGCATCGCGGCGAGGGGGGCGAGCGGGGCGGCGGGAATCGGGCGCCACACGCCGCCTTTTCGCCACGCCTCCCGCCCGCTATGGATCGATATGACCGACGACCTGCAACCGACCGACGCGGAACAAAAGCTCATCGCCGCCGCCGCGAAAGGTGAGCTTTGCTCGCTGGGAGACGCCGAAGGGTCGCCAACCGACGAATCGTTCGGTGCCGATTGGGGCGAAGACCGCATCATCTGCGCCGAGTTTATTTATGCGCTTTGTGTCGAGGGCCGCTGGCCGGCGCACGCCAAGGGCGTCCACTTGGTGGGCGCGAAAATCATCGGTACCCTCGACTTCGAATCGGCAGAGCTTCGCTGTCCCCTCTATTTGGTGAAATGCCTGGTCGAACAAACACCCGTCTTCCGGGATGAAAAAAACCGGCTCTCTACATTACGCGGTGCCGCCTCCCCAGCTTTTCCGGGGACAGGTTGGAATCGCACGCCAACCTTTCGTTTGACGGCAGTGTGTTGTGGGATGGTGAGGTGCGGCTTCTCGGGGCAAAGATAGGCGGGCAGCTCATTTGCAGCGATGCGAAATTCACAAACCCGAGGGCGAAAGACGACACCAATGCCTACGCCTTCAGCGCCGAGGGGACCGATGTCGGTAGAGATCTTCTTCTGCGAGGCGCGAAGGCAACCGGCGAAGTGCGGCTTCTCGGGGCAAAGATCGGCGGACAGTTCATTTGCAGCGTTGCGGTATTCACAAACCCGAGGGCGAAAGACGACACCAATGCCTACGCCTTCAATGCCGATGGAACGGAAGTCGGTGAGATCTGTATCTTCGATTCTGTCAAAACAACCGGGATGGTCCGGCTTCTCGGGGCCAAGATCGGCAGGTCACTAAGTTGCCACAACGCTACCTTCAAGAATCCCGGAGCCCCACAGTATGGCAAGGCCCATGCCTTCATTGGCGACGGATTAGAGGTTGACGGCGACATGTTATTCACGGACGCCGAAGCCAGCGGCATGGTCCGGCTTCTCGGGGCCAAGATCGGCGGGCAGCTGAACTGCGACGGCGCGACGTTCGGCAATCCGCGGGCCGGCAAGGGCAACGAGGCCTATGCCTTCAGTGCCGACAGTATGGACGTCGGGGAGAGTTTCTTTTTCCGGTTCGTTACGGCCACCGGAGGAATCCGAATTGTTGGGGCGATCTTCAAATCCAATTTGTCCATCGTGGAAGGAGAATTCAGCCACGCGGGCGGGTACGCAATCGATCTCGAGGGAGCCAAAATCGACGCCACTTTGTTTCTGATGGGAATCAAAATGGTCTCAGGTTCCATCAATCTCACCCACACGCGCTGTGGCGTCCTCGCTGATGATCCATCGTGGTGGCGGAAGGATGCGCTTTATCTCGACGGATTCGAATATCGCGCCGTCGGTTCCGGCGGCGAGATGGACGTCTCGGAGCGTCTCCGCTGGCTCGATTGCGAGGCGTCGCCTGAGTTTCGCCTGCAGCCCTACGAGCAGCTAATCAAGGTCTATCGCGACATGGGGCACGAATCGGACGCCCGCGAAGTCGCCATCGCCAAGCAGGAGGCGCTCCGCAAATACGGCCAATTATCGTGGCGAGGGCGCGCCTGGAACTGGACCCTCGGTACGCTGATCGCCCACGGATACCGGCCTTGGCGGGTCCTACTACCAGCGCTGCTTGTGGTCATTCTCGGTACTGCGGCGTTTGGGGACGGCTTCAACCGCGGCCTCATGGTCCCGACCAACACGCGCTATCTCGAAGAAAGCATCAAGTTGCCGGACCAATACCCGATGTTCAGTGCGCTCGGCTACTCGATCGATGCCTTCGTACCCATTGTCGATCTGCGCCAGCAGGCGTTCTGGGTTCCCGCTGGAAACGGATTTTGGGGATTGGCGCTGTGGGGCTACATGTGGTTCCACATCGCGTCCGGCTGGGTTCTAACGACCATTTTCGTCCTTGGTTTCACCGGCGTCGTCCGCAAGGACTGACCCCCTACCCCTTCAAACACACCATCGGTTCGAGGCGCGCGACGCGTTTGGCAAGCCCCGCCCGCGCCGAGGCTTCGACGACCGCGGAGACATCCTTGTAGGCGCCGGGCGCTTCTTCGGCGACGCCCCGCTGCGAAGGACTGCGGGCGACGATGCCGCGTGCGGCGAGCTCGTCCACCACCGCGCGCCCCGACCAGGTCTTGCGCGCTTTCGTCCGGCTCATGGTGCGCCCGGCGCCGTGGCAGGCGGAACCGAAGGCGCGCGCCATGCTCGTTTGCGTGCCCGCGAGAATGTACGAAGCCGTCCCCATGCTGCCGCCGATCAGCACCGGCTGGCCGGCACCGCGCAAATCTTCGGGCAGTTCGGCGTGGCCGGGGCCGAAGGCGCGGGTCGCTCCCTTGCGGTGAACGAACAACCGCCGCGTCCGGCCGCCGATTTCGTGGTCTTCCTCTTTGCAGGTGTTGTGCGAGACGTCGTAGAGGAGCGAAAGCCGCGCCTCGGGCAGTACCGCGGCGAAGGCCTCGCGCGCCAGGTGCGTGACGATCTCGCGGTTGGCGAAGGCGCAGTTGATGGCGGCGCGCATGGCGCCAAGATAACGACGCCCGAGATCGGAATTGAGCGGCGCGCAGGCAAGCTCGCGATCGGGCAGCGTCAGGCCGAAACCGGCGGCCGCATCCACCATCTCGCGCAAGTATTCGGTGCCGACCTGATGGCCGAGCCCGCGCGAACCGCAATGGATGCTGAGCACCGCCTCCCCTTCGGCGATTCCGAAGGCGCGTGCGATATCGGCGTCGTAGATCTTCACCACTTTCTGGATTTCAAGGTAATGGTTGCCGGAACCGAGCGTTCCCATCTCGCGGCGCTGGCGCTTCCTCGCCTGTTTGGAAATGCAGTCGGTGCGCGCGCCCGCCATGGTGCCGTGTTCCTCGATGCGGTCGAGGTCGGCCGCCTCGCCCCAACCGCGCTTGACCGCCCAGCGCGCGCCCCCTTCCAGCATGGCGTTCATCTCGTCGTCGTCGAGGGCGATCGCACCGGTGCTGCCCAGTCCGGTGGGAACGGTCTTGAACAGTCGATCGGCAAGCGCGCTCTTGGCGGGTTCGATGTCGGTCGCGCCAAGGCCGGTGTGCAGCGCGCGCACGCCGCAGGAAATGTCGAAGCCGACCCCGCCGGCCGACACCACGCCGCCATCGTCGGCATCGAACGCCGCCACCCCGCCGATCGGAAAGCCATAGCCCCAGTGCGCGTCCGGCATGGCGTAGGCGGCGCCGACGATACTCGGCAGCGCGGCCACGTTCACCGCCTGGTCATAGACCTTGTCGTCCATGCCGCGCAGCAGCTCTTCGTCGGCGAAAATCACCGCATCGACGCGCATCGCGCCCGTGGGCGGCACGCGCCATTCGTAGTCCGAAACCTTTTCCCATCGCGCGGGGTCCATCGCGCTCTCCTCTGTCCAGTACCCCCTACACGTCGATCACGCATTCGGCCGACCATACGCCGTTCTCTTCAGCGACCCGAAGGCCGGTGTAAGTCGCCCCCCTGACCTCGACCGCGGGCGCGTGCCGGGCGACGTCGATTTCCTCGCCCCATGCGGTGGCGCGCAAGCGCGTGCCGTCGATGGTGACGTCGAATCTTGAAAACAGCATCCGCCGGGTCGCCATTTCAAAGATCAGCGCGTTCAGCCACGCCACCAGCAGCGATTCGTCGTCGCCGCCCGTGGCCGTAACCGCGACGGCGCGCGTTGCCGCCACCGAGTCCGGATCGCAAACCGCCGTCGTCAGCGCCAGCGCCGTCTGTTCGAACGCCGCCTCGCGAGTCGGGCCGAAGCCGCGCACGCCGATGTCGGCCTGGTGAGAAAGGTGTTCCCAGCCCGTGGCCGGCATCGCTAGCCCGCCGCCACCGCCAGGTTGAAGGCAATGGAAATGCGCGTGCCCTCGCCGAGGTAGGGCCGCACCCCGTGCGACAGCCAGGCCGGAAACATCAGCATGATCCCGGCGCGCGGGCGCACCAGTTCGGTTGCGCCCACGGTCTGCCCGTCCGGGCCCTGAAAACAGAGCGCGGGCGCAACCATCGAGGGCCCCGGGCCGCGCGGGTCCATGATGACGAACTCGCCGCCCAAAGCCTCGTCATCGGCGCAGCCGTCGCCGTCGACGTAGTACGTCCCCGACCAGAACGCGCCGGGGTGGACGTGAAACTCGTTCGAATGGCCCTTGCGGTTGATGTTGGCCCAGGCGTTGACCTCCCATTCGACATCGGCCGGCCGCCCCGACCGCGCCGCCGTCATGCGGTCGGCCACCCCTAATGCGGTTTCGATGACCTGTTCGCCCGCCTTGCCGTCCCACTTGTGATAATCGCGGCTCGAATGCCAGCCGCCGATATTGGAATCGTATCCTTGCGGCGGCGGCTTCTTTTTTTCGCGCGCAAGGATGGTTTTTTTCAGCCGCGCATCGAGCTTTTCGTGATCCGGCAGCATCGCCATGATTACCGGCGTCGCAAAGGTGTTGCGGACTTCCACCCGTTCGGGCATCGGCGGCGGTTTCGGCATGGCGTCTCCGGGTCGGCGTAGGGGTCCTGATCTTGCCGCCCGCCGGTCCGGGTGGTTCGGTTTTCTGGCGGAGCGACCCTGGCTAGCGGCGCGACTCTCCAGTCGTGCGACTCTGGCATTTCGATCCCTCGATGTCAGCCCGGACCGGGAGGTCCCGTGTCGCAGGTCCGGCAGGGGCTACTCGCGGGCGCCCGCGCCCGGCGCCTTCGCCGCCTCGGGATCGAGTGGCCAGCGCGCCCGCGGCGGCGCTTCCAGCGAATCGGTAAGGCCGCGCGAAAGGCGTTCGACCCCGGCCCAGGCGATCATCACACCGTTGTCGGTGCAGAGCCGCGCCGGCGGCACGGTCAGCGAAAACCCTTCCGCCTCGCATAAACCCAAAAGGCGCGCCCGCAACGTCTCGTTGGCGGCGACGCCACCGGCGACGACAAGGGTGCGGGCATAGTCGTAGCGCGCGCGCATTTCGGTGAAGGCATTAGCGGTCCGGTCGAGCAGGACGTCGCCGACCGCGGCCTGAAACGAGGCGGCAATACCCGCGACCCGATTGGCGGGCAGGTCGCCGCCCTCGCTCTGGCGGCGGACCTCATGGACGAGCGCGGTTTTCAGTCCCGAAAACGAAAAATGGCAACCAGCCCGGCCGCGCATCGGTCGCGGCAGATCATGGGCGCCCGGATCGCCCGTGCGCGCTGCCCGTTCGATCGCCGGTCCGCCGGGATAGCCGAGGCCCAGCAATTTCGCCGCCTTGTCGAAGGCTTCGCCGACGGCATCGTCCACCGTGGTGCCGAGGCGCGTGTAACTATTGACGTCCTCGACAATCAAGAGCTGGCAGTGCCCGCCCGAAACCAGCAGCAGCAGATAGGGAAAGGCGACTTTGCCGCCGAGGCGTGCCGACAGTGCATGGGCCTCGAGGTGGTTGACGGCGATGAACGGCTTCGCCAATGCTGCCGCCAGCGCCTTGCCGGTGGTCAGGCCCACCATCAGCCCGCCGATCAGCCCCGGGCCGGCAGTGGCAGCGACCGCCTCGATGTCGCCCCAGTCCGCCTCCGCCTCGGCCAGCGCCCGGGCGATCAGGCCGTCGAGGTACTCGATATGGGCGCGCGCCGCAATTTCCGGCACCACGCCCCCATAGGGACGGTGCGCCTCGATTTGCGAGCGCACGATATCGGCCAGAATCCGCCCGTCCGCGGTCACCAGCGCCGCCGCGGTCTCGTCGCAACTGGTTTCGATACCGAGAACGGCCATCCGATGCCTGCCCTTTCACCAACTTTCAATGAATTAAGCTATAAACCAAGCGAACCGGCAGCACAGCACTCCCGGGACGGTATGGAATCACAAGACCCGGATAAACGCCTTCGCCTCGGCACCCGTGGCAGCCCGCTTGCGCTGGCGCAGACCAACATGGTGCGGGCGCGCCTGATCGAGGCGGACGAGAGCTTGACCGCCGAGAACACCGAGATCGTCACCATCAAGACCTCGGGCGATCTGATTCAGGACCGCCCGCTGGCCGACGTCGGCGGCAAGGGGCTGTTCACCAAGGAAATCGAAGAGGCGCTGCTGGACGGGTCCATCGACATTGCCGTCCATTCAATGAAGGACATGCCGACCGAGTTTCCCGGCGGCTTGACGGTTCCCTGCATTCTCGAACGCGAGGATCCGCGCGATGCGTTCCTGTCGCCGGGCCATCCCGATCCGTGGTCGCTGCCCGAAGGCGCCATGGTCGGAACGTCCAGTCTGCGCCGCCAGGCGCAACTGCTGCACCGCCGCCCCGACCTCAAGGTGGTGAACTTCCGCGGCAACGTTCACACGCGCTTGCGCAAGCTTCGGGACGGCGAAGTCGATGCGACGTTGCTGGCGCTGGCGGGTCTCAAGCGTCTCGGCATGGCTGATGCGGTGACGGGCGTCATCGAAGCCGACGATCTGTTGCCGGCGGTGGCTCAGGGCGCGATCGGGATCGAATGCCGCGACGGGGATCAACGGGTTCTCGACGGGCTTGCGTCCCTCAACGACGACGATACCTTTGATTGCGTCGCGGCGGAGCGGGCCGTGCTGGCGGCGCTCGACGGATCGTGCCGCACACCGATTGCGGCCCTTGCGGAACTCGACGGCGATGCGCTGCACTTGCGCGCCCTGATCGTCACGCCCGACGGCAAGACGCTTCACCGGTCCGACCGCACCGGACCGCGGGATGCGGCCAAGGCGCTGGGCGGGGAGGCGGGCGAGGCGTTGCGTGCGCTTGGCGGCGAGAATTTCTTTTCGGCCGGAGGATGAGGCGTGCGAGTCCTGCTGACACGGCCCGAAAGAGATTCCCGGAGGTTCGCCGAACAGTTCGCGACGCCGGGGATCGAAACCCTGTTCGAACCGATGCTGACCATCGAGTACGAGGTATCGCCGCTGGATCTATCCTCCTATCAGGCGATCCTTCTCACTAGCCGCTATGGCGCCCGCGGACTGGCCCGGGCGACCGAGCAGCGCGGCGTGCCGATTCTTACGGTAGGATCGGCCACCGCAGCGACCGCGGAAGAAGAAGGTTTTACGCGCGTGCGCAGCGCCCGCGGCGATGCAGCGGTTCTGGCTCAGTTCACCAAAAGCGTCCTTGATTCCGGCGACGGGCCGGTGTTGTTCGTCCACGGCCAGGACACCACCGGCGATCTCAAATCGGCGCTCGAAACGGCGGGCTTTGCCGTCGACGAAAGTGTTCTCTACGCCGCGCACGCGGCTGAGAAGCTTTCGTCGGAAACGGTTTCAGCGCTTGACGAAGGGTCGGTCGATGGCGTTCTCCTTTTCTCGCCCCGGACCGCAAGGACCTTTGTTAGTCTCGTCGCCATGGCGGACCTCTCACATCGCACGGTGAACATCGATGCCTACTGCCTGAGCGACGCCGTTGCCGAGGCGGCTCTGGGATTGGCATGGCGCCGCATCCTCGTGGCGTCACGGCCCGAGGCCGATGCCCTGATCGCACTCCTGTCCGGGCCGGGCATCGCATGAGCACTGCGGCCGGCGATCCGGCGCCCCGGCGCAAGCCACGCGGTCGGGCGGGCAACGTCTGGATCGTCGTCTTTGTCGTGCTGGTTTTTGCTGCCGGTGTGCTGTCGAGCCCCTTTGGCCAGCGTCTCGTGGGCCTCGATCTCGACGCTCTTTTCGGGTACGGGGACGACGCCGAGGCTGCTGCCGCTCGCGATGCGGCCCTCGACGAGGCCGGCCGGCGGTTAAGCGAGATCGAAAAGCAGATCGATTCCCTTGAGCGGAACCTGGCCACCGCCGGCGGTGACATCGCGCGTCTCGAAGGCGAGATCGATCCCGGCGCGGTGCAGGGCCTCACCGCGGAACTCGACGCCGTTCGCGCTGAGGCGCGGAATACACAAAGTGCGCTTGCCGAGGTCCGCAGCGCGCTTGGCGCTTACGGCGATCTTGCCGCGGCCCTGGACGATCTTGGCGAGCGTACCGAATCCCTCGAAGTCGCGCGCGATCGGCCCGCGCCGGTCGAGCAGCGGGCGCCGTCCCGGTTGGCGGACGATCAGGTCGCCGATCTGGAGCAACGCCTGGCCGCGCTGACCGGCCGGATTGAATCGCTCGAGGGCGCGGACGTTCCCTCGGACGCGGGCGCGCAACTTGCGGCCCTCGAAGGGCGGCTGGCGGCACTCGAACGCGATCTTCCCGAAACAGCCGCTGGCGTTCGCGCCCGGCTCGATATGTTGGAGACCGAGGGCGCTGCGCGCGGCCCGGAAACGGCGCTGGTGGTGGCGATCGCCCGGCTGCGTGATGCCGCTGCGCGCGGCCCGTTTGCGGACGCGCTTGCGCCGGTGGACCGGCTGATCGGCGACCTCGGCGATGCGGAAATGACGGGCCTGCTCGACGCACTCGCGCCCGCGGCCGAGACCGGCGTGCCCGGGCTGGCGGGGCTCCAGTCCGAGTTTTCAGATCTCGCAGGCCGCGCCGTTCATGCCGGCCGGATCGGATCGCAAGCGGACTGGATCGAATGGACCTGGAACCGCCTGACCTCGATTGTCAGTGTGCGCCGCACCGGCGACATCGCCGGGGCCGATACCGAGGCCCGCATTGCCCGTGCCGAGATCCGGCTGGCGCGGGGCGATCTCGCGGGCGCGCTCGGCGAAATCGAGAACCTCTCCGGCGAGGCGGCGGCGGTCCTGGCGCCGTGGCGGCAGCGCGCCGAATTGCGACTCTCGGCGGCCCGCGCCCTCGACGCGCTGTCGCTGCGGGCGCTTGCCCTTTTTGGTGCATCGTGAGGGCCGCGTGATGCGCCTGTTTCTCGGTTTTGCCATTGTGGCGGTTGCGGCCGCGGCCGCGGCGTGGCTGGTCGACCGGCCGGGCGTCGTGGTGCTCGACTGGCAGGGCTACCGGATCGAATCTTCGCTCGCGGTCGTGTTGGCGGCGCTGGTGCTGGTGATGGCGGCGGCAGCGGTTTTGTACCAGTTCTGGCGCTGGCTCCGGCGGGGGCCGATGATCGCGGGCCGGGCCCGGGCCGACCGCCGGCGCGTTCGCGGCCAGCTCGCCCTGACCCAGGGCATGGTCGCGGTTGCCGCCGGTGACAAAGCGGCCGCCCTGCGGTTTGGGCGCCAGGCCGAATTGCTCATCGCAGAGTCGCCGTTGACGATGCTGCTCTCGGCCCAGGCGGCGCAGTTGAACGGCGACGATCTCGCCGCGCGGCGTTACTTCGCCGCCATGCTCGAACGGCCGGAAATGGAATTTCTCGGCTTGCGCGGGCTGATCGCCCAGGCGACCCGCGACGGCCAGACCGGAAGCGCCCTCAATCTCGCCCGCCGCGCCTTTACCTTGCGCCCCGACGCGCCGTGGCTGGTGACCGCATTGTTCGATCTCGAGGCCCGGGCCGGCAACTGGGCCGAGGCGGGCCGCGTCATCGACCATGCGCTTCGTAGCAAACTGGTGGCTCCCGAAAATGGGCAACAGCGCAAGGCGGTTGCGCTCTATCAGATGGCGCGGACGATGCGCGAATCCGACCACGGCACGGTGGCGCGCAAACTTGCGCTCGAATCGCTGTCCCTCGATCCGGGCCTGGTGCCGGCGGCCGCGTTCGCCGCCGATCTTCTGCTCGCCCAGGGAAAACGCCGCCGCGCGCTTCATTTGATTGAACAGACCTGGGCCTTGCAGCCGCACCCCGATCTCGGCGCTGTCTACGAAGCCGCGCTTGCCGACGAGCCCGCGCCGCGCCGCCTGGCGCGCGTCGAAAAGCTCGCCGGACTCCGTGCCGACGACCGCCATTCAAGACTGATGCTGGCGCGTGCCGCGCTTGCCGCCGGGGAATTCGACTCAGCGCGTGCCGCGCTGGAACCGCTGACGGCGGACGACCCGGACGCGGAAACCTGCCGCATCATGGCCGACCTGGAAGAACGCGCGCGCGGCCCCGCTTATGCTCGCACCTGGCTGACGCGGATTGAAGCCGCGCCGTCCGGGCCGGGCTGGGTGTGCGAGGTCTGCGACCATGGCGTCGCGGACTGGTCCGCCTATTGCGACAACTGCCAAAGCTTCGATTCGCTCCGCTGGGGGCGGCTCAATGGCGACACGCGCATCGCCCGGAACGGCGCCGCGGATGCGGCCTCCACCTCGGGCCGAACGGAAAGCCTGCCGCCGGCGCAGGGCGCGGCACCGCCACCGCCGCCGCCGGACGCCGCTTCCGTTCCCGTTGACGGCCCCGAACGCGCGGGGTAGCGTTGCCGCCGCTCCGGTCGGCCCCTCTGTTTCGAGTGCCTCCGGTGATCCGGTTGCGGCCGGATCAAGTTTCCGGGCGCCGGTCACGCGCCCCCGGCGCCGCCTTAGCTCAGCTGGTAGAGCATCGCATTCGTAAT
>CAZTAK010000028.1:0-1630 GCA_964611585.1 uncultured Alphaproteobacteria bacterium
GCCTTGGGCGGGGCCAAGAACCACATGGTGGTGATGCCCGATGCCGACCTCGATCAGGCAGCGGACGCGCTGATGGGGGCCGCGTTCGGTTCAGCCGGTGAACGCTGTATGGCGGTTTCAGTGGCAGTAACGGTGGGGGATGCCGGTGACAAACTGGTCGAACGCCTCGGCCCCCGGATTGCTGCCCTCAAAGTGGGCCCCGGCATGGATCCCGATTCCGACATGGGGCCGCTCGTCACCAAGGCGCACTTCGAGCGCGTCAAGGGCTATATCGACCTCGGCGTCGAAGAGGGCGCCGAACTCGCGGTCGATGGCCGCGGGCTTTCATTGCAAGGCTACGACGGCGGGTACTACCTGGGCGGCAGTCTATTCGACCGCGTCAGCCCGGACATGCGCATCTACAAGGAAGAGATATTCGGGCCGGTGCTTTCGTTGGTGCGCGAAGACTCCTTCGACGCTGCGCTTGCCGTGGTCAACGGTCACGAATACGGTAACGGCGCGGCGATCTTTACCCGTGACGGCGCCGCCGCGCGCGAATTCACCCAAAGTGTTGAGGCCGGCATGGTCGGTGTCAATGTGCCGATCCCGGTGCCGATGGCGTTTCATTCCTTCGGCGGATGGAAGCGGTCGCTGTTCGGTGGCCACTACATGCACGGCCCCGACGGCGTGCAGTTCTACACCAAGATGAAAACCGTCACCTCGCGCTGGCCGGCGGGATTGCGCGCCGGCGCCGAGTACGTCATGCCGGTGATGAAGTAGGCGCTAGAGGAAAAGCGAGATTCCGAACAGCATCGTCAGCAGCGCAATCCCCAGAAGCGCAGTCACAAACCCGATCGCCGACAGGATGATGCCGGCGAAGCCGAGCAAAATCTGACCGCGCAGCAGGGCGATCAGGCCCAGGATCCCGCCCACGGGTCCGAACACGACGCGCCCAGCACGAAAATCGAAATCGCCCCGAAGATCACGCTCAACAGGCCAGTCATTGCCGCCCCTCGCCCAGAGGGAGGCGCGAAACGGCGGCAAAGCCAGGGGGTGCGCCGGTCCTTGGCTCCATGATTGCAACATGATGCGTGGCGCCAACGGCTTTAATGGGCTACGTAAAGCAGGCCCCCGGGAGGGCGAACCATGACCCGCGAACGCCTTTTTCTCTATGACACCACGCTGCGCGACGGCGCCCAGACCCAGGGCGTCGATTTCAGTGCCGAGGACAAGCGCACCATCGCCGAGGCGCTGGATACGCTCGGCATCGACTACGTCGAGGGCGGCTGGCCCGGCGCAAATCCCACCGACGACGCCTTTTTTGCCGCCGCGCCGGCGCTGGGTCGGGCGCACCTTACGGCCTTCGGCATGACGCGCAGGCCCGGGCGCAGCGCCGACAACGATCCCGGCCTCAACGCTTTGACCGATACTCCCGCCGCCGCCGTTACCCTGGTAGCCAAGACCTGGGACTACCACGTCGATCTCGCGTTGGAGATTTCCAACGATGAAAATCTCGATCTCATCGCCGACAGCATCCGCCACGTCGCCGGTACGGGAGCTGAGGCGATTCTGGACGCCGAGCATTTCTTCGACGGCTATCTCGCCAACCCGGACTTTGCGCTAGCCTGTCTCGGCGCGGCGATGGAAGCGG
>CAZTAK010000028.1:1730-13717 GCA_964611585.1 uncultured Alphaproteobacteria bacterium
TACAAGGTCCGCATCCTGACCGGCGGCACCGAGGCGGTGACCCGTGTGCTGATCGAAAGCGCCGACGATACCGGTGCGCGCTGGTTCACGGTTGGCGTCTCGCCCAACATTGTCGATGCGTCCTTCCAGGCGCTGCACGACAGCATCGTCTACAAACTCTATCGCGACGGCGCGCCCACCCCGCGCGAAGCGGCGCCGATCTGACCATGCCCAAACGTCCGCACCCGATCCGCAAACTTCTGGTCGCCAACCGTGGCGAGATTGCGATCCGCGTCTGCCGGGCGGCGACCGAGCTCGGCCTGCGCACGGTCGCGGTCTATTCACGCGAGGATCGCTTTGCGCTCCATCGCTTCAAGGCCGACGAAAGCTATCTCGTCGGCCAAGGCAGGGGACCGGTGCAGGCCTACATGGACGCCGCCAGCATCGTCCGTATTGCGGTTGAGGCGCATGCCGATGCGGTTCACCCGGGTTATGGGTTTCTTTCCGAGACGCCGGATTTCGCCGAAGCCTGCATCGCCGCCGGTCTGATCTGGGTCGGGCCGCCGCCCGCGGTGATGCGGCGTTTGGGCGACAAGGTGGCGGCGCGCGCATTGGCTGAATCGGCGGGTGTTCCGGTGATGCCGGCGAGCGGACAGTTACCGGACGACGCCGGCGAAACCGCGCGGCTCGCCTCGGAAGTCGGTTACCCGCTGATGCTGAAAGCAAGTTGGGGCGGTGGCGGGCGCGGGATGCGCATCGTGCGCGAGCCGGGCGAACTTTCCGAGGCAGTGGCCGCCGGCCGCCGCGAGGCCCGTGCCGCCTTCGGCAACGACGAAGTGTTTGTCGAAAAACTGGTCGAGTGCGCACGGCATGTCGAAGTCCAGGTGCTCGGCGACAGTCACGGTACCGTGGTGCACCTGTTCGAACGCGACTGTACGCTCCAGCGGCGCCACCAAAAGATCATCGAACGCGCACCGGCCGCCTATCTCGACGATGCGGCGCGCATGGCCCTGTGCGAGGCGGGGGTCCGGCTTGCCACCCACGCCGGATACCAGGGCGCGGGCACGGCCGAATTCCTGATGGATACCGACAGTGGCGATTTTTTCTTTATCGAGATGAATCCCCGTATCCAGGTCGAGCACACGGTAACCGAAGCCGTCACCGGCATCGATCTCGTCAAAGCGCAGATCCGGATCGCCGCCGGCGCGAAGATCGGCGACGCCGGTTCAGGGGTGCCGGCGCAAGATGAAATCCGTCTCAACGGTCATGCCCTGCAATGCCGCATCACCACCGAAGACCCGGAAAACCAGTTCATTCCGGATTACGGCCGCATTACCGCCTACCGGGGCGCCACCGGCTTCGGCATCCGTCTCGACGGCGGCACCGCGTATTCGGGCGCGGTGATTACACCGTATTAC
Source organism: uncultured Alphaproteobacteria bacterium (assembly GCA_964611585.1). GTDB lineage: Bacteria > Pseudomonadota > Alphaproteobacteria > SHVP01 > SHVP01 > CAZTAK01. Next base: position 3,128 of record CAZTAK010000028.1, read on the forward strand.
GATTCGCTGCTCGAAAAGGTCACCGCCTGGGCGCCGACCGACGATGAAGCGGCGCGCCGCATGGACAGGGCCTTGCGCGAATTCCGCATCCGCGGCGTCAAGACCAACCTCGTGTTTCTCGAAGAACTGATCGGGCGAACCGAATTCCGCACCTGGAAAACAACCACGCGCTTCGTCGACGAAACCCCGTCGCTTTTCACTTTCCGCCAGCGCCGCGACCGCGCGACGCGATTGCTTACGTTCCTCGGCGAGGTGCTGGTCAACGGCAACCCCGAAGTGGCGGGCCGTCCGGTACCGGACTCCTTCCCCGAACTCCATCGGCCCGAAGTGCCGCGCGACGATCCACCGCCCGGGTCGCGCGACCGGTTGCGCGAACTGAGGCCGGCCGCCTTCGCCCAATGGATGCTCGACCAGAAACGGTTGCTGGTAACCGACACCACCTTTCGCGATGCCCACCAGTCGCTGCTGGCGACGCGGTTCCGCACCCACGACCTGGTGGCGATAGCGCCCTACTACGCCCGCGCGCTACCGGAATTGTTGTCGCTCGAATGTTGGGGCGGCGCCACTTTCGACGTCGCCATGCGTTTCCTCAAGGAAGACCCGTGGGCGCGGCTGGCGGGCTTGCGCGAGGCGGTGCCGAACATTCTGTTGCAGATGCTGCTGCGCTCGGCCAACGCGGTCGGTTACACCAACTACCCCGACAATGCGGTGCAGTACTTCGTCAAGCAGGCCGCTGTGGGTGGGGTCGACCTGTTCCGGGTGTTCGATTCCCTCAACTGGGTCGAAAACATGCGCGTCGCCATGGATGCCGTGCTCGAAGCGGGCGCCTTGTGCGAGGCGTCGATCTGCTACACCGGCGATCTTTCCAATCCGTCGGAAGAGAAATACACGCTCGACTATTACGTGCAGATGGCGAAGGAACTTGAGGCCGCCGGCGCCCACATTCTCGGCATCAAGGACATGGCCGGACTGTGCAAGCCTGCCGCCGCGCGCACGCTTGTCACCGCTCTCAAGAATGAAATTTCGATCCCGATTCATTTCCATACCCACGACACCTCGGGCATCGCTGCTGCGAGTGTGCTGGCGGCGGCGAATGCGGGCGTCGATGCCGTCGATGCGGCGATGGATTCGATGTCGGGGCTTACGTCGCAACCGACGCTTGGCGGTATTGCGGCGGCGCTTGAAGGCAGCCCCCGCGACCCCGGTTTCAAGCGCGAACATTTGCGCTCGGCGGCCACCTACTGGGAAGGGGTGCGGCGCTATTATGCGGCGTTCGAAAGCGATCTCCGGTCCGGCATGGCGGAGGTGTACGAGCACGCCATGCCCGGCGGGCAATACACCAACCTGCGCGAACAGGCGCGCGGGCTCGGCATCGGCGAGGCGCGCTGGCCCGAGGTCGCGCGCGCCTACGCCGAGGTCAACTTGATGTTCGGCGACGTCGTCAAGGTAACGCCGAGTTCGAAGGTGGTTGGCGACATGGCGCTCTATATGGTGGCGAACGACCTGACACCCGAGCACGTGATGGACGGCGGCCGCGAGATCCAGTTCCCGCAGTCGGTGGTCGATTTCTTCCATGGCGACGTCGGCCAGCCCTATGGCGGCTTCCCGCAAGTCTTGCAGAAAAAAATCCTGAAGGATCGCGTGCCGCTATCCGGGCGCCCCGGCAAGACGTTGGCGCCGGTCGATCTCATCGCCGTCCGCGCCGAGGCCGAACGCAAGCTCTATCGCCGCATCAGCGACGCCGAGCTTGCGTCCTATCTCATGTATCCCAAGGTGTTCATCGATTACGCCGAGCACCGGCGCAAGTTCGGCGACGTCGCCGTGCTGCCGAGCCCTGCGTTCTTCTATGGCCCGGAAGTCGGTGAGGAACTCTCCATCGACATCGAGCGCGGCAAGACGCTGGTCGTGCGTTACCTCGCCACAGGCGATGCCAACGAAGAAGGGCGCCGCACGGTTTTTTTCGAACTCAACGGCCAGCCCCGCACCGTGCGCGTCGACGACAAGGCGCTCGCTCACGAGGCCCCGGCCCACAGGAAGGCCGAAGAGGGTAATCCCGCGCATATCGCGGCACCGATGCCGGGGCTGGTGGTGTCGTTCTCGGTCGCTCGCGGCGACCGCATCGCTGCCGGCGACCGCCTCCTGACCATCGAAGCGATGAAGATGGAAACCGCGGTCTATGCCGAACGCGCCGGGACCGTGGCCGAAATCGTCACCCCCGCCGGCACGAGAGTCGATACCAAGGATCTGCTGATGGTGGTAGAGGGATAGCTACTCGTACCTGAGCGCGTCGATGGGGTCGAGGCGCGCGGCTTTGCGCGCCGGATAGAATCCGAAGAACACGCCGACACCGGCCGAGAACGCAACCGCGATCAACAGCGCCGCCGGTTCCACCAGGGTCGGCCAGTTGGCGAGGCGGGCGATCGCCGCCGATGCGCTGACACCGAGCGCAATGCCGATCAGCCCGCCGATCACCGACAGCGTCGCCGCTTCGACCAGGAACTGAAACAGAATGTCGCGCCGCCGCGCCCCCACCGCCATGCGCAAACCGATCTCGCGGGTGCGTTCGGTCACGCTCACCAGCATGATGTTCATGATGCCGATGCCGCCCACCACCAGCGACACCGACGCCACCGCCGCCAGCAAGATCGAGAAGATGCGGGTCGCGGCCTCCGCCGCGCCGAGAATTTCGGCCAGGTTACGGACGGAGAAGTCGTCGTCCTGGCCGGGCCGGATGCGGTGGCGCTCGCGCAGGGTCTCCGCGATGCGATCCTCGACCTCGTTCATGCCGGTCGAATCGAACACCTTGACCATGATCGCGCCGATCGAATCCGGGTGCCCGCGGCGGGTGCCGAAGACACGTTTTTTGGCGGTCGAGATCGGAATGAGCGCGACGTCGTCCTGGTCCTGGCCGAAGGTACTTTGCCCTTTTTCCGCCAACAGCCCGATGACCCGGAACGGTATCTTGTTGAGCCGCACCTGGGCGCCCACCGGGCTGACACCGGGAAACAAATGCTCGGCCAAGGTCTGGCCCAGCATCACCACCTTGGCGGCGGCGCGGGTCTCGTCGCGGGTGAAGGCGCGGCCGTCGGCCAATTCCCATTCGCGGGCGATCAGGTAGTCTGCGGTCGTCCCCTGGGTCGCCGCCGACCAGTTGAGGTTGCCGGCGACAAATTGAACGCTGCGTTGCACGCTCGGCGCCGCCACCTCGACTCCCTCGATTTCCGCCAGCGCTTCGGCATCGCCGACCGTGAGCCGTTGATTCGATCCCGACCCGAGCCGCGCGCCGCCCGAGGTTACCGATCCGTTCTGCACCAGAATTAGGTTCGATCCCAGCGCCTCGATCTGTTGCGCCACCTGCGACTGCGCGCCGGACCCGACCCCGACCATGGTAATCACCGCTGCGACACCGATGATGATGCCCAGCATCGTCAGCGCGCTGCGCATCGCGTTCACTCGAAGCGCGCCCAATGCAACCCGTAGCGTGGCGATCAGGTTCACGGCACTTGCTCCCGGATACCGGGCGCCGATCCGGCGCCGAGTTCGGCGCGCGCATCCACTGGTGCCGCCACCGCCTCGTCCGAAATTACCCGCCCGTCACGAAACCCGATGATGCGGCGCGCATGCCGTGCCAGGTAATCGTCGTGGGTCACCAGCAGAATCGTGTGGCCGTGCACGTTCAGGTCCTGCAACAGCGCCATCACTTCGAGGCCGGTACGGCTGTCGAGTGCGCCGGTGGGTTCGTCCGCCAGTACCAGGACCGGATCGTTGACCAGCGCACGCGCAATCGCGACGCGCTGTTGTTGCCCGCCCGAAAGTTGCGAGGGCTGGTGGTTGGCGCGGTCGGCAAGCCCGACGAGGTTCAGTTTTTCCGCCGCCCGTTTGCGTCGCGCCGCCGCACTGACACCGCTATAGAGCAACGGCAGCTCGACGTTATGCTGGGCGCTGGTGCGCGCCAGTAAATTAAAGGTCTGGAACACGAAACCGATTTTTCGGTTGCGGATATGCGCCAGTGCATCGCTGTCGAGCGTCAAGGTATCGGCCCCGTCGAGCCAATAACGTCCGGCGGTCGGACGGTCGAGGCAACCGATCAAGTTCATAAAGGTGCTCTTGCCCGAGCCCGAGGGTCCCATTACGGCGACGAACTCGCCGGCCTCGATTTCAAGAGTCACATCGACTAGCGCCGCTACGACGTTGTCACCCATGCGGTACTCGCGCCCCAAACCTTGCGCCCGGATCAACGCCATGGTCAGAAGCCGAACATGCCGCGCGAGCTTTCGCGGGGCCGGTTCTGGCCGACGATGACGGTATCGCCTTCCACGAGATCGGACTCGATCAGTTCGGTGCGGGTGCCGTCGGTGAGGTCATAGCGGATCGGTCGCGGTTCGGCGGAGCCATCTTCGCCCGCGACCCAAACCTGCCCGGTCTGAACTTCGGGCTGCCGGGCGCCTTCCTGCCGCAGTGCCGCAAATTTGGTGCGCTGCTCGGCGGTCAGAATCTCTTGCAGCCTTGCCGTAAATCGTTCGCGAGCGAGTTGGAATTCGGTCTGAAGCTCTTCGCGCGCAGCACCTTGCGAGCGCAACCGTCCGATCGTGGCGCGGGATTGGGCCGCCACCTCCTCTAGGGCCGCCGCCTGATCGGCACTGAGATCGAGTTGCGTGCGCAACGCCTCAAGGGACCCTCTTCCGCCTGCCCCGGGCCCGCCCGCCCCGGACCTGCCCGCGCCGCCCACGCCGGCTGACGCCGCGCCTGCGCCGCTTGGAGCGGACGCCCGTTGCGGCGCGCCTCCGGCGCCTTCGGGGCGGAAGCGGAGCGCCGCATTGGGGATGGTCAGAATACCGTCGCGCCGATCGACTTCGATCTCGACGTTCGCGGTCATGCCCGGGAACAGGCGCAGGTCGGCGTTGTCGGCGGAAACGATCACGGTATAGGTGACGACGTTCTGTGCGATCGTGGGCGCGCGCCGCAACTGTTCGATGCTGCCATTGAAGGTCCGATCCGGATAGGCATCGACGGTGAATTTCACCGGCAATCCCTCGCGGACCTGGCCCACGTCGGCCTCATCGACATTGGTTTCGACCTGCATGCGGCGCAAATCCTGGGCGATGGTAAACAGCACCGGCGACTGCAGACTCGCCGCCACGGTTTGGCCGACCGAAACCATGCGGTCGATGACGATGCCGTCCACCGGCGCGCGGATGTAGGTCCGGTCGAGGTCGATCAGTGCCTGTTGCAGCGCGGCCTCGCGCATCTGCACTTGGGCGCGGGCGGTTTCGATCTGCGCCCGGGCGACTCCGCCCTGCGCCTCGGCGGCCCGGACCGCCGCCTCCAGCGCATTGACTTGGGCGCCCGCGGTTTCGGCCTCGGTGCGGGCGCGTTCGACTTCGCGGTTGGCGACGACGCCCCGTTGCAGGAGATCTTCCTTGCGGACAAGTTCGCGGCTGGCGTCGGCGTCGCGGCTGCGAGAGCTTGCAAGGTTTGCTTGCGCGGTCGCGAGATCCGCTTGCGTGCGGGCCAGCGCCGCCTGCTGCATGGTGACGTTGGCGTTGGCGACCGCCAGTTCGGCTTCGGCCTGGATCACGCGGGACTCGAACGTTTGCGGATCGATGCGCGCGATCACCTGTCCTTCGCTGACCGGCGTGTTGTAGTCGGCGGCCAGTTCCAATATCTGGCCCGACACCTGCGAGCCGACCGTGACCGTCACCACCGCCTGCAAGGTGCCCGAGGTCGAAATCGCGCTGACGAGACTGGCGCGCTCGACCGTCCCGGTGCGCCAAGTCACGGCCTCGCCGTCGTCACCGATGAAAACGTAGGCGGCAATCGCGGCCGCTGCGGCGGCGGTTACCAAAGCGATCCATAAGTTGCGCGGCATGGTCAGTTTCCACCGGAGTTGCGCCGCTCGCCGTTCCGGCCGCGGCCGCGGGGCAGACCGCTGTAGGGGCCGTGGAACAATGCCCGGCCCAGGCCTTCGCGCTGGCGCGGCGTCAGGTTGACGGCGATGGCGGCGATTGCATCATGAATGGCGGCCTGCAGGTCGACGCTGCGCATGCGCAGGTCGGCCATGGCAGTGCCGGTCGCGGCGGCGTCATAGGGCTCGGCCACCATCGCGGCGACGGCGAGGGTCTGGGCGTCGCGCAAGTTTCCGATGGCGCCGCGCAGGTCAGGTCCGTGCGCATCCATCACCGCGCGCGTCATATCGTGAGTCTCGGGCGACATCTGGCTCATCATACCGGCCATTCCATAAAGCCCGCGACCACCGGGCGGCCCCTGCCGGAAGGGGCCGCGGAGGGTCCCGAGAACCACCGCCCCGGCGATGAGGCCTACGAGAAACAGGTTCAGTACGACCGAAATCGTTAGCCACGGCGCGCGGCGGGGTCGTTCGGACATGGCGGCTACTCCTCAATCAGGCCGGAAAAACCCGGGTCGATGGCGCCGCCCGCGACGATGGTGAGATCGAACGTGTCGGTCCCGGTATCAAGGGCGAGCGTACTGACCAGTGCAAGCCCGGCAAGCGCACCGAGAACACCGCTCGAAGCAAACAGTGCCGGGCGCCAGACGAGCGTCCATGGGGTGGAACGGGCGCGGGCCGGCGGGTGCGCCGGTTCGGTTTCGACGTTGCTGCCGGCCAAGGCCTCGATGCGCTGACGCAGGTCGTCCGACGGCGCCGGTGGGCGATCCGAGTCGAGCGCATGGTCGAGCGCGCGGGCGTCGCCAAGCGCCGATGCGTACCTGCCGTTTTCCGCCCCACCGGCATCCGCAATAGCCATTGCCGCGATGCGCTCGTGTTCGGGCCAGCGCGCCGGATCGGCGCCATAGGTGGCGACAAGGACTTCAAACCTTGAGCCCGTCATCGTCGATTGGGTTCGCTTCTTCATCGTCATTCGCCCGCCAGCAGGGCCGGCGCCACGGCTGCCAGCCGGTCCCGCAGCCGCCACCGCGCCCGCGCCAGCAGCGATTCCAGGGCATCGACGCTAATCTCCAGCATGTCGGCTGCCTCCTGGTTGGTAAACCCTTCGAAATGCACCAGCGCCACCGCGGCCGCCTGGCGTTTAGGCAGGCCGTTCATGGCGCCGCGTACGGCCCGCTCCAGATCCAACCGCCGGCCGATCACACCACCCGGATCGGGCTCGTCGGTCTCGGTGGCCTCGTCCAGCGCCGCCGTCCGTTGCGCCCGTTTGCGGTCGATCGCGAGATTGACCGCGACCCGCGCCAACCACGCCCGAACCGGCGCTCCGCCCGGTTGCCAGGCCGGCGCCTTGGCCATGAGGCGGACGAAGGCCTCTTGAGCCACGTCCTCGGCTTCGGCGCGTTCGCCGACGATGCGCCACGCCATCGCCACCACCGCGTTCAAATGCCGCCCAACGAGATCGCGCCAGGCGCGGGCATCGCCTTGGGCAATGCGCCGCACCAGCGCGTCGTCGTCGTTTCCGGGCGGTTCGGGGGCCGCGCCGGAATCGCGGTTGCCTCGCCCCATCTAGGGGCCGGCGCCCGTCCCGTTAGCGGGGGCGCCGCCCGAGATCGATTTCGTCCACGTTGATCGAACCATCCTAATCGGCATCATAGCGCTGAAACCAGCGCAACGACGGTGCCCCGATCTCGTCCGTGTCGAGGGTGCGGTCGCCGTTCGCATCCAGCATGTCAAACAGGGAGACCGCGCCGATCATGTGCAAGAGCTGCCCGCGGCGGCGGAATTCGTCGACCGACAGAATGCCGTCCCCGTCGGTATCGATGGCGCCGAACAATCGCGCCTGCTCGGCCAGGATCTCGTCCGCATCGACGCCGCCGGAACCGTCCGTGTCGAGCATCAGCAACATGTGCTTGCCGATGGATCCGCTTTGACCCATTTGGCTGCCCGTCATCGGTCCGCGAGGGCCGGCTAGAGCGGCACCGGCGAGCGCACCCAGACCGAGAATAACAGCGAGGATCAATCTCGTGGGACGCATAGAACTCTCCTTGGTTTTTGTTTGAAACGCGACCCTCGTGAATAGTCACGGGCCGGCGGGCCGGAATCCGTCGAATTATTTCGCGATCCTGAAGTTTACGTCTTGACCGCGAGGGCCGCGCCGGGTGCCAATGAGTCATGCGGCCAATTAACGGGCCGCCCACCAAGCGAGCCGGCCAATGAAAAATCCAGGAAGGAAATACCGATGACCGATCTCAACGCCTACCGCGTTACCACCGACCCCGACCCTTACGAGCCCTTCAACATCGCGCTCGCCTACAAGACCGGAAACCTCGTGTTCGTGTCCGGCCAGGCGGCCATCGACCAGCAGGGGAACCTGGTCGGCGTCGGCGATTTTGATGCCCAGGCCGAATGCGCCATGGCCGGTGTCAAGCGCGTGCTCGAAGCCGCCGGGTCGTCGATGGCGAAAATCGTCAAGGTCAACATCTACATGACCGATATGAGCTACTTCGGCAAAATCGTCGGACTGCGCGCCAAGCATTTCACCAAGCCCTACCCGGCCGACACCATCGTCGAGGTCAAGGGGCTGGCGCTGCCCGAACTGATGATCGAGATCGAGGCGGTGGCGTTGGTGGAGGGAGAAATCATCGGCTGAGTTTGGCGCGCCTTGTTGCCGCCGCGCCCGGACCGCCGGGGTGATTCCGGTTCGTCTGGGATCGCCCATGGCCGCAAGGCGGCCCGCCGCTTGACCGGCGCGCCTGCGCAGGCGTGGACCGTTGGGTCCGCCGCCGTGAGCGGCAAGAAAGCTGGAGCGGTTCCGATCAAAACGGAACCGCTCTAAGGTGCGGGCCGGGCGGACCCAAGCAGGGGGCGGCAGCCATGGCCAAGCGATCGAATGTACCAACCGGCGGCATGGTGATAAGCCGCGCGCTGCGGCAGTTCGGCGTCGAAACCACCTTTGCGCTGGCGGGCGCCTCGCACACGTTTTTGCTTGATGCCCTCGACCGCGACGGCTTCACCATCGTGCCCGGCCGCCACGAAACCGCGACCGTTGCCGCCGCCGACGGCTACAGCCGCGTTACCGGCAAGCTCGGTGTCGCGCTGATCGTTTCCGATCAGGGTATGCCGAACGCCGTCACCGGCGTGCTGACCGCCTTTGAGGCGTGTTCGCCGGTGCTGGTGCTGGTCGCGCGACTGCCGATCAATTCGACCCAGCCCGAAGAGCAGATCGACCACGATGCGCTGGCGTTGATGCGGCCGATCTGCAAATGGGCGCGCACGGTCCACAGCAAGGAGCGCCTGCGCGAATACGTCGAGGCAGCGGCGCGGCGGGCGCTGTCGGGCCGCCCGGGCCCGGTGGTGCTGCAAATTCCGCAAGAGTTTCTCGGCGCCGCCATCGAGGAGGCGCACGAACTCGATGCCGCGCTCACCGATGCCGCGAAACCGGAACCGGCGGCCGCTGCGGCCGCGGCCGACCTGCTTGCCAAAGCCAGGCGGCCGATGATTCTCGCCGGTAGCGGTGCTGCGCGCGCGGGCGCAGGCGCGGCGTTGCGGAAACTCTCCAGGGATTTCCGCATTCCTGTGCTCGGCAACGCGCTCGGGCGCGGGCTGGTGCCCGAAGACGACGAACTCGGTTGGTCGTGGCCGCTGGCGCAGGTTGCCGCCAAAGAGGCCGACGTCGTGCTGTGGCTGGGCTGCCGCATGACTCAACGGCTCGGATACGGCCTCGCGCCGCGATTCGCCGGGGATGCGAAGTTCATCGTCGTCGATATCGATCCGGCGGAAATCGGGCGCAACCGCGCCGCCGACGTAGGCGTTGCCGCCGATACCGCGCGGGCGGCCGATGCCATTCACCGGGCGATGAAGAAACGCAAAGCCAAGCCCAATAGGTCCCTCAAGTGGTTCAGGGACGCCCTCAAGGCGCGGCTTGCGCGCATCGGCGAACTCGGCCACGGCGACACGGGTCCGATTCACCCGTTCCGGCTGGCGCGCGAGTTGATGCAACGGTTGCCCGCAAACGCCATCTACGTCGGGGACGGCGCCGACATCCAGAACTGGATGCACGCGATCCTGCGGGTGCGGACCGCACCCGGATTCCTGGATCACTATCCCTTGGGTTCTATGGGTATTGGCACGCCGTTGGCGCTGGGGGCGGCGGCGGGGGCCGCCGAAATGGCGTGCGAAACCGGGACCAAGCCCCGTCCCATCGTGCTGGTCACCGGCGACGGCTCGTTCGGTTTCTATCCCAGCGAATTCAACGGCGCAGTGCGCGCGGGCCTCAAGTTCATTACGCTGATTTCCAACGATGGCGCCTGGGGCACTGAAAAACACGGCCAGATGCTGGCAATCCAGCGCACCGTCAATACCGAGTTCGGCGACGTACGCTATGACCTGATCGCCAGGGCCTTCGGCTGCGGCGCCGAACGGGTGAGAGAGCCGGCCGATCTCGGACCTGCCCTCGACCGGGCGTTTGCCGCCAGGGGCGCCTACGTGATCGATGTCGTCACCGATCCAGAGGCCGGCCGTGACCGCAAAGAAGACCCGCGCTTGCAGATGATTGCCTTCGACGACCTGGCGCAAAGCCGCAAGCGTCACTACACCCCCGCCGTCGCCTGAGGCAGAGCGCGCATCTCGCCTCAGGCCGGCACACGCCGCCGGGCCCGGCCGTCCAAGCGGCCCGCCAGGCCCCG
>CAZTAK010000028.1:13817-33251 GCA_964611585.1 uncultured Alphaproteobacteria bacterium
CCCCGCGAACACGCAGACGCCCACATCGAGGGCGCTGAACTGGCGCCGCTGCGGATGTTGGCTGTCGGCCAGTATAAGGACCACGACCGGGTCGTGTTCCATTGCGCCTCGGGCCGGCGCACGGCGTTGGCGGCGCAGGCGCTTGCCGCCTGCGGCGCGCGTGAGATCTACCATTTGACCGGCGGCATCCAGAGCTGGGCGCGGGCCGGCTTGGATCTGGGTTCCGCCTCCTAGGTCGAATTGCGGGCGTCCTGTGGCGGACGCCGCCTGCGGCACTACTCCTCGCCCGGCACCAGCCTGACAACGCCCAAGGCGTCCGTAATCACGTCCTCGCGGCGTGAGGGAATGCGGAAAGTCTCGCCCTCGAGCCAGCCCTCCACCTGCGCCGCGAACAGCCGGCTGAACGGATTGCCGGACTGCCCCGGCGCCATCGCGTAGAGCGAGTTGTCGAGATTCGAGAGATCGTAAACGGCGCGGTATCCGGCGCCATGGTTGTTGGCGAACGGGCGCGATCCGCTGCCGAATCGGATTCCACCCCGCATCAGGGTAAACGGCCCGCCGTCGCTTCGGGCGACCAGTCCCAGCGCCTGTCCCAGTCCCGGCACGAAGCTCCATAACGGGTGCAGGAAGCGCACCTCGTGCGCCTCGCCCCAACGCCAGCGCGTGAAATTGGCGCCGAAATCGTCCGACAGTTCCGCCAGCGCATCGGCAAGCGCAGCCTGCGTCTGCTCGCTGCACGATTCAGCCTCGGCCGTGGTGATGTCGTCGCACCATTCCTGCCGCTCCGACAAAATGAGGGTGACCGTGCGCGGGTGCAAATCCCAATAAGACTCGAACGATCCGTCGAGATCGTCGGCCACCAGCCGCTTGACCAGCGCCCGCAGCCAGGCTGCGAAGATCAGCGGCTCGGGCGCGGTGCGCTCCATACGGAAATCCCAAATTTCGAGACGGCGGGTGGCCGCCGCAAGGCGCGGCGACACCCGTTCCCCGTCTCTCAGTGCTGCCGCCATCACCGGCACCAGGTCGCGCGCCATCACCGAAACCGAATCGGCCTGCATCGCCGCGCTGGTTTCAGACGTTTGCCCGCCGCCGATCAGCAATTCGGCGATGCGCCGTGCCCGGTAAGAGGGCTCCCACTGCGCGCTGATGAAATAGGGATAGTCCGGGCCGACGATGCTGTTGTTGGCGTTCAACACCACGCCGCCCGCCGGATCGAATTCCTGCGGCAGACCCTCAAAGGGAACGAACCCGGTCCAGTCGGCATCGCCGGCGGCGCCGTCCGAAGGAACAAGCCCTCTTCTTGCGCCTCTTATCGGTACCCGGGCCGGTGCCACCAAGCCGATGTGTCCTTCCGTATCGGCATAGATCACGTTCTGTTGCGGCGAATGGAAATCTTCCAGCGCGCGCAGGAAGGCGCTTTTGCTTTGCGCGGTTTGCAACCGGAAGATCGCGTTGACGGTGCGGTCGCCGGGCAATAGCGCGACCGCCGCCAGCGCCACCACATGGCCCGCACCGGCGCGTGCGGCGGCCGAATCGAACACATCGGAAATGACCGGCCCATGGCGGGTCTCGCGCACCCTCAGGCGCTCGTCGCGGCCGAACCGGACGCGGATCAATTCTTCGCGCACCGTGAAAGCCTTCGGGCCGTCCGGGGTTTCATAGGAATCCGCGTCGCCCTCGGTCAGACGTTCCACGAACAGGTCGGCGAGGTCGCCATAGGTGGTCGTCAGTCCCCAGGCGATGGTGCCGTTGTGCCCCATCAGGTGAAACGGCATACCCGGCAGCGTCGCTCCGGTCACGCTCAACCCCGGCGCCTCAATGCGCGCGAGATACCAGATGCCGGGCGCCGTCAGGCCAAGGTGGGGATCGTTCGCCAGGATCGGCTTGCCCGATTCGGTGTTCGCCCCGGATATCGCCCACACGTTCGAGGCCCGCCGCGGACGCAGGAAATCCGGCACCGCCGCGGCCATTCGGGCGGCACTCAGCGGCGCCGGCAGTCCGGCATATCGAATCGGCGGCCCGTCGGCAGTGGTCGGCAGAAGCACCTCGACCTGCTCCGGTGTCAGGTGCTCCAGCAGCGCCGCGCGCTGCAATTCCGAAAACCAGTTGCCGCCCAGCATCAACGCCAGAAGTTTTCCCAGCACCAGCGAATCGGCGCCCCGCCACGGCTCGGGGCGGTACATCAGCAGGGTGAATTCGGGCGGCCACGGGCCTGAGTGGCTTTCCAGGTATCCGTTGACCCCGGCGGTGTAGGCATCAAGGGCGCGTTTCGCGCCTTGGCCGAGGGATTCGTATTGCGTCTCGGCGAGGCGGTAGATGCCAAGGGTGCGCACCGCCCGGTCGGCGGGCAGGGCAAGCCGGCCCGCCACCTCCGCCAGCCGGCCCTCGCCGAGGCGGCGGTAGAGGTCCATCTGCCACAGCCGGTCCTGGGCGTGGGCAAATCCCAGCGCGTAGTAGGCGGCGTCCCGCGTCAGGCCCCGGATGTGAGCGATGCCGTTGGAATCGCGCAAGATTTCGGCCGGGCGGGCGAGGCCCGGCGCGCGAATATCCCCCGCGATCTGCGGAGTCGAGCCGGTCAGCCAGGCGAACAGTCCGGCGGCCACCACGATAAGGACCACTGCCAGTCCCGCCGCAACGAGCGCAATCCATTTCAGAACGCGGCGCATGAGGGCCTCTTTGTTGACAAGGTTTCGTTCCGCCCGCTAGATGAGCGCCCCTTTACCCGCGCTGGCGAATCACTTTTTTGGGCAAGACGGGACCTCTGCTCTTGCCGCGGACTTTCCATCGATGAATGTCACCGAACTCGATCTTCCCGGGGTGCTGCTGATCGAACCTGACGTGTACGGCGACGACCGTGGATTTTTCCTCGAAACCTACAGCGCGCGGCGCTACGCCGCAGCCGGGATCACGGCGGATTTCGTTCAGGACAGCGTCTCGCAGTCGCGCCGCGGCGTGGTGCGCGGCCTCCATTTTCAGCGTCCCAACGACCAGGCCAAACTGGTGCAGGCGCCTGAAGGCGCGGTGTTCGACGTCGTGGTCGATATCCGGGTGGGATCGCCTCATTTCGGGCGCTGGGTTTCGGCGCGTTTGACCGCCGACAACAAACACCAGTTGTTCGTGCCCGCCGGGTTCGCGCATGGCGTCTGCACCGAAAGCGACGTTGCGCTGTTTTCGTACAAAACCGGCGATTACTATGCGCCCGCCCACGAATACACGATTCGGTGGAATGATCCCGATCTCGCTATCGACTGGCCGGTGACGGCGCCGATCCTGAACGACAAGGATGCGGCGGCCCCGGCGCTCAAAGATTTTCCGCCCGGCAAGCTGCCGGTCTTTACCATATGAGCGACCGCCCGGTTCTTCTGTTCGGCGCTACCGGGCAGGTCGGGGCGCACCTGATGCAGATTCTGGCGGCGCGCCGCGTTGTCCTCACACCGCACCACACCGAAGTCGATTTCATTCTGCCGGACGACCTGCGCACCTATATCCGTATTGCGCGCCCTTCCATCATCATCAACGCCGCCGCCAACACCAATGTCGACGGGGCCGAGGATTTGCCGACGCTGGCAATGGCGGTCAATGCCGACGCGCCGCGCATCATGGCCGAAGAGGCGCGCCAGCTCGGCATCGCCCTGGTCCACTATTCGACCGACTATGTGTTCGACGGTAAGGGCGGCGGCGGGGAGCCGCGATCGGAGTCGGGCCTTGGCTCCTATCTTGAGGGCGACCCTGCCCATGCGCTTGGTGTCTATGGCGAAAGCAAGTGGCGCGGCGAAGAGGGCGTGCGGCTGATCTCGCCCGCGCATCTCATTCTTCGCACCGGCTGGATCTATGGCTGGACCCGGCGCAATTTCTTCAACACCATCCGAACGCTGGCACTGGAACAGGACGAATTGCGCATCGTCGACGACCAGATCGGCACCCCCAACTGGGCGCGGGCGCTGGCCGAGTCGACGGTGGCGATTCTGGATGCCACCAATGGCATCGACATCCCGGCGATGCTTGAAGTCAATGGCGGGACCTATCACCTCTCGGCTGCCGGCGCGACAAGCTGGTTCGGCTTCGCCACGGCCATCGTCGAGGAACTCGCAGCGCTCGCCGACTGGCCCGCCGTCCGTCCGGTGCCCGCGGTGGTGCCGATCGCCACCGCCGATTACCCGCTGCCGGCGGCACGCCCCGCTTACTCGGTTCTCGACACGCGCGCGGTGTGCCAAAACTTCGACCTCGAACTGGAAGACTGGCGCGCGCAACTGAAGCGTTGTTTTGAAAGCGCCTAGAGCAATATCCGTTCAGGTGGAACCGCTAGCGGCGATCACTGAACGAAAAAGTTCTCTCTCGGCGCTCAATTCCGAATCATCGAACCGATCAAATCGGGACCGAACCGTGAATCGAATTGAACGTCCGCGATTGGTTAGCCTTGTGGCGCGGGCCAACATCAAGGAATCGAAAAGTGGCGGGCCGAAATGCGAGGAATTGATATGTCGGAGCCGCGCTACCATAGCGATTCCGTTTTGATCGGAACCACTCCAGCTTCTTTGTTGCTCACGGCAGCGGACCCAAGGGTCCACGCCTGCGCGGGCGCGCCGCGTACGCGGCGCGCCGCCTTGCGGCCACGGGCGATTCCAGACGAACTGGAACCGCCCTAGCGCATCCGGCGCACGCCCGCGAGCCACTGCACCGTGCCCCAAAACCGGGCCGCATCGCGGCGCGTCTTGGTGCGCTCGCCGCTGAGGGCATAGCCCGCGCACTTGAGGCCAAACCTGAGCGCGGACCGGGCGGCGAGGAGCGCGGCGCCACCTTGGTACTTTTCCTCGAGGTAAAGCCGCGACCACGCCATGTGAACCGAACGCCGCCATTGTATCCGCGCCGTGTCCGGGCTGCCCCGGCCGGGAAAATGGCGGACGGTCGCGGCGGCGACGTAGATCAGCGCCCGTCCGGCGCGCCGCAGGCGCAGGCACAGATCGTCGTCGTCGTAGAACAGGAATATGAAGGGGTCGAACGGCCCCGGTCCCGCCCCCGATTCGGCGCGCCATAGCAGCGCCGCGCCGGACAGGAAGCCGACGCAGGCATCGCCCTCGGGCACGGTGTTGTCGTGGGGCGGCATCCTTGCGCGTTCGAACAGGGGCGCGTCCCACGACGTCTCGGGGCGATCGTCGAGGCCGAGAATGCGGGGGCCGAACAGGGCGGCGCAGGGATTGCGGTCGGCGCAGGCAACCAGCGCCGCAATCGTTTCCGGGTCGAGGGCCGCATCGGGATTGAGAAAGAAGACGAATTCGGTCGCGGCCGCGGCGGCCCCTTGATTGCACCCGCGTCCGAACCCCGCGTTGTGGGTATTTTCGATCAGGTGCGCGTCGGCGCGGGCCGCGTGCACCTGCGCCCGCGTTCCATCGCCGCTCGCGTTATCGACCACGATCACTGGCACGCCCTTTGGGATCGATCCGAGGCATTGCCCGATCACCGCCGCCGAATCGTAGGTGACGGTGACCACCGTGACGCGGCCCGCCGCGCTCATGGCCGGGCCCTCGGGTGCGGGTCGCTCAGGCGGATTTCAAGGTTGCCAGAATGTCCTCGACGTCGAGGCGCTTGCGGTAGTCCGGGTCGGCGAGCGCCTCGAGCACGGTGCCGTCGCGATCCACCACATAGGTCGCCGGTACCGGCAATTCGAACGTGTCGCCGCCGTTGAAGTCGGGCAGGTCGATCCCCATGCCGGCGTAAATCTCGCGAATCGATTCCGGGAGCATAAATACCAACCCGAACTGGCGCGACACCGCGTTGCCGGCATCGCTCAGCACCTCGTGGGTTAAATCGTTCTGGGCCCGGGTTGCCTCGGCCTTGGTCGGTAATTCCGGTGCGATCGCAACCAGTGTTGCGTCCAGCGCCTCGATCTCGCCGTGGCGTTCCTGCAACGCGCGCATCTCGATATTGCAATAGGAGCACCAGCCGCCGCGGTAGAAGTTGATCACCAGTCGCCCACGGTCCAGCAACTGTTCGGAGGTCACGGTATCGCCGGCGGCGTTGGGCAGCGCAAACGCCGGCATCCGGTCGCCGGTCTTGAGGGTGCGGTCCTGAATCCCGCTCGCCGCCAGATTTTCGGTCGCGGCGAGCATTGCCGCGGTGATCTCGGGGGCGAGCCTGGCTTTGCCCTTGCGGCGGTTTTCTTCCAGTCGTTCGGTCATGGTGGGCATGGCTGCGCTCCTGTTGTGCTGGGCCGGGGCATCCTAACCCGCCCCATGCGGCCGCGGCCTTCACAACCCGGTCAAGCCAGCGGATAGCCCGGCTCCGCTGCGGCGAGCCCGTCGAACAGGTCCAACATGCGGCCGCGCCAGGCAAACACCGGATCGTCCTCGGCCAAAAGCACGAAGGGACTGATGGTGTGGGCCCATTGAAAGGTGCCAAACATGAAATAGTCGGCGCCCGCGGCCTCCTCGCCGCAGAGGAACTTCTGATCGGCAAGGATGTTTCGCGCCGGTGTCAGCGACTTGCGGAAATCCGCGATCTTTTGATCGCGGTCGGCCTGAATTTCGTCGAGCCCGCGCCCGAATCGTTGGGTGCGGGTTTCCCGGAAGTAATCCTGGTCGGGCGCATCGAGGTGGTCGTGAATGTCCTTTATGATCAGGCCGAGCAGCCCCGGTTGAACCTCGGTATTGAGCCAAGCCATGAAAAACTTCGACAGGCTCCGGCCCAGCGCCTTGCCGAACAGGGTCGGCCGGTCGGGATAGGCGTCGTCGAGGTAGCACGCGATGGCGAAGGAATCGACCACCGTGGTGTCGCCGTCAACCAGCACCGGCACCAGCTTTTGACCGCTGAAAGCAATCTTGTCCTTTTCGGTGAACCGCACCGGGACTCGCTCCGGGTCGAGCCCCTTGTGCGCCAGCGCCATGCGGATGCGCCAGCAATAAGGGCTGAAGCGGCGGTCGTCGGCCCCGCACAGTTCGTAAAGTGTCAACGACATGTGATTGTCCCTCGGGTTCTGAATTCGCGAAAATCGGTGTCCGGCAACCCAAAGGACCTAACATATGGGCCAAGTCAAAATCTACAGCGCCGAGGCGTGCCCGTACGCCCAGCGCACCCGCCTGATCCTGCATGAGAAGGGCGTTGATTTCGAACTTACGGAAATCGACCTTGCGGAAAAGCCGGACTGGCTGCCCGAGGTCTCGCCCTACGGCAAGGTTCCGGCCATCGTTCACGGCGATGTCCGGGTTTATGAATCGTCGATCATCAACGAATACCTCGACGAGGCTTTTCCCGAACCGGCGATGATGCCGGCCGACTCTGCGGGCCGGGCGTTGGCGCGCATCTGGATCGATTACAGCAACACCCGATTCATCGACCCGGTGTACAAGTTGTTGCGCGAACAGGACCCGGAATTGCGCGCGGGCCTCGCCGAAGAACTCAGCGCGATCTTGCGTTTTATGGAGACCGAGGGCCTCGGCAAAATGGGCGAGGGTCCCTACTGGATGGGCGACACCCCCAGCCTGATCGATTTTGCGTTCTATCCGTTCTTCGAGCGGTTCTGCATTCTCGATCATTACCGCAACTTCCGCATTCCCGAGGATTGCGCGCGGCTGATCCGCTGGGTCGAAACCATGCGTTTCCGCTCCTCGGTCAAGGCAATCGAAAATTCGGACTCCTTCTACATCAAGCGCTACGCCAAATACGCCGAAGCCAAACCGGCGGCCTGAACGCGGGCGGGTCCGACTCAAAAGGGGACCCCGCCGGAGGGTGGCGAGGCCCGAAGTTCGAGAGGGTCTGGAAAAAAACCCGGTCGGGCCCGGAAAGGTGGACCCGGCCGCCGATGGCAATTGGACTGGGGGAATTAGCCCTGATGCCGACGACCGGGTCCGGAGGGCCGACAGGTTGATTGTCGCCGGGCATTGG
Organism: uncultured Alphaproteobacteria bacterium; assembly: GCA_964611585.1. Lineage (GTDB taxonomy): Bacteria > Pseudomonadota > Alphaproteobacteria > SHVP01 > SHVP01 > CAZTAK01. The sequence continues at coordinate 21,696 of CAZTAK010000028.1, forward strand.
GGCGCCCTCGCGACCAAATGTGGGCAATATTGTGGCCATTCCTGCCACTCTCTCGGGCGTCGGGCCGTGTTAGGGTGGCGCCCGTTTTGGTGTTCCGGTGGCGGGCCGAAATGAAAGATTCCGGTTTTCAACTCAGCGACGAAATCGCGGCCTACTTGCGCAAGATCTCGGTGCGCGAGACCGAGATTCTGATCCGGCTGCGCGAGGAAACTGCCGAACTCGAGGGGGGCGGGATGCAGATCTCGCCCGAGCAGGGCGCTTTTGTGTCCATGCTGCTGTCGCTGATCGACGCCAGACGCACCCTCGAAATCGGGGTGTTTACGGGGTATTCGTCGCTCGTGACCGCAATGACGCTGCCCGACGACGGCCACATCACGGCCTGCGACGTCTCCGAAGAATGGGCAGCGGTCGCGCGGCGCTACTGGGCCGAGGCTGGCGTTGCCGGCAAGATCGACCTGCGCCTCGGCCCGGCGCTGGAAACTCTCGACGGGTTGCTCGGCAACGGCCTTGCCGGCACCTACGATTTCGCTTTCATCGACGCCGACAAGGAAAACTACGGCGGCTATTACGAGCGCGCCCTCGAACTGGTGCGCCCCGGCGGATTGATTGCGGTGGACAACGTCTTGTGGTCGGGCCGGGTTGCCGATCTCGCTCAAAACGATGCCGATACCACGGCGATCCGCACCCTCAACGACCGCATTGCAGAGGATTCGCGCGTCAACTCGTGCATGGTGCCGATCGGTGACGGGCTGACCCTCGCCCGCGTCCGGTCCTAAGGGCGCCGCGACCATTGGACGCGTGTTTTGGGCCCACTGACCCGGAATTCCGATCGGCAGAAATATTGCCGTATGGCCCCCTCCCGGCCTATCATGGGGTGCTCGCGATGACGGGAGGCTACATGGCGCGTTGCGGAACGCAGGCTGGATGCGGCCGAGGGCTGGGGGCCCAGCGCGGATGAGCGATATCCTCCATATACGCGGGCCGGGACGCGATGCGGGGCGCCCTCGGCCGTCACCGCCTCGCAAGGTTTTTTTCGACCGCGCCGAACTCAATCAGATTCTGTCCGTGTACAGCCGCAATGTCATTGCCGGAGAGTGGTGCGACTACGCCATTGAGGGCAACGACGATGAGGTCGCGTTTGCGATATTTGGGCGCGCCGGGCGCTTTGCCAGCTATCGCGTCGTCAAGCGCCGCCGCGGCTCCGACCGCGGGCGCTATCGCATCGTCGGCCGCGACGGCCGCATTCTTGAGACCGGGGCGGTGCTGGCCCGGGTTCTCGGGATCCTCCAGGGACGCCCGCTGCGCCTGATCTGACGTGTGCGGGCCCGGCGATCCGGGTGCGCGGTTGCCGCTCGCGGCGGAGAGATGCCGGTGGACTTGTTCCTTCAGCTTATTGTTTTGTTGATCGCGGCCCGGCTGATGGGCGAGGCGGCGGCGCGTATCCACCAACCGGCCGTGGTCGGCGAGATTCTCTCCGGAATCCTGTTGTCGCTGATCATCGCGGGGTTTTTTTCCGACGTTCCGATCCTGGCCGCGCTGCCGCAATCAGAAACCGTTCGCGACTTCGCCGACCTCGGCGTGTTTTTTCTTGTTCTCTATGTCGGCATCGACATGCAGCCGCGCGAATTGAGCCGCCACTCCGGCGCGCCGCTGGCGGTGGCTGCGGGCGGACTGGCGCTGCCGCTGGCGGCGGGGTTCGGGTTCGGCTGGTTGATGCTTCCGGACACGCCCGCCAAACCGGCGCTGGCGCTGTTGATTGCGGTCGCTCTGTCGATTTCGGCGGTGCCGGTGCGGCCAAAATCTTCATGGACCTCGGCCTGCTGCACCACCGGATCGGGCGGACGGTGGTATCGGCGGCAATCTTCGACGACCTCCTCGGGCTCGTGCTGTTGGCGTTGCTGACGGCGTTTGTCGAAACCGGCCACCTGCCGGATGCATCGGCACTGCTGTGGTTGCTGCTCAAGGTGGCGATCTTCTTCGCGATTACGGTCTCGTTCAGCATCGTCGTCTACCGGCCCGCGGCGCGCTGGCTCGGCCGGTTGCATTCGATTTCGGCGAGGTTCAGTGCCCTCCTGGTGGTGGGGTTGTCGTTTGCCGTGCTCGCCGAGGTACTCGGATTGCACTTTATTCTCGGCGCCTTCATGGCCGGACTGTTTTTCGAGCGCCGGCGCGTTGGCCGGCACGCCTACCGCGAAATCCGCGAGACCGTTAACCGTGTTACCAGCGGCTTCCTCGGTCCGATCTTCTTCGCCACCATCGGTCTTGCCTTCGAACCGGCGGCGATTGCGGCAGTGCCGGTATTCGTGGCGGCGTTGATCCTGATCGGCTTCTTCGGAAAGTTTTTCGGGGCCGGGTTGCCGGTGCTGGCGGCGGGCTATGGTTGGTGCGAATCGGCGGCGGTCGGCGTTGGCATGAGCGGGCGCGGCGTCGTTACCATCATCGTCGCCAGTATCGCCCTTCAAAGCGGTTTGTTCGGGCCTGCCGGGGGGGCCGATCCGATTACCGCCAACCTGTTCTCGGCCCTCGTTCTGATGGCGCTCGCGACCACCGTGGCGACACCGATCCTGCTGCGGCTGGTGGTTAGAGGCGTGAAGCCGGGCGCAAGCGGCTAGAGCTTTTCCCGTTCGCATGCGCTCACGCGAAGAACTCTATCCCTTTGACATTGAACGCAAATCGTCGTCGCTGGCGATTCCTCGGGCTCGGGATTTGCGCTAGGCAGCAATGAAATCATGAGCGCCAAAAGAAAAGCCCGGGCAGACCCGGGCTTTTCGATCGTGGTTTTCCGTGCCTCAGCGGCGGGAGCCGAAGAGATGCAGCAACAGAATGAACAGGTTGATGAAATTCAAATAGAGGCTGAGTGCGCCCATGATCGCCATCTTGGCCTGCGCCTCGCCCTCGGGCGTCACGTCGTAGGAATTCTTGATGCGCTGGGTGTCGTACGCTGTCAGACCGACAAACACGATCACGCCGATCACCGATATTGCAAACTGCATCATCGACGAACCGATGAAAACATTCACCAGGCTCGCCAGAATTACACCGATCAGTCCCATGAACAGGAACGAGCGGAAACGCGTCAGGTCGCGCTTGGTGGTGTAACCGTAGAGGCTCATGGTGCCGAAGGTGCCCGCGGTAATGAAGAACACGCGCGCGATGCTGGCGCCGGTAAAGACCAGAAAGACGTGTGCCAGCGAAAGCCCCATCACGCCCGCGAACAGCCAGAACAGTGTCTGCGCGGTCGAAGCCTTGAGCTTGTGGATGCCGAAAGACATCACCAGAATGAAACCGAACGGCGCGAACATAACCACCCACGCCAGCATCGTCGGGCGCAGGAACCCGTCCGGCCCGACCTGATAAAGCAGGTTCAGAACGGCCGGTGTGTTGGCCGCGCCGAAGGCAATGATGCCCGTCAGCGCCAATCCCGAAGCCATGTAGTTGTAGACCCGAAGCATGTAGGCCCGCAGGCCTTCGTCGATTACAGCCCCGGTTGCCGCCACCGTGCCGAGCCGCGCCTTGTATTCAGCCATGGATAATCCTCAAGCGGTTTGGTCGATCTCTCAGCAGTTAAATATGGCAGCGCCCCGCGGCATTGCAAGCAAAACCGGCCCCCTAGGCACCGCAAACCCGCGTGAGTGGGCCTATTGCGTTCGCAGTACTGGGGCCGCCTTTTGGCCGAGCGCAATCCAGGTGCCGGCATAACCGAAGACGACCGTCAACGCGATCCCGGCGAGCGCGGTGCCGAGGGCGGGCAGCGTGACGAAGCTCCAGTCCGCCTGCATCGCTTGGGTCACCACCAGCCACGCGCCGAGCGTTCCGGCGAAGACGGCGAGGATCGCGGTCATGCCACCGAGCACCAGATACTCCAGCATGTAGGCGCGCAACACGTCGCGCCGGGTTGCGCCCAGCACCTTGAGGATCACGGCATCGTAGACCCGCCGCCGGTGCCCCGCCGCGACCGCGCCCGCCAGGACCAGGACGCCGGCGAGGATAGTGATTCCGGCAGTGCCCGCCGCCGCCGCCGCGATCTGGCCGAGGATGCGGCTCGCGGCCTCGATCACGTCCTTGACGCGCACGGCGGAGACGTTGGCGAACTTATCGGTAATCGTGCGGTAGGCGGTTTCCTCGGCCTCAGGCGTAAAGGTCGCCGTGGCGAGATGCGTCTGCGGCGCATTTTCGAGCGTGCCGGGCGCGAACACGACGTAGTAGTTGATGCCGAAATCGCTCCAGTCGATGCGCCGCAGGTTGCGGATCTGCGCCGTCACTTCGCGGCCGAGAATGTTAAACGTCAGCGTATCACCCAACGCGAGCCCGAGCCCGCGCGCCATGTCCTCATCCAGCGAAATTGCCGGGGCGCCGGAAAAGTTTCCGGGCCACCATGTGCCCTGCGTGATAACGGCGCGATCCGGGCGCGCGTTTGCATACGTGAAACCGAATTCATGGCGCCGGACCCACGCCATGTCCGGACCGATCGCGGCCCTGTCGACGCGAACGCCATTCACCGCCACCAGCCGCCCGCGCAAATTGGGCACCCGTTCGAGCGCAACATATCCATCGGCGCCGCGAACGGTTTCCTCGAACGCCGCGACCTGAGGCGACTGGATGTCGATGAAGAAGAACGAAGGTGCGACCGCCGGAATCCGTTCCCGCACCTGGGCCGAGATATTCGCCTGCACCAGCGCCGTCGCCACCAGCACCGTCAGGCCCGCACCGAGCGAGACGACCACGCTTGCCGTCGGCGCGCCGGGACGCGAAAGGTTGGCCAGCGCGAGCCTGAGCCCGGTGTGGTGCGGTCGGCCGAGATGGCGCATCGCATCGATTATCAACGCTGCGGCAATGCGGAACACGATCAGCAAGCCGACGGCGCCGAGAACGAACCATTGGGCGATGAACGGAACTCCGGTGCCGAACACGGCTAGGCCGGCGAGCGCAAGCGCGGCAGCCAGCATGACGGCGGTGTCCATCGGCCGGGGCCAGCGCCGTGCCGGCGCCACCAGTGCCCGGAACAGCCCCGCGGCAGGCACGTCGCGCGCCCGCGACAGCGGCCAAACGGTAAACGCAAACGCCGTCAGCAGGCCGAACGCGGCCGCCCGGACCAGCGGCAGGACCTGGATTCCGGACTCGGGCGAGACCGGCAGGATTCCGGCCAGCACCGACGTCAACAGCACCGGCGCCAGCGCCCCGATCAGCAGACCGATTCCGGTTCCGGCGAGCGCCAGCAACCCGATCTGAACGAGATAGACGCGGAATATCAGCCCTGAGGGCGCGCCCAGGCATTTGAGGGTGGCGATGGTTTCATGGCGGGCGCCGAGGTAGGCGCCGACCGCATTGCCGACGCCGATACCGCCCAACACCAGGGCGGTGACTCCGGCGAGCGTCAGGAACACCCCCAGCCGATCGATGAAGCGCGCGATCGAGGGCTGCGCGGCGGTGGCATCGCGCACCCGCCAGAGGCCCTCGGGAAAGGCGGCATGCAGGTCCGCCCGCCAGGCGGCGGATTCCACAGCCGGTGCGAGGCGCACGCGGTATTTGTAGCGCGTCAGACTGCCCTCGACGCCGAGCCCGGTTGCCTCGAACCCGGCCGACGACACCATCAGCCGTGGCCCCAGGCTGAAGGCGTTGGCGACCCGATCGGGTTCCGAGTCGATGACGGCGCGCACCTCGAACGTCTGATCGCCCGCCTGCAACACATCGCCGACCGCGGCGCCGAGACGATTCAGCAGGGTCTCTTCCGCAACCGCGCCGAACCGCCCGTCACGGCGGCCGAGCGCATCCGCGCTGTTCATCGCCGGCCGCAAGACGAGCGCCCCATAAAGCGGATAGACCGCGTCGACCGCCTTGAGTTCGACCAGTACGCGATTGCCGCCTTCCGCCGGCCGCGCCATCGCGCGCGCCTCACGCGACAGCGATACAGACGCGCTGTTCGCGCGCAGGTAATCCTGCACCGCGGGCGCAAGATCGCGTGCGGTCTGGCTGATTTCGACATCGCCGCCCATCAGGGTGCGCGCGTTGCGCTCCAGCCCGGCAACGATCGAGGCCGACAGCGTGCCGACGGCGGCAATCGCGGCGACGCCGAGCGCGAGGCTGGCGAGGAAAATCCGGAATCCTTTGAGGCCGCCGCGAAGTTCCCGCAACGCAAGCCGCAGTGCCAACGGCAGCCGGGTCATGCGTCGGGCCTCTCGCTGGCCAGCCGCACCGGTGGCGCTTCGGGATCGAAGGACTCGATACGGCCGTCGCGCATCGCCACCACCCGGTCGCAGCGGCGCGTCAGCCGTTCCTCGTGGGTAATCAGCATCAGGGTCGTGCCGCGGCGCTCGCGAATCGAAAAGAGCGTATCGATGATCGCCCGCCCGGTATCGCCGTCGAGGTTGCCGGTCGGTTCGTCGGCAAGAATCAGCCGCGGGTTGGCGACAAATGCCCGCGCCAGCGCCACGCGCTGTTGTTCGCCGCCGGACAGTTGCGCCGGATAATGGCCGGTGCGGTGGCCAAGGCCGACTTCTTCCAGAGTTTCGGCGGCGCTCTCGAAGGCGGTCCTCGAACCCGCAAGCTCCAGCGGGATGGCGACGTTCTCCAGCGCCGTCATCGTCGGCACCAGGTGAAACGATTGAAAAACGATGCCGATGTGATCGCGCCGGAACAGGGCGAGGCGGTCTTCGTCGAAGGAACCGATGTCTTGGCCCGCAACCCGCACCCGGCCCGCACTGGGGCGTTCCAGTCCCGCAATGATCGCCAGCAGAGTCGATTTTCCCGATCCCGATGGCCCCACCAGACCCATCGCCTCGCCTTCGCCGATCACCAGATCGACGCCGCGCAGGATGTTGACCGCGCCGGCGGCGCTTTCCAGAGTGAGATGAAGGTCCATGAGTTCGACCAGGGGTTTACCGGCCGAATCGGGGGTGGCAGATTCCGAAACCATGAATCGTTCCTTGTTGTGCCGCTCCCCCGGGAGCTGGGCGCGAGAGCCGAGGCACGAGGACGGTGCGCGCGTTCCGCAGACATATTGGCAGGCATCGGGGGTGCGCAACCGCCGGACCCGGGTTTTTGCGTTCAATTTGCTGTTGTTGGCGTTGCTGGCCGGACTGGCGTTGCCACCGGGCGCGCGGGCGCAGGCCGCCGAACCGGTGATCGCGGTGCTGGGCGACAGTCTGGCGGCGGGTTTTGGACTTGCCGCCGAGGCGGCCTTTCCGGCCCGCCTGGAAGCTGGTTTACGCGCGCGCGGCGTCGCGGTTCGGGTGATCAATGCCGGGGTCTCGGGCGATACCTCGGCGGGCGGACTGGCGCGCCTCGACTGGACGCTGGATGGCAGTCCCGGTCTGGTCCCCGATCTGGTGATCGTCGAACTTGGCAGCAACGATGCGTTGCGCGGGCTCGATCCCGCCGACACGTTGGTGAATCTGGATGCGATCCTCACCGCCATCAGGGACCGCGGCATGACGGCGATGCTGGCGGGCATGATGGCGCCGCGCAATCTGGGCCGCGAATACGCCGAGGATTTCGATTCGATCTATCCGCGGCTGGCTGAAAAACACGCCATCGTCCTCTATCCGTTCTTTCTCGACGGCGTGGCGCTCGACCTGGCGCTCAACCAGGGCGATCTGATTCATCCCAACGGGGCGGGCGTCGGCATCATCGTCGAAAGGATAATTCCCTTTGTCTTGCGGGCGCTGGAGGGCGGGCCATGATCCGTCTGTTCACCGCAATCGCGCTGCCCGAGGACGTGCGCGCGCGCCTCGCCACGATCGGGGGCGGCATTCGCAGCGCCCGCTGGGTCACGCCCGAGCGCATGCACCTGACGTTGCGATTTATCGGCGAGGTCGATGACGGGTTGTTGGAAGATTTGTGCGCGGCGCTGAGCCAGGTGTCCGGCGAGGGTTTCGACATGACGCTCGATGGCGTCGGTCTGTTCGGCGAACGCCGTCGCAACCGCACGCTGTGGGTCGGCGTGGTGCCCGATCCCGCCTTGATGCGGCTGCAAGCCAAGATCGAAGCGGCGCTGGTTCGGACCGGCCTCGAACCCGAATCGCGCAAATTCAAACCGCACATAACAGTCGCGCGCCTGCGCGAGGCCCCGATGGCGCGGGTGCGGGAATTTCTGACGTTCCACCATTTATTCCGGACCGGGCCGTTTCCGGTGCGGGAGTTTCATCTCTATTCCAGCCGCCTGTCGCAAAACGGACCGCTCTACCGGATCGAGGACACCTATCCGCTGGCGGGAGATCAGACTCCGAATTTGGCAAGCGTCGAATCGACGCGGCCGACGTAGCCGCCGCCGAACAGGCGTACATGCACCAGCAACGGATAGAGATTGTATAGGTCGCGCCGCTCCTCGAAGAATCCGGGAGCGATCGGGCGGTGTTCGGCGTAGCGTCCGAAGAACACGTTTCCAAAGGTCGAAAACAGCGTACTGAACGCAAGTTCAATTTCGGCGTCAGCGTAGTATATTGCAGGATCGACGAAGCCTGCGATGCAATCCGCCTTTGAAAGCACGTTGCCGCCCCAGAGATCGCCGTGGATCAATGCGGGCGGGCCAGCGTTCGCAATCCAGGTGTCGAGACGCGCGGCGAGGCGTTCGATCCGCGTGGCGGTTGCCGTCGGCAGGCGGCCGGCGCGGTGCGCTTCACCGGCCATGTACAACAGCCGGTGGTCACGAAAGAACGCGCGCCACGACGGTGTCCACGGATTGGGCTGGGCGAGGCCGCCGATCAGGGTCGCAGATTCGAATCCGTATTCGGGTGCGGAGACATTGTGCAGGGCAGCCACGAGGTCCGCGGCGTGCGCTTCGGCCGCCGGGTCCGGCGCGCCGCCGTCGTTGTCGATCCAGGTCATCACCAGAAGATCGGCCTGCGAATGGACCACTTCGGGCACCGGAAAATCGCTGCGCGCGCCAAGGTATTTCAGCATCGCTGCTTCGATGTCGAGGCCGGTGCCGGTTTTGGCGACCAGCGGTTCGCCAGCAGAAAAATCAAGACGGAATACCGGTGCGATGTCGCCACCCGAAAGTGGCGTCATTTTCGCGACCGTCCGGCCGAGGGCGGCGCCGAGGCGTTGACGAAGGTCTGTGCCGGTCACGTCAGAGGCTGGTTTTTCGGATGTGCGCCAGCAAACCGCGCGACGCGGCCTCGACCAGATCGAGGACCTCTTCGAACCCGTCGGCGCCGCCGTAGTAGGGGTCCGGCACATCGTGCACGCCTGCGTCGGGCGCGAAATCGAGGAAGAGCGCAAGCATCGCATCGGTCCCCTTGGGCGCAATCCGGCGCAGTTCACCCAGGTTTTGCCGGTCCATCGCCAGCACATAATCGAAGGTCTCGAAATCGGCGCGGCGCGCCTGCCGCGCGCTCTGGCCGCCAATGTCGATGCCGCGGACCCGCGCCGCTGCGCGCGAACGCGAATCGGGCGCTTCGCCGACGTGGTAGTCGTGGGTGCCGGCCGAATCGGTCTCGACTTCGCCCTCCAACCCGTGTTGGGCGATCAGGTCGCGGAAAACGCCCTCGGCGGTGGGCGAACGGCAGATGTTTCCGGTACACACGAACAAAACGCGGATCAACGGCGCAACCTCCTCGGTTCCAGGGTTCGCGGCTATGATAGAAGGAGACGAACGGGGATTCCATGGAGCGGACCGCGAAATACGATCGGATCGTCGTCCTGACCGGTGCCGGGATTTCGGCCGATTCCGGCGTCAGCACCTTTCGCGACCCGGACGGCATCTGGGCGCGCCATGACATCGACGAGGTGGCGACACCCGAGGCCTTCGCGCGCAACCCCCGCCGGGTGCACGAATTTTACAACGACCGCCGCCGGGGGCTTGCCGGCGTCGAAACGAATGCCGGCCACCAGGCGCTTGCCGACCTCGAACAGCACCATCCCGGCGACGTTCTGATCGTCACCCAGAACGTCGACGACCTGCACGAACGCGCGGGCGCAACCAACCTCATCCACATGCACGGCGAACTCGCCAAGGTGCGCTGCGCCGCCACCTACGATGTCTTCGACTGGTCCGGCGACCTCAGTCTCGAAACCATTTGTCCCGATTGCGGCGCGGCTGGCACCCTGCGCCCCGACATTGTCTGGTTCGGCGAAATGCCGATGCACATGGACCGGATCCAGTCGGCATTGCAGGCGTGTGACCTTTTCCTGTCGATCGGCACCTCGGGCAACGTCTATCCGGCGGCCGGATTCGTCGCCGAGGTGCGAAGCGGCGGCCGCGCGCACACCGCCGAACTCAACCTCGAACCCTCGGAAGGCCACAGTCTGTTTGCGGAAACGGTTTACGGCCGCGCTGCCGAAATCGTACCGGAATACGTCGCGCGTCTTCTCGCGAGTTGATCGGGCTCGGGGACGCTTCAGGCCGCCTCGGATCTGGGCTGGCGTACCAGCAGGACCGGGACGCGGACGCGTTCGATCAGGTCACTGACCCGTTCGCCGCCAAGCAGCGCCGAACCTTCGCCTACCACCAGCAGCCCGACACCTTCGCGGGTGACGGCGCGATTGAGCTCGGCACAACCGGCACCCGGGCAGGTGTGAAACGTCACCTCAATCGGCGCGCCCTGGAGAATGTTGCGGGCGTGGGCGCGCAACGCCTCGGCCTCATCCTTGGCGAGGGCGGGAAGCAACACCAGCAGCCGGCCCCCGTCGCGGTTGGCGACGCGCGAAGCGACTGTCAGCACCGCGTCCGCCGGCCCGGCCCGGTCGTAGGCCGCCAGCACCGGGCCCTCGATCGAGAGGCCGCGGATGAACCGCATTTCGGAAAACAACACCGTGCCGTGGTCCGACACCGCGAGCGCGCGCGCCGTCGATCCCAGCCGCGCGCGGCCCGCGCCCGACAGGCTGGTTTTGCCAAGGACGATCAGGTCTGCTTCCGGCGCCATCGACAGTACCTCGACCGCAACCCGTCCGCGCGCGACGCTGAACGACCAGCGCACATGCTGCCGCTCCGCCGCCGCCACCAGCGTCCGGCGCGCGGCTTCGGCCTGGGCCTTGAGACCTCGTTCCATGTCGCGCGTATCGGGGGTCAGGGGGCGTCGTTTTGTGAGGCTGAAGTGACGCACGACCGGATGTTCGGCGAGTTCCAGAAAGCGGATGTCCTCGACAAACAGGCCGATCAGTTCCGCCTCCAGGCGCCGCGCCAGCGTCGAGGCGGTCTCGACCGCGGCGCGGCTTTCCTCGGAATCGTCCAGCGCCACCAGAATGCGGCGAAAATGCCGGGCCGGTTCGGTCATGAGCCGGACCCCGCATTACCCTGATCGCGGCCCGTGGCACCGAAGCGGCGGCGTGCCTCGGCCAGCGCGGCGAGGCGTTCTTCGACGGCGCGGTTGATGCTTCCCGCGGCGAAGGTGCCCTCGGCACCGCGTTCGCCGGCAGTGACGCCGGTCAGGATCTCGATGCCCTGATCGATGGTTTCCACCGGGTAGATCGCGAACATTCCGGTGCGCGCCGCCTCGACCACATCGTCGCGCAGCATCAGGTTCTTGACGTTGGCGGCCGGAATCAGCACGCCCTGGTCGCCGGTCAGACCGCGTCCCTTGCAGGCATCGAAAAACCCTTCGATCTTTTCATTGACGC
>CAZTAK010000029.1:0-32701 GCA_964611585.1 uncultured Alphaproteobacteria bacterium
GGTCCGCGCCTGCGCGGGCGCGCCGCACAAGCGGCGGGCCGCCTCGCGGCCATGGGCGATTCCAGACGAACTGAAATCGCCCTAGCAACTGGACTGCCTGAATCGGGCCACAATTTCCGGTTACATTAACGTCCGGCAATTCCTGCGGAGTCGTTCAATGGCCCAATCGGTGTGGCGGCAAGGAAACCGGATTGGCCCAGCCGCGGTAATGGCCGTGCGCTCTGCCGTCGTGGCCGCGTTCGGGGCAATCGCGCTGGCGTTGGCTCTAGCAGTCCCGGACGGCGCAACCGCCGATGAGTTGCCCGTCTGGTGGTCGCCGAAGCTGGATCTGACAAGCATCGACCGGATCGACGCGATCATGGGCGCGCCCTACTCGCCCGAGGACGTTTGGGAGGTCTTCCGCTACCGTGTCGGTACGAACGGAGTCGCTCGCGACGACGCGGTCGTGTCGGACTGCCGGTCGCATGTCCGGCTTGAGGAGGCGGGCTTTGGGCCGATGGGGCCCGGAGAGGCATTTCATTCGCTGGGCATACGTTGCTTCGCCCTCGATGCCCTGTCGAAAGTGAAGCCGGCGACGCAGAGTCACTTCCAGGATTTCGTGCTTGATGCCCGCGCGCTTGCTGTCCTGCCGCCGCTGCTGCGGCCGCGAAATACCTGCGGCTATCTGGCAAACGCCATGCAAGCGAACAAGGACGGTCTGGTGTGGTCTGGGCGGAATATCGGGAATACGACTGGGACAGATATTACGTGATTACCGAATCGCGCCGCGAAGATGATGCCCTGGTGCTCGAAGCCGCGGGCTGGACAATGCAGATCGAGATCTACGGCCGTGGCGATTTCAATGGCGATGGCACTGAAGATCTGTTGTTGCACACTTTTGTAGATTACGTACCAACGTTCCGTGGTGAATGGCCGCACCTGTTCCTTCTGGTGCGGGATGGGCCGGACAAGCCGACTCGTATCGCCTGGGAATACGGAATCGATTTTCTCTACAGAGGTTGCGAGGAACGCGGCTCCCGGTTCGCGAAGCCGGATGAGAAACCCTATGCCGAAGAAGAGGTACTGGAGTAGGCTTGTCCGGCACTGAATTATTCTACGAAGCGGGCGGGATCGCAGCCTCTACATGAAGCGCGATACTTGCACCTTGCAGGTCGGATCAACGAAATAGGGATTGGCCTTGGCGGCCTGGTTAAACCAGCCTTGCACTTCGTCATTTCTTCTCGCCAATCCACCTAGAAAAATTCCTTTGGCGTCCAGTTCGCTGCGCCGCGATTCGGCGGCGACACGGGCCCAGTTACGGATTTTGAGGGCGCGCCGGAACCGCGTGAATTGACCATAGAATTTCGCAGTGCCCATGTTGAAGACGAGGTCCATCATGCCGCGCTGCACCAGTTCGGGATAGGTCGAGAATCTTGGAAACCTGCCTTTCAATTCCAACAACTTTTCCTTCATGTCGCGGTCGAGCAGTTCGAGATACTCGAACTCGTCGATTCGCAATTCGGTGACCGCCGCGTAATCCTCAGGGTTGGGAAGACGCCCCACCCTTACGACCGCTTCGAAATCCCGGCGGATGGCGGCGTCGTCCGGTTGCGACTCGTAATTCAGCGAAAATGCATCCTCCACCGACTCCAACTTGTGGCCGACGCCGATCGTCACGTTGCCATTGGGATCGAGGTACATGTGGGTGAGTGCCCCTCAAATTCTTCAAGGTGCTTTGTGAGCACCTCGTAATTCGGGTTGCGCGTGCCGAACGGAACCCGGCTCGCCCGCTCGATCGGGCGGTTGTTGAGGCCGACCACCATGCAGCCGCTGGCGGCCTCGGTAATGACATCGACGCCGCGGTCGGGGTGGTGGACCCAGACCAGTTTCTTTTCGCCGAGCGCCGCTTCGAGCAGTTTTTCCGGACGCATGTTCTGCCCGCCCGGCGAACGCTGCGCCGCCTGGGCGCGCTGCTGGGCGGAACCCTTTCGCGCCGCCCCGCCGGACGGCCCGGCGCCGGCGCCAGCGGACGATGCCCGGCGCGCGGCCTGGGCCCGGTTTGCCGCGAGCACGCGGGCGCGGAGCTTGTTCTTGTCCACTTCGAGGCGGGTGCCGCCATGGGTGACGCGGAAGACCGAATTGGCCGGTACCCGCCAGCGGATTCGGGATCGGTGCATGTCGCGGTCTCGTTGAGAAAGGTTGAATATGTCCGTTTTGTACAGTTATTGGACATGACTGTCAAGGACTATTTTCCTTCACCGTGGCCGAGGCGCCGTTTCCCAACTCCGAACGCGCCGAATCTCTTCCTGTGGATAATTCTATGGAAAACTGCCAAAGCGTCTCCGCTTTTCGTCCGCAGTGCCTCTAGGGATTGCCGGGAAAACCCGATTAACGGCGCATCGTCAAGCAGTTAGGCGCTCCTGCCGCTGTGGAAACATAACAAGAACACAGATTGACTGGGCGCGGCGGCGGGCCTAGACTGGGGGGCTGCGGCCGCCGCGATTGCGGTCCGCGCGCCCTTGAACCCGTTCCGCCGTTACGCCAAAGGCCAAAGTCCCGCCATGCCCACCGTCGCCCCGATTTCCCAGCAGATCTGGGACATGAAGTACCGCCTCAAGGGGCCGGACGGCGACCCCGTCGACAAGACCATCGAAGACACCTGGGCGCGGGTGGCAAAGGCGCTCGCCGCCGCCGAGAACGATCCCGCCGGATGGGAGCCCCGGTTCTATCAAGCGCTGGAGGATTTTCGCTTTCTGCCGGCGGGGCGAATTCTTGCCGGCGCCGGCGCCGACCGCTCGGTGACGCTGTTCAACTGTTTCGTCATGGGCACCATCCCCGACGACATGGGCGGCATTTTCGAGAACCTGAAAGAGGCGGCGCTGACGATGCAGCAGGGCGGCGGCATCGGCTACGACTTCTCGACGCTCCGGCCCAAGGGCGCGCGCGTGCGCGGCGTCGGCGCCGACGCTTCCGGGCCGTTGACGTTCATGGACGTGTGGGATTCGATGTGCCGCACCATCATGAGCGCCGGCCACCGCCGCGGCGCGATGATGGCGACGATGCGCTGCGACCACCCCGACATCGAGGCCTTTATCGCCGCCAAGCAGGAGCCGGGCCGCCTGCGCATGTTCAACCTGTCGGTGCTGGTGAGCGATGCGTTCATGCAGGCGGTCAGGGACGATGCCGCCTGGGACCTGGTCTTCCAAGGCATGACGTTCAAGACCCTGCCGGCGCGCGAACTGTGGGAACAGATCATGCGCGCGACCTACGCCTTCGCCGAACCGGGCGTGATCTACATCGACCGCATCAACGCGCTCAACCCGCTCAGCTACGCCGAGTCCATTTCCGCCACCAACCCCTGCGGCGAGCAGCCGCTGCCGCCCTATGGCGCCTGCCTGCTGGGCTCGATCAATCTCGCCCGCCTGATCGACAATCCCTTCGAAAAGGATGCGGGCCTCGACGAAGGCGCGCTCGAATCGCTGGTGGCAACCGCGGTACGGATGCTCGACAACGCCATCGACGCCTCGCCCTTTCCGTTACCCGAGCAAGAGCACGAAGCGCGCGCCAAGCGCCGCATTGGCCTGGGGCTGACCGGGCTGGCGGATGCCCTCATCATGTGCGGCATCCGTTACGGCACCAAGCGCGCCGCCGAAACCGCGGGCCGCTGGATGCGCGCCATCGAACGCGCGGCCCTCTTGGCCTCGGCCGCTCTCGCCGCCGAAAAAGGGCCGTTCCCGCTGTTCGATGCAGAAAAATACCTCGCCACCGCAGGCGCACAACGGCTCGACGGCGACGTGCGCCGGGTCATCGCCGAGAATGGCCTGCGCAACGGGCTGGTGACTTCGGTCGCTCCCACCGGAACCATTTCGATCCTTGCCGACAACGTCTCGTCGGGCATCGAACCGGTTTTCAGTTTTTCCTATACCCGCAGCGTGCTGATGCCGGACGGCAGCCGCAAGGAAGAGGACGTGAGCGATTATGCGCTGCGCTTCTTCCGCAAGCTGAAGGGGCCGAATGCGGCGCTGAGCGATGCTTTCGTCGATTCAGGCGCGCTCAAACCCGGCGACCACGTGGCCATGCAGGCGGCGGTTCAGGCGCATGTCGATTCGGCGGTCTCCAAGACGGTCAACTGCCCCGAGGACATCCCCTTCGATGCCTTCAAGGACGTCTATCTGCAAGCCTATGAATCAGAGTGTAAAGGCATCACCACCTACCGCCCCAACGCGATCACCGGCGCCGTATTGACCGCCCGCGACGAAGCCCACGCCGATCAGGCGGAATTGCCGCTCGCGCGCCCGGAATCGAGACCGGCCGACGAGTTCGACGCCGGCGGCGTGGTGTACATGACCCAGCCGCTCGACCGGCCGGGGGTTCTGCCGGGCAGTACCTATAAAGTGCGCTGGCCCGATTCGGACCACGCCATCTACATCACCATCAACGACGTTATCCAGGACAGCCGGCGCCGGCCGTTCGAGGTTTTCATCAACTCTAAGAACATGGAGCACTACGCCTGGACGGTGGCGCTGACGCGCATGATCTCGGCGGTGTTCCGGCGCGGCGGCGACGTTTCGTTCGTGGTCGAGGAACTGAAAGCCGTGTTCGATCCGCGCGGCGGCCAGTGGATGGACGGGCACTATGTGCCCTCGCTGCTGGCGGCGATCGGCGAGGTGATCGAAAAGCACCTGATCGCGATCGGCTTCATCGCCGAACGCCCCGGCGCGGCGGCACTGGAAATGGCGGTGGGCGACGAAAGCACGCACCTGCGCCCCTGCCCCAAATGCAGCCAGCCGGCACTGATCCGCCAGGAGAACTGCGACACCTGCACCAGTTGCGGCTATTCGAAGTGCAGTTAGGGGTCTAACCCCCCACCCGCTTTGCGAGATCGTGGATCGGGCCGTCGTTGATGCCGAGTTCGTCGAGGTGGCGAATCGTGTTCAGCAAATAATCGACGTTCGAGCCCGATTCGCCGGCGCCAGCGCGGATCAGCGCTGCGGCGTGCTCGGGCGCAAGTTTGCCGGCGTAATGCGGATGCGCGCGATTGACGATGAAGCACGCAGCGGTGACGCGGCGCCCACCACCGGCGCGGTGCCCTTTGGAACCACACGCAGCCCCGCCGGTGCCGCCGGGGTTGCCGGTGCTGCCGGTCCCGCTGGCGCCGCCGGTGTTGCCGGTGCCGCCCATCCCGCCCTCGAGCGCCACCCGGTGCCATTGCAGTTGATAGACGTCGACCTCGTGGCCGTACATCTCGCGCGCGATCAGGTATTCCATCGCCGCATCGGCGTCATGCGCGGGCACCCGGAATGCGCGCCCCCGGCAACTGCCGCCGCGATCGAGTCCGAGCACCAGACCGGGCCGGGCTTCGGTGCCGCGGTAATGTTCCGAATAGAGGCAGAATGCCCGGTGATAGCCGTACAACCTGGCAGGCCGCGCTTCCGCGTGCGCGAAGCCCGGGTTCCACATCAGCGAGCCGTAGCCAAATACCCACAGATCGCCACCGCCGGGTGGCCGCGATTTCATGGTGCCGCGATCCCACCGGTTCCAGCCGCTGTCATGGCCCGGTTCTGGCCGCTGTCATGGCAAAGAGAATATAATCGCCCCATGATATGCCCCGGCGCCTGGCGCCCGGAACTGCCATGACAGAGTATACGAATACGGCCTTCGAGAAGTCCGGCGGCGGCCGGCGCTGGTGGTTTGTGGGCGGCGCGGCCGCACTGTTGATCGTCCTCGGCGCGGGTTACGCCGCCTATTGGTCGAGCGCCGCCGACACCGCGCGGACGGCGCTGGATACCTGGATTACCGGCCAGCGTGGCGCCGGCATGGAAGTCAGCCACGGCAAGATTGAAGTCGCGGGCTTTCCGTTCGCAATCCGCATTACCATCGAGTCGCCCGGTCTCGCGCGCGCGGACCGGCCGCGCTGGTCGTGGCAAAGCGAGCGCCTGCGCGCCGAAGCGCGGCCCTGGGCGCCAGGCCGAGTGCGGATCGATCTCGGCGCCGCCCACGAGATTACCTTCGAGGGCGGCGGCGCGGCGCGCACCGGCCGGATCACCGCCGCCGAATCGAGCCTCGACATGCGCTTCGGCTTGAGCGGCCTCGAGTCGTTTTCCTGGTCGGTGCAGGACCTGCGGCTCGATTCGACCGACATCGTCGGGTCGTCGGGCGCCAACCGGCTCGACGTCGTGTTCGACCGCACCCGCAACGTCCAAGGCCCCATGGTCTCGGTGTACGCGCGCGGGCTGGCTTTGCCGTTGCTCGGCGTCGATACGCTGGGCCTCGGTTCGGTGATCGACGAGTTCGGCGCCGACGTCACCGTCACCGGCCCCCTCGTGGGCGGCCCCATGGACGAAAGCGTGATCGCCTGGCGCGACGGCGGCGGTACACTCGACCTCAAGCGCCTGCGGCTGCGCTGGGGCGGTCTTGCGGTCGACGGCGACGGGACGCTGGCGCTCGACGATTCGCTGCGACCGATCGGCGCGCTGGCGACGCGGGTCATCGGCCTCGACGAAACCATCGCCGCCCTCGGCGACGCCGGCGTGTTGAGCCCGCGGGACGCGGCGATCGCCCGTATCTCGATCAATATTCTCGCGCGGACGTCCGATTCGGGGCGGCTCGAGATTCCGGTGTCGGCGCAATTTGGAACACTCTATCTCGGCCAGGTTCCGATCGCCGACCTTCCGCCGCTCACGTTTCCGTCCGCCGCGCTGACCCCCTGACCGGGTTCGGGCGAACGCGGGCGGCATTCGTGCGCCCCAGGGAAGCATCCGTTCAATTGGAATCGTCCGGCGATCACCGGGCGGGTCGATCGGTTCCCGTTTCCCAAAGAGCAAAGCAGCGTCAGGCGAAAGCCATGCAGCCCGCCGTGCAACCGCTTCGGATTTCGTTAGAGCAAATCCCGAGCCGGCGGAATCGCCAGCGACGACGATTTGCGTACTATGTCAAAGGGATAGAGCTTTTCGCGTGAGCGCATGCGAACGGGAAAAGCTCTAGGCCTGGCCCGCGTCGATAATACTGCGGCGAATGTCGCGGGTACGCCGGAACAGATCCTCCAGCGCCTCGCCGTCGCCCCAGCGGATGGCGCGCTGCAAGGCGGCCAGGTCTTCGGTAAACCGGCCCAGCACTTCCAGCACCGCCTCGCGGTTGTTGAGAAACACGTCGCGCCACATCACCGGGTCGGAGGCGGCGATGCGGGTAAAATCGCGGAAACCGCCGGCCGCATACTTGATGACCTCGGATTCGGTCACGGCTTCGAGGTCGTAGGCGGTACCGACGATGTTGTAGGCGATCAGATGCGGGATGTGCGAGGTAATCGCCAGTACGATGTCATGGTGCGCGGGATCCATTATTTCGACGCGGCTGCCGCAGCGCCGCCAGAAGGATTCCACTGCCAAAACCGCCTTCTCGTCGGCGCCCGCGGGCGGAGTGATGATGGCCCAACGGCCGTCAAACAGATCCGCAAACCCTGAGTCGGGGCCCGAATATTCGGTGCCTGCCACTGGGTGCGCGGGCACGAGATGCACCCCCTTGGGCACGTGCGGCGCGAGCGCGCGGATCACCGCCTCCTTCACCGATCCGGTATCGCTGAGGATCGCGCCCGGCTTGAGCACAGGCGCAATCGCCTTGGCGATCGATTCGAAGGTTCCGACGGGCGAACACAAGACGACGAAATCCGCCCCGGCGACGGCCTCCGCCGGATCCGCGAAAACCGAATCGACGAACCCGATCTCGAGGGCGCGCGCGCGTGTCGCCTCGCTCTGGGCGCAGCCGCGCACCGTGCCGGCAATGCCATGCTTTTTGATGGCGTGGCCGATCGACCCGCCGATCAGACCCAGTCCGATCAGTGCCACCGTTTCGAACATTTCGCGATCCACCACCGTCGTCCCCTAGCGTCCGAGAAATTCCGCCAGCGCCGCGGCAACGGCGCGATTATCCGCGGCGAGACCGATCGTAATGCGAAGACAATCCGGCAAGCCATACCCATTCATGCCGCGCACCAGAATCTCGCGTTCTTTGAGGAACGCACGGGCAGCGTCCGCACCGTGCCCGGGATCATCGAATCGCGCCAGCACGAAGTTGGCAACGCCCGGCACTACGTCGAGGCCCAGGTTCAAGAACTCCCGCGCCAGCCACGGCTGCCATTCGTCGTTGTGCGCGCGTGCCGCCTGATAAAACGCGCCGTCGGACAGCGCCGCCACGCCCGCCACCTGGGCCGGCGCGGACACGTTGAACGGGCCCCGCACGCGGTTCAACAGATCGACGACCGCAGGCGGGCCATAAGCCCAACCGAGCCGTAACCCGGCAAGCCCGTATATCTTCGAGAACGTGCGCGTCATCACCACATTATCGTTGGCGTCGACCAGATCGATTCCGGGCGAATAGTCGTCGCGGCCGAGGTATTCGGCGTAGGCCGCATCGACCACCAGCACCACGCCATCGCGCAGACGCGCGCGCAAAGTCCGCAATTCGTCCGCGGTCAGGTAGGTCCCGGTGGGGTTGTTCGGATTGGCAAGAAACAGAATGCGCGTGTTCGCGCTGACACACGCCAATATCGCCTCGACATCGGCGCAATAGCCGGACTCCGGCGCCGCCACCGGCGTCGCGCCCGCCGCCAACGCCGAAATCCGGTACATCAGGAATCCGTACTGGCTGTAAAGGACCTCGTCACCCGGACCGGCGAAAATACGCACCAAGAGGGCAATCAACTCGTCCGACCCGGAGCCGCAGACAATCCGCGCGGGGTCGAGTCCGAAGGTGCCGCCGATGGCCTCGCGCAAGTCGTGCGAGTCGCCGTCAGGATAACGGTTGGTCGCCGTCGCGTAGCCGCGAATCGCCGCAATCGCCGCCGGGCTCGGGCCCAGCGGCGATTCGTTCGACGACAGCACGATCGGACGTTCGAATCCGGGCGCGCCCGAGTCGCCGCCGACATAGGGCGAGATGTCGAGGATGCCGGGACGCGGCTTGGGCAGGGTCATGGAGGTGGTTTCCGGTTGCGATGCGACCTGCGCCGGAGCGGGTTAGCGCGGCACGATCGGCCGGGCGTAACCGCCCACCCGAATCACTTGCGCGTTTTCGTCGTCGAGCTTTGTCGCGAGTTTGCCGAGACGCGGATCCGCCGCTGCGACCAGACCGTTGACTTCGGCCAGGTACAGCCGCTCGGACGCCACTTCGGGCTCGACATAGTTGGCGACGCCACGCCCGTCGAAGCCCGCGTCCGCCAGCAACGAGTTGAGAGAAGCGCGGCTGATATGGTCGCTGGTCGATACCACCAGCAGGCTGAGGTCGTCGCTGCTCGGGTCGATGTCGTGGATGGCGACGGCCAACGCCTCGAGGTCCTCGAACCGCGCGCCGGGATTTTCGCAGAACGGCAGACGGGCGATCACCTGCGGGCGCGGCCCCACCGTGCGCGCAAGATGGCGCCACCATGGATCCATATCGTCGTCCTGCGGCAGCGGCAACAGGCCGATCGCTGCCGTCCCCCCGGCGATCGCCCGCAGCACCAGCCCCGGCGACTTGTGCAGCGTCATCGGCGTCGCCGACCCGAAGTGATCGCGGGCAAGGTCCCAATAGCCGACCGATTTTTCCGGCGCGCAAACGGCAACGCTGAACGGACCTTGCTGGCGGCAAAAGGCGGCCATCAGTTCCCGCCACACCCGGACAAGAACCACCGCCGGCACCTGACCGGCATCGCCCGTCGCGGACAACCGCCGCAGGATGGACGCCTCGCGCCCCGGCCGGATGGCGAGACCGTCCCTCTTGGTGCCGGAGATTCTGTCGACAAGGGCCGAGCGCTCAGCCAGCAGCGCGCGCAGGTCGTCGTCAACACGGTCGATATCGCGGCGGAGGCCGTCGAGAGCCTGGCGATTCTCAGACATGGGTCAATTCAACGATGAGGGGCAGAAAAAGGACTGTAACCCATAGTCGCCGGAGCCGCCAAAAGCAAAGAAAACATTGACAAATCCGGGCCTGGGCCCAACCTATCGGACCTTCCGACGCATCGTTTCAAGCAGGACCCGGCCACTCATGACGGACACCGCCATACCTGAATCCGGGGCCCTCGGTGCCGGCAGCTCGGCCCCGGTGCTGTCGATCGAATTTACCGATTCACCGCTGAAGCTCGATTGCGGACTGACGCTGGAACGCCACACACAGGCCTACGAAACCTACGGCCATCTAAACGCCGACCGGTCGAATGCGATCCTGGTGTGTCATGCCCTGACCGGCGATCAATTCATCGCCGGCACCCACCCGGTGACCGGAAAGCCCGGCTGGTGGCACGCCCTTGTCGGTCCGGGCAAACCGCTCGACACCAACAAGTACTTCGTGTTGTGCGTCAACGTTCTGGGCGGTTGCATGGGAACCAGCGGACCCAAAGAGATCAATCCCGCCACCGGCGAGCCGTGGGGATTGGATTTTCCCGTCATTACCGTGGCCGACATGGTGCGCGCCCAAGCGCGGGTCCTCGATCACCTCGGGATCGAGCAGCTGTTTTGCGTCACCGGCGGGTCGATGGGCGGCATGCAGGTCTTGCAATGGGCGGCCTCGTATCCGGAACGGGTGTTTGCGGCGGTGCCGATCGCAACTTCGGCCCGGCACTCGGCGCAGAACATTGCGTTTGACGAAGTCGGCCGGCAGGCGATCATGGCCGACCCTGCGTGGAAGGACGGCAATTACCTCGCGCACGGCACCAACCCGCACGCAGGGCTGGCGGTCGCACGCATGGCGGCGCACATCACCTATCTTTCGGAACCGGCGCTGCGGCGCAAGTTCGGCCGCAAATTGCAGGACCGCGACCACCTCACCTACGGTTTCGAAGCCGACTTCCAGGTTGAGAGCTATCTGCGCCACCAGGGCAGCACGTTCGTCGATCGCTTCGATGCCAATTCATACCTGTATATTACGCGCGCCATGGACTACTTCGATCTCGCCGCCGAACATGGCGGACCGCTGGGCAACGCCTTCAGGAAGACGCCTGTGCGTTTTTGCGTCATTTCGTTTTCCAGCGACTGGCTGTTCCCGACCGAGGACAGCCGCGAAATCGTTCGTGCGCTCAACGCCGAGGCTGCGAACGTAAGTTTCGTCGAAGTCGAAAGCGACAAGGGGCACGATGCGTTCCTTCTGGATGAACCGGAATTCCACAAGACCTTTGTTGGATTCCTGAACGGCGCCAGCGAAAAGCGGGGTCTCGCCCGGCCGTGAGCGAATTCGACAATTCCCGGGTCCGGCGCCGCGACAGCGCAATCCGCGACGACCTCCTGGTCATCGCCAACCTGATCGAGAGCGGCAGCCGGGTCCTCGACATCGGTTGCGGCGACGGCGCCCTGCTGGATTATCTGGCGCGCCACAGTGACGTGGACGCGCGCGGCCTCGAGGTCTCGCAGGAACGGGTCAAGGCCTGCGTCAGCCGCGGTTTGTCGGTGATCCAGGGCAACGCCGATATCGACCTGCGGCATTACCCGGACCAGGCGTTCGACTATGTCGTGCTCAGCCTCACCTTGCAGGCGACCCTCCGGCCGCGCGAGGTCATCGCCGAAATGGTGCGGATCGGGCAGCGCGCCATCGTTTCGTTCCCGAATTTCGGCTATTGGCGCGTGCGCTGGGATTTGCTGCGCCATGGCCGCATGCCGGTAACGGAGACCTTGCGCGATTCGTGGTACGAGACCCCCAACATCCACCTGTGCACGATTAGGGACTTTGTGCTGATGTGCCGCGACCTCGGCCTTACCATCGAGCGGCGTCTTTACCTGTCCCACGACGGAACGCCGCAGCGATTTCAGGGCACGGGCCGCTGGGCCAACCTGTTCGGCGAACAGGGTCTCTTTACTTTGCGCCGCGACTAGTTTCTGCGCCGCGCGGCGGCGGATCCTTCAGCCGGCGACGCGCCGCGGAGCGGCGGACACCGGATCGGATCGCAGGACTCCCTCACGCGAGGCGATGCGAAGCGGGAACGCGGGCCGCGGCGGGCGCGTGACCGCCGCCGGCACATCGTGCACCCGCGGCACGGCATAGACCTGTTTGCCGGCCTCGATCAGCAGTGCGCCCGCGAAGGCGGTTGTGTTGAATCGCCGGCCCAATCCTTCGATGGTACCGGCGGCCCGCAATATCAGCCGCCGCCGGCTGGGCGGAAAATAGAGCGCCGCCTGGGTCTGAATCGGCAGGAACAGCGTTTCGCGCAACAGGCTGTCGAGTTGGCGCGCGCTGTAGGGGTGGCCGGCGCCGAAAGGCGATCGTTCGAACCGTGCCCAGATGCCGCGCCGGTTCGGAACGACGATCAGAATCCGGCCCTCAGGCGCCAGCACGCGCCAGAGTTCGCGCAGGAACGGGCGCGCCTGGCCTTCATGTTCAAGACCGTGGACAACCAGAATCCGGTCCATCATCGCGTCCGGCAACGGCAGTTCGGTGCCTTCGATCAGGGCGACGCGATTGGGATGGAACAGCGGCCACCGATGCACCCCCTGACGGGCGGACATGAAGGCGACGGCGCGTTCGGCACGCTCGGAAAACGGTATCAGGTAGGGCGCAGCATAGCCGACGCCCAGTACGCGCTGGTCGCGCACGTCCGGCCACATCGCGCGGAGGCGCCCGCGCAGGGCGCGCGTTACCAGGTGGCCCAGCGGTCCCTCGTAAAAGGCCTTGAGATCGACAACGTCGGGCTGCATGGCGGGAATCTAGCACGAACTGCCGCAATCCGGCGCCAGCGCCGTTTGCCGCCCGGCGCGCGCCGATGCTACCCTCGCCGGCCTTTTTCGCAACCTGCCGGCTATCATGAAACTCCGCTACACCCCGATCGAAGGCTACGTTTCGACCGCCGAGGCGGTCGTCAATTACA
Organism: uncultured Alphaproteobacteria bacterium; assembly: GCA_964611585.1. Taxonomy (GTDB): domain Bacteria; phylum Pseudomonadota; class Alphaproteobacteria; order SHVP01; family SHVP01; genus CAZTAK01. The sequence continues at coordinate 12,800 of CAZTAK010000029.1, forward strand.
CCGGACTCGGCGCCCGCATCGAGCCGGTCGCCACCAATCCGTTCGACACCGATTCAGGACTGCCCGAACTCAACCCGCTCAGCACCGTTCCGACCCTGGTGACAGATGAAGGCGAGGTGCTGTTCGGCGGGCCGGTGATTTACGAGTATCTCGATTCCCTTCATGACCGGCCGAAGCTCTTTCCACCGCCCGGCCCGCGGCTGTGGACGGTTCGGCGGCAGGCGTGGCAGGCGGATGCAATCTTCGATCTGTTCGTGCGGCTGATCCTGGAATCGTGGGAGCCGGAAGAAGCGCGCCGCCCGGCCTTTGTCGAGCGTCAGTGGAACAAGATCGTCCGGGCGCTGGATGTGTTCGAGTCCGAAGCCGGGGAATTCGGCGATCTCGATATCGGGCAGGTCCGGCTGGTGGGGGCGCTCGCTTTTATCGGTTCGCGTATGAAAGAATTGGCGGAAATGCTGCCCGGCCTCGACCCGGCGTTCGACTGGCGTTCGGGACGTTCAAATCTGTCGGCCTGGTACGACCGCACCGCCGCCGATCCGATCTTCAATACCAGTATCGCCAGCTAGGGCGATTCCAGTTCGTCTGGATTCGGCGGGGCCGCCAGGCGGTCCGCCGTTTGTGCGGCGCGCCCGCGCAGGCATGGACGGTCTTGTCCGGCGCCGTGAGCGTCAATAAAAGCTAGATCAGTTCCGATCGAAGCGGAACCGCTCCGAGCCCCGGGGCGCCGGGTGCAACGCGTGGCTCAGGCGCGTTCGACGCCGACTGCGATGCCCATGCCGCCGCCGATGCAGAGCGTCGCCAGACCCTTGGCGGCGCCGCGCCGCTGCATCTCATACAACAGCGTCACCAATATGCGCGTCCCCGAGGCGCCGATCGGATGGCCGATGGCGATGGCGCCGCCGTTGACATTCACTTTGTCCCCGTCCCAGCCGAGCTCTTTATTGACGGCGCATGCCTGAGCGGCAAAAGCCTCGTTGGCCTCGATCAGGTCGAGGTCGTCCACCGTCCAGCCGGCACGTTCGAGCGCGAGGCGGCTGGCCGGGATCGGCCCCGACCCCATTACCGCCGGATCGACCCCGGCCTGCGCCCAGGACGCAATCCGCGCCAGCGGTTCGATACCGCGGTCCCGGGCCGTCGCCTCGGACATCAGCACCAGCGCCGCCGCGCCGTCGTTGATGCCGGAGGCATTGCCCGCCGTAACCGTACCGTCGGCCTCGAAGGCGGGCCGCAGTTTGGCAAGCTATGCTGCATCGGCGTCGTCGCGGATGTATTCGTCGCGCTCGACGACGGTGTCGCCTTTTCTTGCCGGCACCGTGACGGCCACGATCTCGTCGTCAAAACGCCCGCTGGCGCGCGCGGCCGACGCCTTTTGCTGGGAGGCGAGAGCAAACGCATTTTGCTCGTCGCGCGAAACCTGCCATTGGCGGGCGACGTTTTCGGCGGTACTGCCCATGTGATAGCCGTTGAAGACGTCCCACAGGCCGTCCCGGATCATGGTGTCGATCAGGCCGGCATCGCCGAACTTCTTCCCGGCGCGCAATTGGATCGCGTGCGGCGACTGGCTCATGCTTTCCTGGCCGCCGGCGACGACGATAGCGGCATCGCCGGCCTGCAGCGCCTGAACACCGAGCACCACCGAACGCAGGCCCGATCCGCACACCTGATTGACGCCCCAGGCCGGCACTTCGTGCGGGATGCCGGCGGCCATCGCCACCTGACGCGCCGGGTTCATGCCGGCGGCGCTACTCAGAACCTGCCCGAGAATGACTTCGGACACGTCTTCCGGCGCAACGCGTGCGCGTTCGAACGCCGCCGCGACCGCCACTTTCCCGAGTTCGGACGCAGCCAGGGACGCAAAGGAACCGAGAAAAGAGCCGACCGGGGTGCGCGCCGCGGCGGCGATAATGATATCGGTCACGAAAACACCTTGGATTGAGGGACGCGAATTGACCGGCCGATCACGCCGGCCGCAGGGCGGCGAGTATAGCACCCGGCGCGTTTCCCTTGCGCCAACCGTCAAAAGGGGTCGAGAATACAAACTCGAAGTCAAGCGAGCAGGGATTTGACCAACAAGGCCGGCCCGGACGAGCCCATCGTCATCAAGAAGTACGCGAACCGGCGGCTCTACAACACCGCGACCAGCAGCTACGTCACTCTCGACACCCTGTGCGAGATGGTGAAGAACAATGACGTATTCGTTGTGCGCGACGCACGTACGAGCGAGGACATCACCCGCTCGGTGCTGACCCAGATAATCGTCGAGCAGGAAGCCAAAGGGCAGAACCTGCTGCCAATCAATTTTCTGCGGCAACTGATCGGCTATTACGGCCACAATCTCGGGTCGCTGCTGCCTCAATACCTTGAAGCCAGCATGGAAACGTTTTCCCATAACCAGGAAGAACTAAACCGCCAGCTCGCCAAGGCGTTCGACGGGGTGATGCCGGCCGACAAGGTCTCGGAGATGGGACGGCAGAACGTCGCCATGTTCGAAAAAGCGATGAGCCTGTTCAATCCGTTTGCCGGCGGCGCGGCCGCTCCTGCGCAGGGCGAGGACACCGGCAACGGCCGGAACGGCCCCCCGCCCTCGCGCAACGACGAGGTCGCCGACCTCAAGCGCGAACTCGACGAGGTGCGCCGCCGCCTCGACGATCTCGCCGCCGAAAAAAACTGAGCGCAGCGTCCCGGGCCGCGCACCGGTTTTCGCGCCCGGCCGCGGGCAATTTCACCGGCGCAGGCCCGTATCCGCCGCACGTTTCGCGCTGGTTCCGCCGGGCTCCCCTACCGGCTCCCGAATCCACCGGGATGTCCTACCTGCCCGCCGATTCCGCCGAGGTCCGCTGCCGCGGTCCGATTCCACCGCTGAACGCCGCCGGGACGCCCTATCTGCCCGATTCCGCCGGGGTCCCCGTCGCTTCCGGAATCCACGGCTGAATGCCGCCCAGATGTCCTATCTGCCCGCCGCCGTGTTCCGCAGCTGATTCCTGCCGAAATCCGCCTGATTTGCGCTGTTTACCGCTGGACTCCGGCCGGCCACCACTTCCGGCCGAACGCACCCCGCGGCCAAACAGTCGTGCGCGTTAACGACTCGGTAAGGATTTAGCGAGAAAAAAGATAAAATTTGATACAAATATTAGGGAAAAGGTCCCAGGCCGCAATTTATGGCCCTCGACGCCGTCACAGCCTACCTTCCGCCGCCGCCCTCCCAGACGCAGGCCGGGCCGATGCTGGCTGCCGGAATCAGCTTCGATACCCTCGACCGGCAAGCGCGCGGCGCGATCCATTTCCGGTCGCTCGGAGAACCCGAGCCGATCGAGCCGCGGCTGCGGCGGCGCGGGTCCGCCGGGCGCGGCACCGCGGAGTTGGACAATCCCGCCAACGACCGGCGCGATGGCGGCACGGGCCGAAGCCGGCGCCGCGAATTCGGTCTCCACTTCGGCATCAATCCATTCCCCGAGCGGGTCCTTCACTCCAGCGCCTTCGTCGCCCAGTTGATCGCCCAGCAGTTCTCACCGGGCGCCGGGCTGCCGCAGTTGTCGAGCGAAGAGGGGGCCTCCGCCTACGGCCTGGCCACAGCACGGACCGAATCCTTTTTCGGTCAGTTCCAGCCGGTGGAGTTCGCCGCCTGATGCGCGCTTGGGTCCCCCACTGCGCCGCCTCGGCGCGCGCGCCCGGTTTTCGGCCACTGCCGGTTCCGGTCCAGGACGTGTTTTGATTTTCCGCGTAGTCGTCGTTTAGGTACCCTATGGTTCCTCCCCAACTGGCCCCCAAGCGGGGGCCATTTTTTTTCGCGCCGCGCCACCGCCGCCGATCAGGTTTTCAAAAACAATATCGCCAGCCCGGGCGACTCCGATTCGCCTCGATTTGCCAACGGTGCGGACTTGCAGTGGGAAGACGAAATGCGGGGGATCGACCGGCACGGGTTGCACCCCTAGGCCGGGGCAATCGTTCGTGATAATCCTGACCGCCATCGCAAGGACGGGACTGTGACGTGTCGGCACCGGTGGCACTCCATGAATTGATCGGACGCGGCGAGCCCGATGCGGTTGCAATCGCCGCTCCGGGGCGCGCGCCGATGACCCACGAGGGCTTGCGCCGCCAGGTGTCGCAGACGGCGGACCGGCTCGCACAGTTGGGCTATGGACCCGCCGACCGCATCGCAATCGTGCTGCCGAACGGGCCCGACATGGCGACGGCATTCGTTTCGATCGGCGCGGTGCTGGCGACGGCCCCCCTCAACCCGGCCTACACCGCCGACGAGTTCCGGTTCTATCTGAACGACATCGGCGCCGCCGCGCTGGTGGCGGCGGCCGACGAGGAGGGCCCCGCGGTGGCGGTGGCGGGCGAACTTGGTATTGCGGTTCTGCGCCTTGAGGCGGAGGACGAAGCGGGCGCGTTTACTCTGGCGGGCGAGGCGGTCGCCGATGCGCGACCCGCCCAATTCGGCGGGTCCGATGCGACGGCGCTGTTGCTGCATACCTCGGGCACGACCTCGCGGCCGAAACTCGTCCCCCTCAGCCAGGCCAACATCTGTGCCTCGGCCCACAACATTTGCGAATGCCTTGAACTTACCCCGCGCGACCGTTGCCTCAACGTGATGCCGCTTTTTCATATTCACGGCCTGATGGCGGCGGTTCTGTCGAGTCTGGCCGCGGGCGCCAGCGTCTATTGCACGCCGGGCTTCAATGCCCTCAAGTTCTTCGGCTGGCTGCAAGGCTCCGGCGCCACCTGGTACACCGCCGTGCCGACCATGCATCAGACGATCCTCGACCGCGCCGGACGCAACGAAGAAATCATCAACGGCCTGACGTTGCGGTTCATCCGGTCTTCAAGCGCCAGCCTTGCCCCCCAGGTGATGAAGCGGCTGGAAAAGATGTTGTCGGCGCCGGTGATCGAATCGTACGGCATGACCGAAGCCGCCCATCAGATGACATCCAATCCACTGCCGCCGCTGATGCGCAAACCCGGATCCGTCGGCCGGCCCGCCGGACCCGACATCGCGTTGATGGACGAGGACGGCCACATCCTCGGCTCCGCTGCCACCGGCGAGGTGGTGATTCGCGGCGACAACGTGATGACCGCTTATGAGAACAACGAAAAGGCCAACGCAGACGCCTTCACCGCCGGCTGGTTCCGCACCGGCGACCAGGGCCGCTTCGATTCCGAGGGCTACCTCGAGATCACCGGCCGCCTCAAGGAAATCATCAACCGCGGTGGCGAGAAGATTTCGCCGCGCGAGGTGGACGAGGTTCTGATGGACCATGCGGCGGTGGACCAGGCGGTGACGTTCGCGGTTCCGCACGAAAAGCTGGGTGAAGACGTGGCCGCGGTGGTGGTGTTGCGCGCCGGTGGGCGCGCGGACGAACGCAGCCTGCGCGATCATGCCGCCGAACACCTGGCGCCGTTCAAGGTGCCGAGAACGATCCTGATCGTCGATGAAATTCCCAAGGGGCCGACCGGGAAACTGAAACGCATCGGGCTTGCCGCGACGCTCGGCCTCGAAGGAACGGGCAGCCAATGAAGATCGCGATCTATGGCGCCGGCGCCATCGGCGGCCACATCGGCGCGCTGCTGGCGATGCAGGGCGTTGACGTGACCCTGATCGCCCGTGGCGATCATCTCGCGGCGATGAAGAAAGACGGCCTCAAACTGGTGGACACGAACGGCGAGCATAAGGTGCGCCCGCGCTGCACCGACGACCCGGCCGACGCCGGGCCGCAGGACTATGTCATTCTGACTCTCAAGGCGCCTTCGGTTCCGGCCATCGCCGGGCAACTGGCGCCGATGCTGACGCCCGGTACGACCGTCGTCACGGCGACGAACGGCATTCCGTTTTGGTATTTCCACGCCGCCGGCGGGCGTTACGAGGGCCGGCAACTCGATTCGGTCGATCCGGGCGGGGTGCTGTGGAAGACAATCGGGCCGGAACGGTGTCTCGGCTGCGTCGTGTGGAGCGCCGGCGAGATCGTCGCGCCCGGAGTCGTGCGCCACAGTTACGGCAACCGGATGCCGCTGGGCGAACCCGACGGAACGCGGTCTGAACGCGCAATACAGCTTTCCAGGGTGCTGATCGCGGCCGGACTCAAATCGCCGGTGCGGCCCCGGATCCGCAACGAAATCTGGATGAAGCTGTGGGGAAATCTCTCGTTCAATCCGGTCAGCGTCTTGACCCACGCAACGCTCGACAAACTTTCTGCCGCGCCCGAATCGCGGCCCGTGATCCGTACCATGATGGTCGAGGCGCAGGCCGTCGCCGAGGCGCTGGGGGTCGAGTTTCCGCTCGATGTCGATGCGCGCATTGCCGCCGCCGAGGAAGTCGGCGCCCACAAGACCTCGATGTTGCAGGACCTCGAACGCGGGCGAACGCTCGAAATCGACGCGCTGGTCAAGGTGGTTTCGGAAATGGGACGGCTGGTGGAAGTACCGACGCCGACTATCGATCTGGTGTTGGGACTGGTGATCCAGCGCGCCCGCGAAACCGGGTGTTATCCGGCATGACGGTGCCGCCCCGTCTTGCCCGGGGCACACAGAGCCGCTAGAACCAACCGCCGACGGTTGCCTGAGTCCCCTCAACCCAATGCCTGATTCAAAGACGACGCCCGCCTGGCGGCGGCCTGAAGTGCTGCTCCTGGTCGCGGCCGCGGCCTCGCCGCTGGCGTGGGCGACCTGGAGCGCGCTGCTCAACAACTTCGTCATCGAGCAAGCCGCCTTTACCGGGCGCGAAATCGGCATCCTGCAAAGCCTGCGCGAGGTGCCGGGGTTCCTCGCGTTTGCGGTCGTGTTTCTGCTTCTGATGATCCGCGAACAGCGGTTGATGTACCTCTCGCTGGTGTTGCTGGGCGTCGGCACCGCGATCACCGGGTTCTTTCCCGACGCGCTCGGACTCTACGTCACCACCATGATCATGTCGCTGGGGTTCCACTATTTCGAGACGGTGAAGGATTCGCTGGCGCTGCAATGGTTGAGAAGAGACCAGGCCGCGCACTGGCTCGGCCGGCTGATCTCGGTGGGATCGTTCGCCTCGCTTGTCGCCTTCTGTTTGATCTGGATGGCGATGAAGCTGGCGGGTCTTGATTTCGTCTGGATCTATGCCATCGGCGGCGGCGCCACGGTGGTGGCGGCACTGTGGCTGTGGGCGGCCTACCCACTGTTCCCGCAAAAAGTCGAGCAGCACAAGCGGATCATCCTGCGGCCGCGCTATTGGCTCTACTACGCGCTGACGTTTGCGGCGGGCGCGCGGCGGCAGATTTTCGTCGTGTTCGCGGCGTTTCTGCTGGTCGAGAAGTTCGGCCTCGACGCCAGCACCATCGCCATTGTCTTCCTGATCAACGGCGCGACCACGGTGGCGTTTGCGCCGCAGATCGGCAAATGGATCGGACGTTGGGGCGAACGCAAGGCGCTGACGTTCGAATACGTCGGGCTGATCCTGGTGTTTACGGCCTACGCCTTCGTCGATTCGTGGTGGTTGGCGGTCGGTCTCTACGTGATCGATCACCTTCTGTTTGCGATGGCGATTGCGATGAAGACCTATATTCAGAAGATCGCCGATCCCGCCGACATCGCCCCGACCGCGGGCGTGAGTTTTACCATCAACCACATCGCCGCCGTGGTTTTGCCGGCGGTGCTCGGGTTGTTGTGGCTGGTTTCGCCGGCGGCGGTATTTCTCGCCGGCGCGGCGATGGCGGCGGTGTCGCTGGCGCTGGCGCGCCTGGTGCCCAAAGACCCCGACATCGGCAACGAAGTCGCGCTGCCGTTCCGCCCGCGTCCCCTCGCCGCCCCCGCCGCCGAATAAGCCGCCCGTCGCCCGGCCGCTACAACCAGCCCTTCAGGGGGCCATGGGTGAACCACCATCCCAAGGCACACCTCGACCGCCAGGCGTTCTATGAGCACGCCAAATCATGGGATATCGAAAGGGACGTTCCGTGGATGTATCAGGACAAAAATCACCATGTGACGGTCGGCATCGGGCACAAGATCGAAAGTGCGGAAGACGCCGTCGATCTGGCGCGTCTTTTCGAGAACCGCGAAGAGCGAGGGCGCCCGGTGACGCGCGAAGAAATCCTCGAAGCGTTCGCTATCGTATCCAGCCCCGAACACACGGGAAATTTCGACGCCAGCCACTACGAACCGCTGACGACGCTGCGCCTGAAAACCCTGGAAAGCTTCGATCTCTTTCACGACGACGTGGACGAGATTCTCCGCCAACTGATGGCGCACGAACAATATTCGCAAACCAAGTTCGATACCTTTCCGCCCGAGGCCAAATTCGCCATCGCCGATTTGGCATTCAATATGGGCGCCCGCCGCCTGGCGATTGATTACCCTATTTTCACCGGCGCGGTTCATCATCGCAACTGGGCCCTGGCGGTCCGGTAATCGAACCGTCCCGGCCTCCGCGAAGCACGCAACACAAAAATCCGCGAACTTCTTGAAAAGGCCGCAAAGAAGGAACCGTTCTTTCTCGACCCTTCTTGCAGGAAACCAAGGGCCCGCCAGCTGCGATAGCTGCGGCAGGAATACGAATTATTATCTTCGGCGATAATTCTTGCAGACGTATCGCGGCGAATCGGCGTCGGCGCTCTGCCACCTTATTCAAGACCCCGGAGCGGCGCGGGTTCGTCGTAGGTCGCCTTGCAGGTGTAGCCACGGCTTTCACGGTCTTTCGGATCGAGCAAGTAGAGGACGCCGTTTGCCGTGTCGCGCCCGAGCAAAAACAGGACGGTCGGGCTATGCCGGCCCCCTCGGATACTCATGTGAGAACGTATGAGGATGTCTTCGAGACCGTCGCCGGTGAAGTCCGCCAAGGCGAGGATTTTCAAGCCAACATAGTCATACGGCGTCGTATAGGAAGCCGATGTCTCGTCAATAGGCTTGATCGATTCGAATTCGTCGAAAGTGCTCCACGGTATCCGGTGTTTGTCGGCGAGCAGCATGCGGCAGTTGTAATCGCTGCTTACGGGCAGCGCGATGATGACGGGCAGAAAATCGGGCGAGCGCTGGTCGAGCCGAAAGGACCGGACGAAGCTTCGGGCGGCCGGTTGGGCCTTTTTCAGAAGCTCAATGGCATTGCATTCTGCCTTGAAGTACAGATAACGCTCGTAATTGTTCCGGCCGCTTGGCGAATACCCCTCGGCGGTTAATTCATCGATCGACACACAGCTATCCATCTCCACATCTTCGCGTGTGCGGTCGCGGGGGTGATAGGCGGGAACCACACGGTCTTCGCCAAAATACAAAGCAAGGCGCTCGTCGATTTGGTTCAGGCTTTCGAGTTCGAGTTTTTCCGACCACCACACCGGATAGGTATCCTGGGCGGCGGCGGGCAGGACGCTCCAACCTGCGGCAACGAGGGTCGCGAAAAATGCCAGGGCGCACCATCGATTCATCTGAGTTGTGTTTCGCAAGTTCATCATGAAACATACGATGCGCGGCGATTGCGGCGCCATAGTGGCAAAGGTGTGAAATCATTCGCCTAAGATTTGGGCCCGCGCCGGCCGCGCGACGGTATCGGACGTTTTCCGCTAGCGGTTGCCGCCGGCCATTCCACGCCGCCGCCCCGACGGCGTGCGGTCTGCGACCGCGCGGCAGCGAAAGCGCGGCCGAAACGGGCCAGCCGCGGGACGTTATCGGACGTTCGCCGCCTTTTTCATTGCCGGAGCCCGCACCACCCGTCTAGAGTCGATGGACTTGCCTCGCGCAAGTCATTCCTTCCCGCGCCCTAGCCGCGTCCGACCCCGCGTCCATCCCCGCTCCCGCCCCGCCGACTCCGCGCCGCCATGACCGAACCAACGTCTGCGCCCCCAGCCCCGGCCGCCAGCCGTATGACGTTGTTGCGCGATTCCCGTTTCCGGCGCATTTGGCTCGCGGGCTTTGTCAACGACGGCATGCGCTGGCTCGAGCTTCTCGCGACCAGCGTCTATGTGTTCCAGGTCACCGGATCGGCGCTGACCGTCGCTCTCGTTCAAATGGCCCGCATGCTGCCCAACATGGTGGTGGGCTCGCTGACGGGCACGCTGGCCGAGCGCATGAACCGCAAGACCCTGCTGCTGGCGGGTCTCGCGATCCAGTCAGTCGTTACCGCGGTGCTCACCGGACTCGCCGTGGCGGATATTCTTGAGATTTGGCACATTGCCGCCGGCGCGGTCGCTTCGGGGCTGGTGTTTACGACCGAATTCCCGGTTCGGCGCAACATGCTGGGCGAAATCGCGGGAATCGAGAACGTCGGCACCGCGATGGGACTCGATTCAGTGACGCGAAATTCGACCCGCGTCGTCGGGCCGGCGCTGGGCGGGTTTCTGGTTCAATTTGTCGGCATCGAAGGCGCCTACTTTCTCGCCTCGGCCCTGTTCGCGGTCAGTTTCGCGATCTTGATGCCGCTTGCCTACAAGTCGGTACGGGCCTCCGAGGAGGGCCGCAAGTTCCTCGAAAACCTGCTCGACGGGTTCCGCTACGTGCGCAGCCACCGAGGCATCGTTGCGACGCTGCTGGTCACGGTGGTGATGAACGTTTGGGGTTTCGTCTATATGGCGATGGTCCCCGCTATCGGCGAAGGAAGCCTGGGCCTGAGTGCCTTTCCGATCGGAGTCCTTGTCGCCGCGGAAGGCGTGGGCGCGATGCTGGGGGCGCTGTGGCTCGCGTTCTATGGCCAGCCGCGGTACTACACCAAGTATTACTTTTTCGGACCGGCGATTTTTTTCGTCGCGATTCTATTGTTCGCCAATTCCCATATTTTCGTTGTGTCGTTGATCATTCTGTTGATCGGCGGGTTCGGAATGGCCGGATTCAGCACCATGCAATCGACGATCCCGTTCCTGCAATCGGACCCGGCCATGCGCGCCCGGGTGATGGGATTGTTGTCGGTTTCGATCGGCAGCGGACCGGTTGGCATGCTGCACGTGGGCCTTTTGGCCAACACCTTCGGCGCAACGACCGCCGTCACGATTATCGCCGTCGAGGGCCTGATCGCTCTGGCGCTGGTGTACGTGTTGTGGCCTGAGGCCCGTTAAACGGCGGCCTCATCCGCCGCGGGCGCGAAGCTGGTGCCGGGGATGCAGAATGCGCTGCCCGGTGGTGACGGCCGTCACCGCCACCAGCGAAACCCGCGGCGCACGGGGGCAGATGTTCATCTTTTTGCCCGAACGGCGGTGAAGGCGCCTTAGCCGGGCACCCCGGCGGCATCGTAATCGCAAACAACGAAATCCATGACCGGCACCATCAGCGCGCGCATTTCGTGATGCAGGGGATGGGCCTGATAGGTGTCGTGATCGGCGCTCGAATCGAAAACGCTGAGATTGACGTGGGTGAAGCCCTTGCCCCGGTCGGAGGCATTGGGCCCGAAGTAACGGTGCCGGAGCCCGGGCACCGCCGCCTTGATCCGGCGCACCAAATCTTGCACCTGGCCGAAAAATTCAGGCGCGGGCGGTTCGTGAAACCGGATCAGCACCATATGATAGAACGCGCCGTCGGCCATCGGATTCTCCCGTTTGCGGCAAGCGCACGCCTCAACCGGCGGCGCGGCGCCGGCGGCTGAGCGCAAAGATCGCAAACCCCGCCGCCGCCAGCAAAAGAAGCCCCGCCACGGCGGCGTACGCGACACCGACGCTGTAGGCGTTGACGACCGGCTGGCTCACCAGCGGCGTCAGGAACTGGCCTGCGAAGGTCGAAGTTGCGATCCCCCCGGATACGCGGCCACGGATCGCGGCCGGGGTACGGTCGAAAACCCAGCCAAGAACGTTGGCGATCAAGACGCCAAACCCCGACCCCGAGACCAGGAGCGCCGCCAGCAAATACGGCACCGAAGGCGCCTGCGAAACCATCAGGAATCCGACCCCGGCCACCAGGAAAGCCAGCCCCATCAGGGGTTCCGGCCCGAAGCGTACCCGCAGGTGCGCAAAAGCAAGCGAACTGGTCGCAACGGCGAACGCCGACGTTGCCATGGCAATCCCGGCGACCGCGGGAACATCGTTGCCGAGCTCGCGCAAATAGAAGGCCATTTGCACCGGCACCATGAAGAACCCGATCGAGAAGAGAACCGTCACGCCGTAAGCGAGGGCAAGAAAACCGAACGGCGTGCGTGACGGGGTTGCGGCGCCGTTCGTGCGCGAATCGGCGGGCACGGGTGTCCGGGACGGAGAACGGTCGGGCTCGAAAATGACCCGCACGACCACCGGAAACAGGACAAAGGCGACGGCATACAGCAGAAACGTGGCGCGCCAGTTGAAGCCCGCAGCCAGGCCGCCGACAATATTGGCGAAGACCCCGGCGTAATTGATGAACGCGCCGCGCAGACCGATGAATGCCTGACGTTCGCGGCCGGTGTAGTAATCGCCCATCAGTGCCGTCGCCGAGGCCATGGTCCCGCCGACGGCGATTCCCTGAATCGCTCGGGTCGCAAGCAGAAAGCCGATGGTATCGGCCAGGATTCCGGACACCCCGGCGGTTCCGTAAAGCAACAACGAAACCAGCAGCAGGCGCTTGCGCCCGATCCGGTCGATCACGATGCCCGCCAGCGGCGCGGTCACGGCAATGAACGCGGCCGGCACCGTGAGGACGAATCGCGACAGGTAGTCGATATTGGCGACGTCCGCGAAGTGGGTGTGAATTTCCGGCAGACTGGGGGAGAGCGGCGCGAACGTCAGCATCGTCAGACTCATCACCATCAACAGCGTGAGCTTGACCGCAAGACGCGACGGGTCGGGCCGGCTGCTGCCAGTCACCGGTTCAAATCCGCCAAGTCAGTGGCCGGCGGGGGTCCGCGGCGATGCCTCATCGGGCGCCTTCGAGAGCGGCGAGCACTGCATCTGCCATGGCGCGTGTCGATACCGGCGACAGCCCGGGCGGCGCGATATCGGCGGTACGCAAACCAGCACCCAACACCGATTCGACCGCCGCCTCGATTTGATCGGCGGCGGCCGCGCACCCGAGAGACAGCCGCAACGCCATCGCCGCGCACAGAATCGCGCCCAACGGATTGGCGATGCCGCGGCCGGCGATGTCCGGCGCGCTGCCGTGGACCGGCTCGTAGAGGGCGGCGCACGATGCCCCGGCGACGTCCCCCAGCGACGCCGACGGCAACATCCCGAGCGATCCCGGAATCGCCGCCGCCGCATCGGACAGCAAGTCGCCGAACATATTGTCGGTCAGAATGACATCGAAGCGTTTGGGGTCGCGCACGATCTGAAGGGCACCATTGTCGGCGAGCAGGTGTTCAAGCTCGAGGCCGGGGAACTCGGCGGCGTGAATTTCGCTCACCACGTCGCGCCACAAGGCGCCTGATTCCATCACGTTCGATTTGTCCATAGAACACACCCGGCGGCGCCGCGTGCCCGCGAGTTCGAAGGCAACGCGGGCGATGCGGGCAACTTCGGCCTCGGTATAGACATGCGTGTTGACGCCGCGGCGAGATCCGGGCTTGCCTTCGACGCCGCGCGGTTCACCGAAATAGAGCCCGCCCGTCAACTCACGCACAACCACAAGATCGGCGCCGGCCATGACGGCGGCCTTCAGCGGCGAAACATCGGCAAGCGCGGCGTACCCGGTTACCGGCCGCAGGTTGGCGAACAGGCCGAGATGCCGCCTGAGCCCGAGGATCCCGGTTTCGCGGCGCACCTCGGCGGGCACATCTTCATAGCCGGGGCCGCCGATGGCGCCGAACAGAACGCCATCGGCGGCGCGCACCGCCTCGAAGTCGCGTTTCGAAACCAGGTGCCCGTGTTCGCGGAACGCGGCGATGCCAAAAACGTATTCCTGAAATTCAATCGCAATCCCGTGGGCGCGTGCCGCCCATTCGAGCACGCGGACCGCCTCTCGGATCACCTCGGGCCCGATTCCGTCACCTGGCAGAACGGCCAGCGTCGGGTGGGGTTCCATCAACGGCGGGCCCGCGGGCGCACCGGCCCGCCAGGGATTGACACCCCGCCGGTTATTCCGCCGCCTGCTGGTTGGCGGGGTTGCGTGGATCGTCGAGCCAGCGCACGTAATCCTTGCCGTTATCGACGGGTTCCATGGTGATGCATCCCTCGGCCGGGCACACCAGCGCGCACAGGTTGCAGCCGACGCATTCCTCGTCGATGACTTCGTAGCGGCGCACGCCGTTGTCACGAGTGGCGCTGATCGCCTGGTGGGCGGTGTCTTCGCAGGCGATGTGACATTTGCCGCACTGGATGCAGGTGTCCTGCTCGATGCGCGCGAGGAGTTCGTAGTTCATGTCGAGCTCGTCCCAGCGCACGAAGTTCGGCACCGCGGCACCACGAAAATCGTCGATCCTGGAATAGCCCTTGCCGTCCATCCAGTTCGACAAGCCGTCGATCATGTCGCCGACGATTCGAAATCCATGGTGCATGGCGGCGGTGCAGACCTGAACCGTCCCGCATCCCAAGGCCATGAATTCGGCCGCGTCGTGCCACGTTCCGACCCCGCCGATACCGGAAATCGGCATCCCCGCCAGATCCAGTTCGCGGGAGATGTCGCCCACCATGCGGAGCGCGATCGGCCGCACCGCCGGACCGCAATAACCGCCGTGGCTGCCTTTTCCGTTGACGGACGGAAGCGGCGACATGGTGTCGAGATCGACGGCGATGATGGTCGCCACCGTGTTGATCAGCGAAACGGCATCCGCGTTACCGGCTTTGGCCGCGGCGGCCGGAGTGACGATGCTGTTGACGTTGGGCGTGAGCTTCACGATCACCGGCATGCGCGTGTGGGTCTTGGCCCAGCGCGTGACCATTTCGACGTATTCCGGCACCTGGCCCACGGCGGCGCCCATTCCGCGTTCGGACATGCCGTGGGGACAGCCGAAGTTGAGCTCGACGCCGTCGGCGCCGGTGTCATTCACCCGCTTCAGTATTTCTTCCCAGTCGGGTTCGGTGCACGGCACCATCAGCGACACGACTACCGCCCGGTCGGGCCAGTCGCGTTTGACCTGTTTGATTTCGCGCAGGTTCAAATCGATCGGCCGGTCGGTGATGAGTTCGATATTGGTGAACCCGGAGACGGCCGCGTTGTTGTAGGTGTTGGCCCAATAGCGCGAAGTGGTGTTGATGATGGGATCGCCGACCGTCTTCCACACCACGCCACCCCAGCCCGCTTCGAAGGCGCGCTCGACGTTGTATGCCTTGTCGGTCGGCGGGCCCGAAGCCAGCCAGAACGGATTGGGTGAACGGATTCCGGCAAACTCGGTTCTGAGATCGGCCATGATCGTAGTCCCTTGTTTCAGTCGCGCAGGTACCGGTCGATGGCGAACGCGGCCACTTTGCCGTCCTCGACCGCCTGCACGGTCAAATCTTCGCCACTGACGCAGTCGCCGCCGGCAAAGACGCCAGCCACCGAGGTCGCGCCCTCGGCATCAACCTGTATGCGCCCGCCGTTGAGGTCGAGCGCGTCGCCGCCATCCGATACCGGGCCGGCGACGAACGTCTGCCCGATGGCAGTAAACAACATGTCGGCCGGCAGCGCATAGGTCTCGCCGGTGCCCTCGATCCGGCCCTGGCCCGCATCGCGGGTGCGTTCGAATTCGACTTCGCGCACATGGCCGTCGGCGCCGATCACCCGTCGTGGCCGCGCCCAGTGGCGGACTCGCACGTCCGAGGTCTGCGCGAATTTCTGCTCGTGAGGCGTGGCGCCCATCGCCGCCGGACCGCGGCGATAGACGATGGTCACGTCTTCCGCGCCCAGGCGCTTGGTCTGGGCGGCGATGTCGATGGCGGTGTTGCCGCCGCCGATCACCACCACGCGGCGGCCGACGGGAAGCGCCCCCGGGTCCGGCGCCTGGCGCAAGCGGGCAATGTACTGGACTGCCGCCTCGACGCCCTCGAGACCGGCGCCCTCGGCTTCCAGCGCGCGCACGCCCGCCTGTCCGAGTCCGAGAAAAACCGCATCGAAATCGCGCCGCAGATCGCCAAGGGCGAAGTCGCCGCCGAGCGTTTTTCCATGGGTGATCTCGATGCCGCCGATGCCGAGAATAAAAGCGGCTTCCCGTTGGGCAAAGTTGCCGGGCACTTTATAGGCGGCGATTCCGTACTCGTTGAGGCCGCCCGGTTTCTCGCTGGCTTCGTACACGGTGACGGCGTGACCCAGCCGCGACAGCCGGTGCGCCGCCGACAATCCGGCCGGACCCGCGCCGACGACGGCCACGCGTTTTCCCGAATCGGGCGCGCGCGAGAACGGTTGTTCGTCGAATTCGTAAAACCCGTCAGTCGCGAACCGCTGCAACAGCCCGATACGGACGGGACTGTGTTCCTGGGCGGTGCGCACGCAAGCCTGCTCGCACAGCACCTCTGTCGGGCACACACGCGCGCAGATTCCGCCGAAAATATTCGGTTCGAGAATGTCCATTGCGGCGCCGCGGATATTGCCGTCGGCGATCTTCGCAATGAAACCGGGAATGTCGATTCCGGTGGGACAGGCTTCGATACACGGCGCGTCATAACAATAATAGCAGCGCGCGGATTCGATATGCGCCTGGCCCGCATCGAGCGGAAGTTTGGAATCGGCGAAGGCCGTTTCGTACTCTGCCGGGCCAAGCCGACCGGCCGCAATATCGGATTCACCGCTCATGCCGCACACACCTGTGTTGCGCGAAAAAACGAGACTCTAAGGGTCCGCCCCGCGCGCTTCAAGCCCGGTACCGGGTTCGTGCGTGGAACCGGAGCCGTGGAAAATGCCGACGCGCGCCGGTTTCGTTTTGAATCATGTCGTGGCCGCCGCCTGGCGCGCGGCGCCAGTGCTGATTGTGCCGGCCCCCGGGCAGACCCACTGCCGGGTTGGCTCAGGGTGATGGCGGGTGATGTTCTATCCAGTGCCGGGCGATTTCTTCGCCGGTGCAGATCCAGACCCTGTCGTGACGCTGCACATGATCGAGGAATCGCGCGAGGCCGGCAGCGCGGGCGGGCCGCCCTGTGAGCCGGTCATGAAGGCCGAGCGACATCATTTTGGGTTCGTCCGCACCTTCCGAGTAGAGCACGTCGAACGCGTCCTTCATGTAGTGGAAAAAATCGTCGGCGGTCGCGAAACCAGAATGAAGATCGAAGCGGTTGTCGTTGGTCTCGTAGGAATAAGGAATGACGAGATGCGAGGTTCCATCGACCCGCACCCAATAGGGAAGCTCGTCGTTGAGCGCGTCACGGTCGTAAAGAAATCCGCCGTGTTCGACCAGCAGGCGGCGCGTGTTGGGACTCGGGCGGCCTGTGATCTTTTCAATCCCTTCGACGGCGAGGCGAATGTGTTCGCGTTCTTCGTCTTCGGGAACATGCTGGCAGTCGATCCAGCGCCAGTGGTGGCTGACGAATTCGTGGCCGCCCTCGACGAAAGCCTGAACCGGTTCGGGCGAAAAAGGCAATCCGTAAACGGTCGCAAAAAAGCTGACCTTGATGGCGCGTTCGTCGAACATGCGCAGCAGGCGCCAGACGCCCCGCCGGCTGCCGTATTCGAATGCCGATTCCAGCAACATACTGCGCATGCCGGGAACCCCCGGCAGGCCGGTGTCGGTCAGGATGCCTTCCGAGGTGTCGTCGCCATGGAGCGGGCTTCGTTCGCTGCCAGCCTCGTAGTTGAGCGCGATTTGCAGCGCGACCCGCGCCCCGCCGGGCCACTTCGGATCGAGCGGGCGGGTGCCATAGCCGACCATGTCACGCGGGTAGGATTTGATGTCGGGTCGCATTCTAAAGTTCCCTCCGTTTTGGCGGCGCATCCGTTTGACGGTGCGGGGCCGGTGGCCGATGCCGGGCCGGTCAGGCCGGCAGCGCCGCTGCGATCGCCGCGACCGCCACCTGCACGCCGCCCGGTCCGTGCGAAATCGCGAGCGCCGCCAGCGCGGCTTCGACGGTGCCCAGGGTGCCGAGAATCATCGGCGCATTAAGGTGACCCATGTGGGCGATGCGAAAAGCGCGGCCCGTGTATTCGCCGATGCCGATGCCGAGCACGACGCCGAGTTCCGTGTCGCAGCACGCCAGCAGCGCCGCCGGATCGAGATCGCCGGTCAGGATGGTGGTCACCGAATCGGCGCGGTGTCCGGGCGCAAGGATGTTGAATTCGAGTGGCCCGCGCGCTGCCCACACCGACACGGCCGCCCGCACCGCATCGGCAATCACGCGGTGGCGGCGAAATACCGAATCGAATCCTTCGTCGAACAGCAACTCCAGCGCCTTCTGCAAGCCGAACAGCATATGCACCGGCGGCGTGCCGCAGTATTTCTGGTAATGCAGTTCGCCCTCGCGGGCGGACCAATCCCAGTAGGACGCAATCAGGCCCGCCTTGTCGTGCGCGGCCAGCGCCTTTTTGCCCGCTGCGACGAAACTGAGGCCGGGCGACATCATCAGCCCCTTCTGCGACGCCGACACCGCAACATCGACACCCCAGTCATCCATTTCGAAAGGCATGGTTGCCAGCGAGGCGATGGTATCGACCATCAGCAGCGCCCCATGACCGGCGGCGTCGATGGCGGCGCGCATTGCCGGAATGTCGTTGACGACGCCCGACGCGGTATCGACCTGCACCACCAGAACCGCCTTGATCCGGCCCGCGGTATCGGCGCGCAACGCGTCTTCCACCTCGGCCGGATCGACCGCGCGGCGCCCGTCGCCCTCGACCGTCTCAACCGCAACCCCAAGTTTCGCCGCCATTTGCCCCCAGCCCGCCGCGAACCGCCCGCTTTTCAGGACCAGGATCGTATCGCCCCGCGAGAGCACGTTGGTGACGGCCGCCTCCCAGGCGCCGTGACCGTTGGCAGCGTAAATGTAAATGCGCCCCTTCGTGCGGAACACGGTTCGCATATCGTCGTGCAGGCTTGCGGTGATGTCGGCCAGGGCGCCGGCGTAGATCTCGACGGCGGGGCGGTGCATCGCCTGAAGCACTTCGTCGGGCACCGTGGTCGGACCGGGGATGGCTAGAAATTCGCGGCCGTGGCGGAGTGTCATGGGAAAGCCCCGGTCGATTAATTCGTTGGGAGGGCGAGTGTGTGGCGGGACGCGCCTCGTGTCCAGCCATGGCGCCCGCGGGCGCCTTTGGCCCCGCCGATTGCGGCGGCCGGGGCCGGTCCCTATCCTGCTGCCGGCAAATGTATGACAGGCGAAGGAGGTTGGCCGTGAGCTTTCAAGGGAAGACGGCGCTGGTGACCGGCGCGGCATCGGGCATCGGCAAGGAAACCGCGCGACGGTTCGCGCAAAAAGAGGCGCGGGTGCTGTGCGCCGACAAGAACGGCGAAGGTGCCGCCGCCGCCGCCGCCGAAATCGAAGAGGCGGGCGGGGAGGCCCGTGCCCTCACCCTCGACGTGACCGATATCGACGCCGTCAACGCCGCGGTCGAAAAGGCGGTGGCCGATGGCGGACTCGATATTCTGGTCAACAACGCCGGAATCACCATCGTCGGCAGCGTCGAGGACCTGACGCCGAGCCAATGGGATACCGAACTCGACATCAACGTGAAGAGCATCTACGCGCTGTCGAAGGCGGTTTGGCCGCACTTCAAGGAAAAGCGGTCGGGCATCATTCTCAATACCGCCTCGATCGCGGGGCACATCGGAATCGCCAACGACGCCGCCTACTGCGCCTCGAAGGCCGCCGTCATCATGTTGACACGCTGCATGGCGGCGGACGGTGCGCGCGACGGAATCCGCGTCAACTGCGTCTGCCCCGGATTCATCGACACGCCGATGATCGAGGGTTACTTCAACGATCAGGACGACCCGGCCGCGGCGCGCCAATACGCCACCAATATGCATCCGCTCGGGCGCCTGGGCCTTCCGGGCGACATCGCCAACGGGTTTCTCTATCTCGCGTCCGACGAGGCCGAATGGGTGACCGGCACCGCGCTCACCATCGACGGCGGGCTGACCGCGGCACTGCCGGCCGGGTAACTGACCTGCCCCCACGATTAGTACCAGACGTTAGTTTAGACCATGCTTGGCATCTT
>CAZTAK010000030.1:0-32384 GCA_964611585.1 uncultured Alphaproteobacteria bacterium
GTTCAGACGATGCAGTATCTTTTTCAGTTGCGGACGCCGCGATCGGCCGGATCCGCCGCACCCTCGCGATCAACCTGATCCTCGGGCTGATCGTCGTGGCGGTGGCGATGGCAGGCCGGGCGCTCGGGCTCAGTTGAATGGCGATGGGGCGAATAGCGACGGCATTCGGCGCCGGGCTATTGGGCCTCTGCCTGACGGTCGGGGTGCCGCAGGCGGCCGAAATATTCGTCACGGTTCAAAACGTAAGAAACGGAGACGGCTCAATCCGCCTTGTCCTTTTCAACGACCCGGAACGGTTTCCCATGGGCGGCTGGACCATGGAGGTTGCCGTACCGGCGCGAACCGGTGAAACCATCGCCGTCTTCGAGGGTATTGAGCCCGACACGTACGCGATGATCGCCTATCATGACGAAGATGATGACAGCAATCTCGATACCTTCTTGAGGATACCGCGCGAGGGATTCGGATTTTCCAACGACGCGAAAGTAAAGCTGGGACCGCCCACGTTTGGTGAAGCGTCGTTCGTTGTTGAAATTGAGGGTGCGCGCCTTACAATTTCAATCAACTACTAGGGGGCGTTGCCGGTCCGGCAATGGCATTGGGGAAACGACATAAGGACGAATGCTTTCCCGCAACCCATTACCGGGGATCACTCATGTTAGTGATTCAGGCCGTCGATCACGTCGGCACCCACGTCAGCGACAAGGCCGTGGCGATTTCGTTTTATTCCGTGCTCGGGTCTGTGCTTGTCTCGGACGCCGGCTTTGAAAAAGGTCATCCCGTCATCATGCGGCACGAGTCGGGCGTGGTGCTGAACCTGCTCGGCCCCGCCACCAAGGGCGCCGGCGAGAACATCCTGATGGACGGCAGCGACAAATTTCCCGGCATCACGCATGTCGCGCTGCGGGTCGCGTCCGAGGCGGGCGCGCGCGAATTTTGCGAAGCCAACGCGATTCCCATTACCGGTCAATTCCGCTTCGGCGCCATGTCGGCAATTTTCATCCGCGACCCCGACCGCAACGTGATCGAACTCGACGCCTACGCAGCGGGCGCTCAAGACGTAGCGAAATCCGCAACCCCGGCCAACTACGAAGAGCATCCCTAGGCGGCGAACGCCGGGCGCAACGCATCGAACGCCGTTCGCGGTGCGCTTCCCTGTGCTGCCGCCCCCGCCGGGCGCCTCCGGGTATGAAATCTCCGTCTTTACCCGCCGGGCGGGTCCGTGCCACTTTCCCCTCATGGTTGCCCGGGTTGCCACCGTTGCGTTTCAGGGAGCCGACGTTCTCGAAGTCGATGTCCAGGTGCAGATGGCCTCGGGCCTTCCCGCATTCACCGTGGTGGGCCTGCCCGACAAGGCGGTCGGCGAATCGCGCGAACGCGTGCGCGCGGCCCTCGGTGCCATCGGGCTCGCCCTGCCGCCCAAGCGCATCACCGTCAATCTCGCGCCGGCCGATGTCACCAAGGAAGGCAGCCACTTCGATCTGCCGATCGCGCTGGCGCTGCTGGTATCGATGGGGGTGCTGCCGGGCGACGAGGTCGCGGGCTACACCGTGCTTGGCGAACTCGCGCTTGATGGCCGGCTGGCGCCGATCTCGGGCGTCCTTCCGGCGGCGATCCATGCGGCGGCGCGCCAACGCGGCCTGATCTGCCCGGCAACCACCGGCGGCGAGGCGGCGTGGGCCGGCTAGGTCGAAATCCTCGCGCCGCGCGATCTTCTGGCGCTCGTCAATCACTTCAAGGGGACGCAGGTCCTGACCCCGCCCGAGCCGGCGCCGCTATCCGAAGGCGCCGGCGCGCCCGACCTGCGCGATATCAAGGGCCAGGAGACAGCCAAGCGGGCGCTGGAAATCGCCGCCGCGGGCGGCCACAATCTGCTGATGATCGGCCCGCCGGGGGCGGGAAAATCGATGCTGGCGGCACGGATGCCCGGGCTCTTGCCGCCTCTGGATGCGGCCGAGACGCTGGAAGTCTCGATGATCGCCTCGGTCGCCGGGCTGCTGCGCGGGGGCCGCATCACGCGGGCGCGCCCGTTCCGCGATCCCCACCACAACGCTTCCCAGGCGGCGATGGTGGGCGGCGGCACCCGTATCAAGCCGGGCGAGGTGACGCTCGCGCACCTGGGCGTCCTGTTCCTCGACGAATTGCCCGAATTCTCCCGCACGGTGCTCGAAAGTCTGCGCCAGCCGCTCGAAAGCGGGGCCGTCACCATCGCCCGCGCCAACGGCCACGTGACCTATCCCTCGCGTTTTCAAATGGTGGCGGCGATGAATCCCTGCCGCTGCGGCTTCCTCGGCGATCCGGCCCAGGCCTGCTCGCGTGTGCCCAGGTGCGCCATCGACTACCAGTCGAAAATCTCGGGCCCGCTGTTCGACCGCATCGACCTCCATGCCGATGTGCCGGCGGTTTCGGCCGCGGACCTGACCCTGCCACCGCCGGCAGAGGGAACCTCCGAAGTGGCGGCGCGGGTCGCGCGGGCGCGGAATGTACAAACTGCGCGCTATCGCAATGGCAACGGCAACGGCGTGCCGGTTCGCACCAACGCCGAGGCCGACGGCGAGTTGCTGATGCAAGTTGCCGATCCCGATGCCGAGGGCAAGAGACTGCTGACCGAGGCGGTGGACCGGATGAAGTTGTCGGCACGCGGTTATCACCGTGTGCTCAAGGTCGCGCGCACGCTTGCCGATCTCGAAGGCGTGGACAACGTCTCGCGCATTCACGTCGCCGAGGCGCTCTCCTACCGGCGCATCAATTTGCGGGAATAAAGGTCCGCGGCGTCAGACGCGGGTGCGGCTGCGCGTGAGCCGGCGGCGCACCAATCGCCGCCATAGCCGCCCGTCGATGGTGGCGAGGCCGAGGCCGATCAGCGCCATGCCGGCGAAGTGAACCGCCTCCAAGCGTTCGCCGAGGATGAACGTCCCGAGCACAATTGCCGACACCGGCACCAAGAACGTCACCAGCAGAATGTTCGTGGCCCCGGACGACGCCAGAATCCGGAAATAAAGAATGTAGGCCAGTGCCGTCGAGGCGAGCGCAAGTGCGATCACTGACGTCACCGTAACCGCCCCCGGCATCGCCAGCGCCCACGGCCGGTCGACGATCAACGCCACCGGAATCAAGACGATTGCCGAGGCCGTCACCTGGCCGGTCGCGGTCATTACCGGATCGATGCCCTTCTTTGAAAACCTTCGTCCGAAGACGCCCGCGAACGCATACGAAAGCGCCGCCCCCAGGCACGCGAGCTGCGCCAGCACATTCTCGCCGAGTCCTTCGAGGACGGCGGGGCCGATCATCACCACCGCGCCGGCGAAACCGACGGCTGCCCCTATCGCCTTCGACGGCGTCAGACGTTCATCCGCAAGCACCACACCCGCCACCAGAACGCCAAATAAGGGCGTGGTCGCGTTGAGGATCGAGGCCAACCCCGAGGCGATTTGCGTCTGTCCCCACACCAGAAGCGTAAACGGCACTGCGTTGTTGAGGACACCCATACCGAAAAAAGCCGCCCACACCCGCCGCGGCCACCAAACGCGAATTCCCATGACCGCGACGACGGCCCACAGCGCAATCGCCGCCAGTCCGACGCGTACGGCGACAATGGTGAAGGGCGGTAATTCCTTAACCGCGATCTCGACAAAGAAGAACGTCCCGCCCCAGAGAACGGAAAGCGCGACCAGGATTGCCCAGGTGCGCGGGCCCATCGAAAGCTTGATACCGGTCGGATTGGTCATTGGCTCGCCTGGTGTGGCGCGGTCGGTGGTCGAGGGTTAGCGGCTTTTGCGCGCGTCCGTCATTCTGATTCTTGCGGCGCGTGCGGCAGACCCGTTGGGGCGTCGCCGCTCAACCCGCCAGCGCCCCGTCGGTCCAGCGCGCCAGTGCGGCAAGACGCGCATCGCTTGCCGCCGTTCCCACCAGTTGCATTCCCACTGGCAGGCCGGCGACGCGCAACACAGGCAAACTGATCGCCGGGAATCCGAGTATGCTCCACGCCGCCAGAAAGGCGCGGCTGCCGGTGAACTCGAATCCCTCAGGGGCCGGTCCCGACGACGAAAGCGTAATCAGCGCGTCGAAGCCGCGGGCAAGTTCGCCGACACGCGCGCGCGCCTGTTCGCACAAGCCGAGCGCCTCGGCATAGCGTTCGGGCGTCACCGTTTCGGCGTGGTCGAGATAGGCGGCGATGGTGTCGCTCAATTCGTGCCCCGTCTCGCGATAGGCGAGATAGGGCCAGCGCATCTCATAGGCCATCACGTCGTAGCCCGGCGCCTCGACCTCGCACGCAGCCTTGTCGAGTTCGGCGAGGGCCGGATCGGATTCGAGCGTTCCGGTTTCGACTCCCTTCTCGCGCAAGCGCTGGAGCGCCGCCTCGACGGCGCTTGAGGTCGGTGCATCGAGTTCCGCCCAGCCCATGAGGCGCACCACGCCCAGCCGGCGCGGCTTCACGGCCTTGGGCAACGTCTCGCCTCCCGCCAGAACCGGTTGCGCGGCGGGACCCGAGCCGAGCGAGGCAATCTGATAGATCACCCGCCACATGTCTTCGAGGCTCGCCGCCAGCACGCCGAGATGATCGCGGCTCGGCGACACCGGGTGCACGCCGCCGAGGTTGCTGACGCCGTGCGTAGGCTTGATTGCGTAGGCGCCGCAGTAGGACGCCGGCCGGATCACCGATCCCGCCGTCTGGGTGCCGAGCGCGGCCGGCACCATGCCGGCCCCGACCGCGGCCCCTGAACCGCTCGAGGATGCCCCCGGTGTGCGCGCGGCATCGTAGGGATTGACGGTTGCACCCGAGGTGCCGCAAGCGAATTCGGTGGTGACGGTCTTGCCGAGGATGACCGCGCCGGCCCGGCGCAGTGCGGCGACGCAGGTGGCATCGGCGCGGGGCCGGTTGCCGTTGTAGAGCGCCGAATTCATTTCCGTCGGATACCCGGCGGCGTCGATGATGTCCTTGATGGCGACCGGGCAGCCGTCAAGCGGCGACAGCGGACGCCCGTTCGAATAGCGCGCCGTCGATTCATCGGCAGCGGAGCGCGCCAGGCCGGCATCGAGCGAGACAAAAGCGCCGATCGCACCGTCGCGGGCTTCAATCGTTTCGAGACAACCTTCGAGAAAACTGCGCGGCGTGGCCTCGCCGCGCAGGAACGATTCGCGCGCCGGCGCGTACGGGCGCAAGGCGTTGATGTTCGGATCGGGCACGGTGCCTCCGTTGCGGTGAGCCGCATTTATCGGGTGCAATCGCTCGGCCGTCAATCGGGGGTCCGGCTCGGCGTTGCAGGGGCGCGGCCGGCGGTCCGGTGCTGCGCTGCCGCCGCGTTCGCCATGAACAGAAGGCGTGACGCCGCGCCTCCAAATCGCGTAGGGTATCGCCGCGAAGAAGACAATAATCTGGGGAGGCGGTATGACCGGGCCTGAGTTCTGGCAAAGTTTCTGGATTCTCGCGCATCTGTTGTTGTTCGTGTACTGGCTCGGTGGCGACCTCGGCGTTTTCTACGCCAGCCGCTATCGCAACCGCGGCGACCTCGACATCAAGACGCGCCTGTTGATCGGCAAGATTACGGCGGCGATCGATATGTCGCCCCGCACCACGCTGGTGCTGATGCTGCCGGTGGGACTGACGCTTGCCGCCAATCTCGGCCTGTCGCCGGTCACCGGGGTTTGGCTTGCGCTGGTGTGGATTGCTTCGCTCGCCTGGCTGCTGCTGGTCTGGACCGTTCACCTAAAAAAAGGCACCGAACGCGCGCGCCAATTCGCCAACCTCGACATGCTGATCCGCGCGGCTGTCGTGGTGGTGCTGACGGTGGCGGCGATCGCGACATTCGTCACCGGCGAACCGTTCGTCGAGAACTGGCTCGCGCTCAAGGTGCTGTTGTTTGCGGGCACGGTGTTCTGCGGCATCATGATCCGGTTCGCGATCAAGCCCTATGGGGTCATCTTCGAGGAAATCGTCGCCGAAGGCTCGACCCCCGAACGCGAGGCCCGATTCAAGAGCGCCGCCAAGGTCTCACGCTTCTGGGTGAAAAGCCTGTGGGCGCTGCTCTTGGTGGCGGCCTGGGTCGGGATTGCGAAACCGTGGTTCTGACCGGCCCGGGGCGCATTGTCCGGGTGCGGGCGCGCCGCTAGGCGCTCGCGCCCGCAACACGAGGGACCGTCATGGAAGCACAGGGGGTTTGGGCGTTCGTTCATGTTATGCTGCTGGTCTATTGGCTGGGGGCGGACTTGGGCGTGTTCTACACCGCCCATCAGGTGATCAAGCCCGAGCTTTCGGCCGAAACCCGCGCGGCGCTTCTCAAGGTTTTGACGTTCGTCGACGGTTTTCCGCGCGCGGTCTCAATTTTCATGCTGCCGGTGGGGCTGCAACTGGCGGCGGGCCTCGGGCTGTCGCCGGTCATCGGCGGCTGGCTGTGGACGGCGTGGATCGCGGCCGTGCTGTGGTTCCTGATCGCCTACACCGCCAATACACAGCGCGCGACGGCGACAGGACAAACGCTGGCGAAAATCGATCTCGCGATCCGCGCGGTGCTGCTGGTGGTGCTGGCGGTGGCGGCGATCTTCTCGTTCGTCGGCGAGGCGCCGTTTGCCACCAACTGGCTCGCCCTCAAGGTGCTGTTGTTTGCGCTGTTGCTGGTCTGCGGTATCGGCATTCGCGTGACCTTTGCGCCGTTCGGCCCCGCCTTCGCGGAATTGGTGGCCGATGGCTCGTCGCCGGAGACCGAAGCCGTGCTGAAACGGGCGGTCGGCCGGGCGGTGCCGTTCGTGATCGCGTTGTGGGTGCTGCTCGGCGCCGAAGCGCTGATCGGCATTGCACAACCGTACTTCTAGGGGTCGGGCCGTGGACGCACATGAATTCTGGCGGTTGCTGCACCTGGCGACCTTCGTCTATTGGCTGGGTGCGGATCTCGGCGTGTTCTACAGTTCGCGCTTCGTCATCAACAGCGCCTACACGCCCGAGACCCGGGCGGTGCTGCTCAAGACGCTGGTCTGGCTCGACATGGTGCCGCGCTATGCGCTGCTATTGACGCTGCCGGTCGGATTGCAGCTTGCGGGCGGCCTCGGGCTGTCGCCGCTCAGCAGCGGGTGGCTGTGGCTGGTGTGGCTCGGATTTGCTGCGTGGATCGTCCTGGCGTTTCAGATCCACCGCCGTCAAGGCAGCGATGTGGTCAAGGCCCTGACCAACATTGACCTTGCGCTTCGTTTTGCGCTGATCCTGATGCTGGCGTTAAGCGCAATTCTGTCGCTGTCGGGATCGGACATCTTCGGCACGCCCTGGCTTGCGCTCAAGGTGCTGCTGTTCGCGGGCGCGGTGGCGTGCGGGGTGATGATCCGGATTACCTTCCGTCCGTTCGAGCCGGCCTTTGGCGAGATCATGAAAAACGGTTCGACGCCCGAGGTCGAGACAAGGCTCCGGGCGTCGCTCAATTCTGCCGCCCGCTGGGTGGTGCTGCTGTGGATCGTGGTCGCCGCCGCCGCCTACGTCGGGATCACTCAGCCCGGCCTGTAGGCCGGTTTTTGCGCAACGACCGGGCCGGCGCGCCTCTAGTTCCTTTCCCGAGCGCGTTCGGCCGCGCTAAAGTAGCGCACACCCGCCGAACCGGGAGACTTCCATGCCTGTGCCGCGCCTGTTGCCGCCGCTTGCCGGTGCTGCCGTCGTTCTGGCCGCCGTTTCCGCCTTTGCCCAGCCACAGCATGGCGTCGCCATGCACGGCGCGCCAAAATACGGCCCCGGTTTTGCCCACCTCGAATACGTCAACCCGGATGCGCCGAAGGGCGGCGACCTGCGCCTCGGACTCGCCGGTTCGTTCGATTCGGTTCAGCCGTTCATCATCAAGGGCCGCGCCGCGGCGGGCCGGCACTACGTTTTCGAAAGCCTGCTCAAGCGCGTCTGGGACGAGCCGTTTTCGCTCTACGGACTAATCGCCGAAACCGTCGAAATGCCGGCCGAGCGCACCTGGGTCGAGTTCAAGTTGCGCCAGGACGCGCGCTGGCACGACGGCACGCCGATCACGGTCGACGATGTCGTCTGGTCGATGGAAACCTTGCGCGACGAAGGCCGTCCCAATCACCGGCTGTTCTATTCCAAGGTCGCGCGTATCGAGCGGCCCGGCCCACGCACGATCCGGTTCGTGTTCGCCGCCGATCTCGATGACCGCGAGCTGCCGCTGATCATGGGGCTGATGCCAATACTGCCCAAGCATTACTTTGCCGATCGGGCCTTCAACGAAACGACGCTGGAACCGATTCTCGGATCGGGTCCCTATCGCATCGCCGAACTCGATGCCGGGCGCAGCATCGTCTACGAGCGCGTCGCCGATTACTGGGGGCGGGATCTTGCCGTCAACCGCGGCCAGAACAACTTCGACCGCGTGCGCTATGACTATTACCGCGACGCGACCGTGCTTCTGGAGGCGTTCAAGGGCGGCGAGTACGATTTGCGCGGCGAAGGGTCCGCCAGCCGCTGGGCGACGGCCTACGATTTTCCCGCCGTCTCCGACGGGCGGGTCATCCTGGAGACGCTTCCCAACGCGCGGCCCGCCGGCATGCGCGCTTTCGTGTTCAACACCCGGCGCGACATCTTTGCCGATCCGCGCGTGCGTGAGGCGCTGGCCTACGCGTTCGATTTCGAATGGGTCAACGAGAACCTGCTGCAAGGGGCGTACACCCGCACCACCAGTTTCTTCGGCAACTCGGAACTCGCCGCCTCCGGCGCACCCGAAGGGACAGAACTTGCGCTGCTCGAACCGCACCTCGCCTCCCTGCCGCCGCAAGTCTTCACCACCGAATATGCGCCGCCACGAACCGACGGCTCGGGCAACATCCGGGAGGATTTGCGGTCCGCGCAGGCGCTGCTCGCCGATGCGGGGTGGGAAACCCGGGACGGAATCATGACGCGCATCGCCGACGGCCGCGCCCTCGATTTCGAAATTCTGCTGATCTCACCGTCCGATGAAAAGATCGCGCTCTCGTTTTCGCGCAATCTCGAACGCCTCGGCGTGAGCGCGACCGTGCGCACGGTCGATTCAGCGCAATACCAGGCCCGCCGCACCGCCTACGACTACGACATGATCATCAACCGCTGGGGCATCTCGCTTTCCCCCGGCAACGAGCAGGCGTTTTATTGGGGGTCCGAGGCCGCCGACCAAGACGGCTCGCGCAACTACATGGGCCTCAAGAGCGATGCCGTCGATGATCTGATTACCGAGGTTACGGCCGCGCGCGACCGCGCCGGCCTGGTGACGGCGATGCGCGCCCTCGACCGGGTGCTGCTGTGGGGGCATTACGTCGTGCCGCTCTATTACTTGCAGAACGACCGCGTCGCCTATTGGAACCGTTTCGGCCACCCGGAAATGACGCCAGTCTACGGCTACGTGCTCGAGACCTGGTGGCAGGACCCGGCCAAGGCGGTGGCGAATCCGCGCTAGGCCTTGCGCGCCAGCACCTTGAGGCCGGGTTTGAGAGAGAACCGCTTGCGGAAGATTTCAAGGCCATGGTTGCGCAAGAGCCGGTCGAGCGTGGCCGCATCGAAATAGACACAGTGCGAGGGCGGGCAGAAACCGTCCCATTGGGTGAGGTCCCTTGGGCGGCGCCAGTGGCCGATGTCGGGCGTCGTCATATAGAGCACCGCGCCGCGCCGCATCAGCGCCGCAATCGCCGCGACGAAGGGGTTGAGATCGGCAACGTGTTCGATCACTTCGGAACAGTAGACCGCATCGAACGAGGTGCCGCCGCAGGCTTCCCGGTAGGTTTCGATGGGGCCCTCAAAGAACTCGTTGGCGGGATAAT
Source organism: uncultured Alphaproteobacteria bacterium (assembly GCA_964611585.1). Classification (GTDB taxonomy): domain Bacteria; phylum Pseudomonadota; class Alphaproteobacteria; order SHVP01; family SHVP01; genus CAZTAK01. Next base: position 9,769 of record CAZTAK010000030.1, read on the forward strand.
GCGTCCGCGCGTAAGCCACAGAGGCTGGATCGATCTCGACACCAACCGCAACAAAGCCCGCTTCGCGTGCGGCCTCGGTCATGAATCCACCGTTGGCGCCGACATCCAGAAGCCGCGGGCGCGATCCGTCGCCGCGGCGCGGCACCAGTCTCGCGAGTGTCGCCACCCGCCGGCGCGAGCGCCGCATCTTGGAGTCGACCTTGGCGAAATAACCCTCGCGGGTTCCCCCGTAGGCATCGTCGTAGAGCGCCGCCCGGGTTGCTTCGTCCGGCATCGGGTCCATGAACACGAAACCGCATCCGCTACAGCGCACCAGCGTCATGGCCTGATGTTCGATGAAGGGGGCTCGGTTTGCTGCACCGCAAACCTGGCATTGCCCGGTCGAGCTGTCGGGGGTTGGGTCCATCGGTGTGCGACCATGCCGGGCCGGGGCGGTGCCGGTCAAGCGCACGGGGCGGGCCGCCGATGGGCGATCCCATGAACGATGCCGCCGCCCGGATTGCCATCGTCGAGGGCGACATCACGGTTCAGGCCGTCGACGCCATCGTCAGTGCCGCCAACGAATCCCTGCTCGGCGGAGGCGGTGTCGACGGGGCGATTCACCGCGCCGCCGGGCCGGAACTTTTGGCGGAATGCCGGTCGCTCGGCGGTTGCGCGACGGGCAGCGCCAAGATCGCGGCTGGCTACAGTCTCAAGTCCCGCCACATCATTCACGCGATCGGCCCGGTGTGGCATGAGGGCGGCGCGGACGAGGATGGCCACCTGGCCGGCTGCTATCGCACCGCGTTCGCGCTCGCCGAAAAGCACCGCCTCCGCAGCCTCGCCTTCCCGGCGCATTCGACGGGCGTGTTCCGTTTTCCCGATATGCGTGCGCACCGCATCGCGCTGACCGAGGCCAGGACTGCCCTCAAAGCCCGGGCAGACCTTCATTCGGTCCGGTTTGTGGCCTTCGTTGCCGCCGTCTATGAAATCTATTTCGTTGTTTTCAAAGAGATTTTTGGCATTGTTCTAAAGTGAACCCCAGCGCGCCCTTGGAGTTGGACGCCAGCGCCTGTAAGGTTTCGCTGGGCGTGCGCCCGCGCGCCGCGCCCATTTTCCCGGTTGATACGGACCCCGGACACCCGTACGACTTCTCAGCCATCTCAACTCGGCGCAAGGCCCGACAGAAGGCTGTGGCGCTTGGGAAGGATCCCTCAAATGGCGAACAGAAGACGCCCTGTCGTCGCGCTCCGAAGCGCGGTCAAGCGTCTGCGCCAGGCGCCGAAATGGCGGGGCCGGAAACTGGGACCGCCCAAATGGGTCACGGCGCGAGGTCCGGTGGCGCGATTTCGGCGCGGGCGTCGCGAAGCCGCCGCCGCCGCTACCCTTCCGGTCGGGCAACACCGCTATGAGCGACCCGTAGTTTTGCAGTCTGCCGACGGGCGCTTTGAAATCAGAATCACCCGCGATCCGTCCGATATCGACGAGGCCCAGGAACTGCGCTACCGCGTCTTTTACGAACAGATGGACGCGGTGCCGAGCGACGAGATACGGCGCACCCGGCGCGATGCCGACGCCTTCGATTCGATTTGCGACCACATTCTGGTTCGCGACATGACCCGCGACCCGGGCGATCGCGTAGTGGGCACCTACCGGATGCTGCGTTACGATGTGGCCCAGAGTCACGGCGGATTCTATTCGGCCGACGAATACGATCTTTCGCCGATCCTGAACAAAGCGGAAGACCAGCGCGGCCTGTGCGAACTCGGCCGTTCGTCGGTGCATGTCGATTACCGCAACAACGCAACGATCCAACTGTTGTGGCGCGGGCTTGCCCAGTACTTCGCGGCGAACGAAACCACCCGGATGATTGGATGCGCGAGCTTTGCGGGCACCGATCCGGCGGTCCATGCGCTGCCGCTGTCATACCTCTATCATTTTCATCTTGCGCCGGAATCGGTGCGCGTGCAGGCCCTGCCCGAGCGCTTCGCTTCGATGAACCTGATGGCCAAGAAAGACATCGACCCGCGCCAGGCGTTGCGCCAGATGCCGCCGCTGATCAAGGCGTACCTGCGGCTCGGCGCGACGCTGGGCGACGGCGCCGTGATCGACCACCAGTTCCACACCACCGACATTTTCATTACCGTCGAAATGGCTACCGTGCCGCAAAAGTATCACGCTCATTTTGAGCGCGAGGCCGCCCTCAGGGCCTGACGGACCCGGCCGGAAGGTCGGAACCCGCGCGCCGTCGCCGCACGAACGCTGTGCTAACGTGCCGCTATGACCTCCACCGGCGAACCCGGGCCTGCGCCCACCGACCCGGACGACAACCGGAAGCAGCCGCCGTCACCGGCATCTCCGGCCGGGTCGAACGATCCGGGCCGCGCGCGGCAAGCACCTGCGCGCACCACGCCGATGATGGATCAGTATCTCGCCATCAAGCGCGACCATCCGAACGCGTTGTTGTTTTATCGCATGGGCGATTTCTACGAGCTCTTTTTCGACGATGCCATCAAGGCCTCCGCGGCGCTCGACATCACCCTGACCGCGCGCGGCCGCCATCTCGGTGAGGACATCCCAATGTGCGGCGTGCCGGTTCATGCCGCCGACAGTTATCTGCCGCGGCTCATCCGAAAAGGTTTTCGGGTTGCGGTGTGCGAGCAGACCGAAGACCCGGCGGTGGCGAAAAAACGCGGCAACAAATCCGTCGTCCGGCGGGAGGTCGTGCGAATCGTTACACCCGGTACACTGACCGAAGACAATCTGCTTGAGGCGAGGAGCAACAACTATCTCGTGTCGCTCGCGCAGGCGGGTGGCGATTACGGCCTCGCCTGGCTCGATCTTTCCACTGGAGATTTTCACACCGCCGGCGCGACCGAGGCGTCGCTCGACACCGAGCTTACCCGCCTGCAACCGGGCGAACTTCTGGCCGAGGAGAGGATCGCGCGCCAGGGGGCGTTGGGCGACTGGGGCGCCGGGGCGACGCTGTTGCCGCCCGGCAGTTCCGATTCGCAATCGGGCGAACGCAGCCTCAAGGATCATTTCGGCGTTGCCGCCCTCGATGGTTTTGGCGACTTCAGCCGCGCCGAACTCGCCGCCGCGGGTGCCTTGATCGAGTACGTCGCCCTTACCCAGAAAGGCAAGACGCCACTGATCCGGCCGCCGACGGCGGACCGTGCCGGGTCGGTGCTCGCTATCGACGCCGCCACCCGGCGCAATCTGGAACTCAGCGAACGACTCTCGGGCGGGCGCGCCGGAAGCCTGCTCGACGTGATCGATTCGGCGGTGACCGCGCCGGGATCGCGACTCTTGGCGCAGCGATTGAATGCGCCGCTCACCGATCCCGCGGCGATCGGTGCGCGTCTCGATTCGGTCGAATATTTCACCGGCGACGGTCCGTTGCGCGGGGATGTGCGTGCGCGATTCAAGTCCGTTCCCGACATGGAACGCGCGCTTGCGCGCCTCGGGCTCGAGCGCGGCGGCCCGCGCGATCTCGCCGCAATCCGGGACGGGCTGGCCGGCGCCCGCGATCTAAAACAACTCGTCGCCGCCGCCGCCGAACCGCATCCCGCCGCGTCGCAAGCCTGGTTCGCCGCGTTCGAGGGCCATTCTGACCTGATTGACCACCTCGGCCGGGCGCTCGCCCCCGACCTGCCGGTGGCGGCGCGCGACGGCGGATTGGTGGCGGCGGGCTACAGTGTCGAACTCGACGAATTGCGGACGCTGCGCGATGAAAACCGCCGCCTGACCGGAAACCTTCAGGCGCGCTACCGCGATTTGACCGGTATTCCCTCGCTCAAGGTGCGGCACAACAACGTGCTTGGCTATTTCGTCGAGACGACGCCGACCCACGCCGACAAACTGATGGCCGCGGACGGCCCGTTCATGCACCGTCAGACGCTTGCCAGCGCGGTGCGGTTTACCACTGTCGAACTGGGCGAACTCGAAGGCAAAATCAGTTCGGCAGCCGATCGCGCGCTGGCTCTCGAACTGAGGATGTTCGAAACGCTGGCTGCCGAAACCACCGCGGCGGCGGAGCCGATTCTCAGCGCCGCGCGGGCGCTGGCCGAACTCGACGCCACCGCCGCGCTGGCCGAGACTGCGATACAGCGGCGTTACGTCCGGCCGCGGGTTGATGGAAGCGTCGCGTTCCAGATCGAAGGCGGGCGCCATCCGGTGGTCGAAACTGCCCTCGGCGCCGCCCACGAGCGGCCCTTCATCACCAATGGCTGCGACCTCGGGCCCGACGCCAACCTGTGGCTCGTCACCGGCCCCAACATGGCGGGCAAGAGCACCTTCCTGCGGCAGAATGCACTGATCGCGATTCTTGCCCAGATGGGATCGTTCGTGCCGGCCAAATCGGCCACCATCGGCGTCGTCGACCGGCTGTTCAGCCGCGTCGGCGCCGCTGACGATCTTGCCCGCGGCCGGTCCACGTTCATGGTCGAGATGGTCGAAGCGGCCGCGATCCTCAATCGCGCGGGCGCCCGCTCGCTGGTGATCCTCGACGAAATCGGCCGCGGCACGGCAACTTTCGACGGCCTCTCCATCGCCTGGGCCGCAGTCGAGCACCTGCACGACGTCAACCGTTGCCGCACCCTGTTCGCGACCCACTATCACGAACTGACGATGCTGGCGGCGAAGCTGGCGCGGCTTTCGACCTGGGCGATGCGGGTCAAGGAATGGGAAGGGGACGTGGTGTTCCTGCACGAGATCGTGCCGGGTACCGCCGATCGCAGCTATGGCATCGCCGTCGCGCGCCTTGCGGGCCTGCCGGACGCGGTGTTGGCGCGCGCCGAAGCTGTGCTTCACACCCTCGAGCGTGGCGAACAAGGAAGCGCGGTGGCGCGGCTTGCCGACGATCTGCCGCTGTTTTCGGCCGTCCCTGAAAAACCGCCCGCCGATGCGCGCTCCGAACTGATCGCGGCGCTCGCCGAAATCCGTCCCGACGAACTGACCCCGCGGGCCGCGCTCGAGGCGCTCTACCACCTCAAGAAACTGCTGCCGGGCAATGAATAGCGGCGAGGGGGTCCGCGGCCGGGAGTGCGGCCCGTGACCGGCGCCGCCCCGGCCAAAGGTGCGCGCGCGGCCCTTACTTCGCCCTATCTGTTGTTGTTGCTGACCATGCTGTTCTGGTCCGGAAATTCGGTGATCGCCCGCGGCCTCGTCGATCTGGTGCCGCCGATGCATCTTTCGTTCTGGCGCTGGTCGGTAGCGCTGCTGATCCTGTTGCCATTCGGGTGGCGGCCGTTCTGGGCCGAGCGCGCGGTCTATGCGCGCCACTGGCGGCTTGTCGGCGGGCTCGCACTTCTCAGTGTGGCCCTGTTCAACTCGCTTCTCTACCTTGCCCTTCAGACGACGACCGTCATTCATGTATCGCTGGTGACGACCGCGATCCCGGCCGTTACCGTGCTGATCGCGTGGATCGCGCTGGGCGAAACCGTCAGGCGCCGCGCCACCTTCGGTATGGCGGCGGCCTTCCTTGGCGTCGTCGTCATCATATTCAAGGGCGACCTGGCAGCGGTTATCGCGCTGGACCTCAACCTCGGCGACTTGATTACGCTGGCGGCGGTGTTGTGCTGGTCGGTCTACACGGTATTCCTGCGCCGCTTGCCGGTGAAACTTGACCCGGTGGGGTTCCTGTTCGCGATCACGGCGCTCGGGACCGTGCTTCTGGTGCCGCTGTTTGCCGCCGAAGTCCTGTCGGGCCGGACGATGGCGGTGTCGACGGGATCGCTGGCCGGAATCCTGTACCTCGCCGTGTTCGCGTCCGTCTTGGCGTTCGTGTTCTTCAACTACGGAGTCGCGAAACTAGGCGCGAACCGAGCGACGCAGTTCAATTATCTGATGCCAATTTTCAGCGTTGCGCTGGCGATGATTTTTCTGGACGAACAGTTTCAGGTCTTTCATGCCGTCGGAATCGCGCTGATCCTTGCCGGTGTTTGGATGGCCGCACGCAAGCGCGCGCTCTAACGTTCCGGATTCCAATCACCGCTTGCGCGCCACCGGGGCCGCACCTACGGTGTGCCGCCAGCGCGCGCCCGCGTGGGCGCAAACCCGTGAACCCGCCATGACCCCGCCGCCCCCGCGCAGCCTCCTCGACACGCTGGCCAATCCCTATTTGCTGTTGGTCCTGACGACCCTTTTTTGGGGACTCAACGTGGTCGTCGGCCGCAGCGCGGTCGGATCGGAGATGCCGCCGGTGGCACTCACGTTCTGGCGCTGGTTTCTGGCGATCCTGCTGCTGATGCCGTTCGCGGGCCCCGCGTTGTGGCGCCAACGGTCCATCGTGCGCCGTCACTGGAAGATTCTTCTGTTGCTTTCGTTTCTGGGCGTCGCGGTTTTCAACACGATGCTCTATCTGGCACTGACCCGCACCAGCGCCGTCAACGCCTCGCTGATCAACGGGATCGTGCCCGCCGCGACCGCTTTTGCAGCCTGGATTCTGGTGCGCGACCGCTTATCCGGCCTCGGCGCTGTCGGGCTCGCGGTGTCATTCGCGGGCGTCGTCGTCATTCTTGCCCGCGGCGACCTCTCGGTGCTGTTGGGGCTCCAATTCAATTTCGGCGACATGCTGATGCTGCCGGCGATCGCCGCCTGGGCCGCGTACACGGCGCTGTTGCGCTTCCGCCCGGTGGCGCTCGATCCGCTCGTGTTCATCTTGGTTACGTTCATGGTCGGGATATTGTTCGTGGCGGTGGTCTATGGGTTCGAGCTCAGCCAAGGCAAGACCTTTGCGGTCAACCTCCGTACGCTCTCGACCATCGGCTACGTCGGGCTGTTTCCGTCGCTGCTGGCCTATGTATTCTGGAACCGCGCCGTTCTTCAGGTCGGCCCCAACCGCGCTTCGGTGTTCTATTACCTGCTGCCGGTGTGGGGCGCTGTGTTCGGGGTTCTGCTGCTGGGCGAACCGTTCCTGCTTTATCACCTCGCGGGGATCGCGCTGATCTTCGCCGGCGTCTATGTCGCCACCGGGCGCCGCGCGCGCGGCAAAAACGCCTAGACCACCTGCGCGTCGCCGATCAGCCGTCGCAGAATCGCAAGCCCGGTCTGGTGGAAGTCGGCGCCGCCGTGGCTTGCGCACCAATCGGCGTGGACGACAGGCAGTATCCCCGCCTCGAACAGATCCGCCGCCGTCTTGAGGACGCAGTTGTCGGTCGCGATCCCGCACAGATGGACGGCGAGATCCGGTTGATCGCGCGCCGCCGCCAACAGTCCGGGCGTGAGGGCGCTGTAGATCGATTTTTCGTAGCACATCGCATCAGGGCGCGGCGCAAATGCGAGCGCCGTCTCGGGCGAACCCGGCGAAAAACGCTCCCAGCCGATCAGGCGGCGGTAGGGCGAATCGGGCAGATTAACGAAGCGCGACACGAACACCCGGTCAAAGCCGGCCTGCGCGGCCTCGACCGCGGCCGGAATGTGTCCGGTCCATTCGTTGATGAAGCCCCGTTGCACGTCGATGACGGCCAACAGCGACATGGCGGTTATCCTGCGGGCGTATCCGCCAGCGCTTCGCGTTCGCGCACCCCGCGCCGGGCCGCTTCGTTGGCAAGTCCGAGACCCACGAGCATCACCGCGAACGCGATCCAGATCCAGGCGCTGAGGTTTTCGTCGAACAGCACCAGCGACCAGATCAGTCCGGCGATCACGATCACGTAGTTGTACTGCGCGAAAAATACCGGCCCGGTGCGGCGGATAATCTCGAACATGCAGAAGAAGGTGACCGCGTTGACGCCGCTCGCCCACAGGATGCCCCAGGACCCGGACGCAGGCGCCTCCCAGAACCCGTAGAATCCCTCGCCGATCAGCATCACCACCAACGAGATCAGCGCCGCCGCCAGCACCAGTCCGCAGGCCAGCATCAGCGACGAGGTCCGCGGCGGACTTACCAGCGCTACGAAGATATTGTTGGTGGCAAAACAGAACGGCACGATCAGCAAGAGCAAAACCCAGCCCGCGTCGCCGGCGGCGGTCAGGCTTCCCTCGGGCAGGACGATCAGCGCGACGCCGCCCAACCCGAACACGACGCCGCCGATGCCGAGCCAGCGGAACCGTTCGACCCGGAACAACATCGCATAAAGATAGGTTATCGCCGGCGTCAGCGTGATCAGCAGCGTCACCACACCCGCTTGCAGCTTCGCCGCGACGATGGCGAGCACGATCACCGGTATCACGACGCCGAGCGTAGACGTCACCGCGTACTGGCGCAGGTGGCGGTAAGAGACGGGCGGCAGCTGCCGGGTCAATGCGCTCAGCACGAACAAAATCAACCCGCCGCCGACGGACTGCCAGAACACATAAGCCATCGGCGGCACGCCTGCCTCGGCGACGATCTTGTTGGCGGCGAAGATGCTGCCGTAAATCGAGGCGCCGCCCACCAGAAGGACAAGCGGAAAGATCAGCGATGCCCGGTGCGGTGCGTCTTGGGCGGGAGCCGTCATGGCGGTGGCGCGGTCACGGGTGCGGGAACGAAACGTTTCAGTCCGCTGCGTGCCCTGCGTTCGCAGCGTGCGCGGCTTCTTTGATCCCCTCGTTGGCGCCCTTGTTGGCGAGCACCAGACCCACCGCCATCAGGGCAATCGCGCCCCACACCCAGAGGGTGAAGGTATCGGTAAAGATCAGGAACGCCCAGATCACGCTCGCCGCCACGACCACATAGTTGAACTGGGAGAAGAACACCGGCCCGGCCCGGCGGATAATCTCGAACAAAACCAGGAAAATGATGACGTTGGCGGCGCCCGCCCACAGCGTCGCCCAGATCGCCACGCCGGAGTAATCGGTCACCAAAACCGGCCCATCGACGATAAGCATCACCGGTAGCAGTACCAGCGACGCCACCAGAAGAACGCCCGTCGAAAGCTGCATCGACGTTGTCGCCGGCGGGCGAATGAACGGAATCATCACATTGTTGATCGCATAGCCCAACGGCGCGACCACCGCCAGGATCAGCCAGCCCGCGGCGATGCCGGTGCCGAGGCTCTCGCGCGGCAGAATGATAACCAGCACGCCAGCGAGACCAAACAGAATGCCGCCTACACTGACCAGCCGCCACTTGTCCGAGCGCAGCGCCAGCGCAAACAAATAGGTGAACGAGGGCGTCAGCGTTAACGCCAGCGAGATAACCCCGGGCGGCAACTTTCCGGCAACGAACGTAAGAGCCACCAGCGGGATGCTGAACCCGATTACCGCCGTCAAACCGTACACGCGGATATGGGCGAACTTCACCTGGGGCAAGGCGCGCATCGCCACTGAGACGATCAGCAGGCCGAGACAGCCGAACAGGCTCTGCCAGAACGAAAAGGAAATGAACGGAAAACCCGCTTCGAAGGCGATGCGGTTGGCCGAAAAAATACTGCCGTACGCGATCCCGCCGCCGATCAGCAGAACCAGGGGAATGACAAGCGACGGAGCTTGGACCGGGCCCGAAGTCCGGGCGTCGTCATCGCTCATGGGGTGCGGCTCCTTGTGGTGCAATTTGACATGTCGACCCTCGATGTCAGCCCGCACCCCTAAGCCAACTTCCCTGGTGGGCTCAATTCTTTCCAACCCGTGGTCCCAAATTCATCGAGACCAAATATCGAAATCGAACCACGACCGGGCGGGCCGCCATATTCCCCCGTATCCCGACCCTATCGGGGTGGCGTGAGGTGGTCAAACGCAGCCGCGGCGGCGCGAGCACGGGCCGGCGATTGCAGACGCGGTCGCGTGGCCCGGCCACCCGACCCTGCGGCCGCGAAAAAACCCGGCCTTGAGGGGCGGGCTTTTGCCGTCACCGCTTGGCGAGACGGCTTGCCGGTTTATTCGTCCCGGGAACGCGGACGGTTAGAGATCAAGGATGTCGCCGCCGAAGACCAGGTCATCGTCATCATCATCATCGTCGCCGTCGCCGTCACCCTCGCCGCCCTCGTCGCCCTCGCCGCCCTCGTCGCCGCCGTCACCCTCGTCGCCGCCGCCGTCGCCGTCGCCGCCCTCGTCGCCTTCGCCGCCGCCGACCCCATCAGGCGGACCGCCGCCGACTCCGTCAGGCGGACCGCCGCCAACCCCTTGGGCCGCGGCCGAATTGAAAGTGAACGCCCCCCCCCGCCCGGGTCGAAGCCGACCGGCAGGGCGAGCGCCGCAATGCCGATCAGCGCCACCGAGCCCAAGAGCGCAGCGCGGAACGAACCGCGGGAAGTTCTGGAGCGGTCGTCGCCGAGTGTCCGCACCATATCCGTTCGCCTTTGATAGTTAGACTATCCCGGCCCGGCGCCCCTATCTCGCCGAACCCAAAAATTTGGGCTTTTCTGGGCCTCCGGGGAGTGACGGCGGTCACAATCCGGCCGAATCAGGCGGCACCGTTCAGACCCGGAAATATTGGCGCTCTGGACTCTTCCGCATCCGCGGCGTGCTAGACTGGAGCGGCAATTCACGGAATTGGGAGGCCGTGGTTCGCGCCCGGAATGGCACATGGGGAAAACCGGCCACTGGTGGTGGGCCGCTGTTGGCGCTGTTTGCGCTTCCGTCCTGATGGCCGGGGCGACAGGCCCGGCGCTTGCCCAGGCCTCAGCCGAGGGGATCGGCACGGTGTTCGATGTTGCGGCGGCGGCCGGCACCCCGCCTGGCGCCGAGCGCCGCGATCTCACCCTCGACGATTCCGTTTTTCGCGACGAGGCGGTCGAGACTTTTGCCGCCGACGCCCTCCACGTCGTGTTCCGCGACCAGACCGATCTGCGGCTCGGCGAGAACAGCCGTCTGGTGCTGGAACAGTTCATCTACGAAGGCGGCACCGGGTCTGATGCGCTGGTGTTGCGGCTTCAGGTCGGGATCATCCGCATTGCCAGCGGATTAATGCCGAAAGCGGGCTTCCGCATCGAAACTCCGGTTGCCACCATCGGTATCCGCGGCACCGTTTTCGAGGTGACCGTAGACGACGGCGAAACGTCGGTCGCGGTGTTTGAAGGCGCAGTCGATGTGACGCCGCGCGCGGCGGCTCCAGTGGCGGTGGCGGCCGGCCGGGCGGTAGATATTTCGGCGGAGGGGGATTCGGTCGTGCTGGTCGATGCGGTCCCGAGTTCGGATTCCGGGTTGCGGGGCGCGCAAGGGCGTGCGCGGGCCCAGGCGTCGCAGGCCCGCGCCGCCGAACGCCGCGCCGCTCGCGGCAACCGGGTTCCGGCGCCGGATATCCCCGATTTCTAGCGCCAAAACCTTCATTTTCTTGAATTTCGGTCCGATTGGGAGCACCTAGGGTGCCATGAAACGGATTCCCGAACCGCGCGAGGTCATCAACCGCGAGGCGCTGTCGGCCCGGCTCGACGCCATCGCCGAGGAGCGCGATCCCAAATCGGCGGCAGGGCGGGCGATGGCGCTTGAACTGGTGCGCGAGGCCCTGGAAACGGGACGCGCCGAAATCCGCCGCCATTTCGAAGCCGGGACCCGCGGGACCGAAACCGCGCGCGCCCAGACTTTCCTGATCGATCAACTGGTGCGGACGCTTTACGACCACGTGTGGTGGCATGTCTACCGCGCCACCAATCCGACCGCGGGCGAGCGCCTCGGCATCGTCGCCGTCGGCGGCTACGGGCGCCGCGAAATGGCGCCCTTTTCGGATGTCGACCTGCTGTTCCTCCACCCCTACAAACTCACGGCCTGGGCCGAACAGACGATCGAATACATATTGTACATGCTGTGGGATCTTGGCCTGACCGTGGGCCAGGCGACGCGCTCGATCGACGAATGTGTGCGCCTCGGCCGCAGGGATTATTCGATCCGCACCGCACTTTTGGAATCGCGCTACGTCTGGGGCGACCGCGACCTCTACGACGAATTGCGTCGCCGCTTTATCTCCGAGATCGCCGAAGGGACGGGCCTCGATTTTGTCGAGGCCAAGCTCGCCGAGCGCGATGCCCGCCACCAGCGGCTCGGCGATTCCCGCTATCTCCTCGAACCCAACATCAAGGAAAGCAAAGGCGGGTTGCGCGATCTTCACACGCTGTTCTGGATCGGCAAATACCTCTATGGCGTTGAAGAGATTGCCGATCTCGTCGCCAAGGGGGTTTTGACGCGGGCCGAATTGAATCGCTTCCAGCGTACCGAATCGTTCCTCTGGAACGTGCGCTGCCACCTTCACTATCGCGCCGGCCGCGCCGAGGAACGTCTGACGTTCGATGCCCAGATCGATCTCGCCGCGCACCTTGGCTACCGGGAAAACGCGCGCACCCGTGCCGTCGAACGGTTCATGAAGCACTACTACCTGGTCGCCAAGGACGTGGGCGACCTGACGCGCATATTTTGCGCCGCGCTCGAAGACCAGCACCGGCGCAAGCCGCGACTCAGTCTTGCCCGGTTCGGCCTGTTCCAGCGCGACCTCGAGGGCTTTGCCGACGAAGGCGGGCGCCTCAACGTCACCGACGACGAAACCTTCGCCCGCGATCCGGTCGCCATGCTGCGCCTGTTCCGGGTCGCGCAGGTTGCCGAGCGCGATATTCATCCGCACGCGCTGAAACTGATCACCCGCAACCTCAAACATCTCGACGACGGCGTACGCACCGACCCGGAAGCCAACCGCCTTTTCATGGAGATGCTGACCTCGCGCACGGATCCGGCAACCGCTCTCAAGCGCATGAACGAGGCCGGCGTGTTCGGCCGTTTCGTTCCCGACTTCGGCCGCGTCGTCGCCCAAACCCAGCACGACATGTACCATGTCTATACCGTGGACGAGCACACCATCCGCGCGATCGGCGTGCTCTCGGAGATCGAGCGCGGCCTGCATTCCAAGGATCATCCGCTGTCCACGGGCGTCATTCAGATGGTCCTGTCGCGGCGCGTTCTCTATCTCGCCGTATTGCTGCACGACATCGCCAAGGGCCGCGGCGGCAATCATTCGGAACTGGGCGCCGAGGTGGCGCTCGAGCTCGGGCCGCGCCTCGGACTCGAAGATGAAGAGGTGGAAACGGTATCGTGGCTGGTGCGCTATCACCTGGCGATGAGTCACATCGCCTTCAAACGCGACCTCTACGACCCCAAGACCATCAGCGATTTCGTCGAACTGGTGCAAAGCCCCGAACGCCTGCGGCTTCTGGTGGCGCTGACGGTGGCCGACATTCGCGCCGTCGGGCCGGGCCGCTGGAACAACTGGAAGGGCGAACTGCTGCGCGAGCTCTTTTACCTGACGGAAGAGGCGATGTCGGGCGGTCATGCGGCCTCGCGCCGCAAAGAGCGGCTGGCCGAGGCCCGCGATTCCCTGGTCGCGCGTTTGACGGACTGGCCGGTGGCCGGGATTGACGCGCATTTTGCGCGCTGCCCCGAATCTTACTGGCTCTCGACCGATCACGGTACCCAGGCCCGTCATACCGAGATGATCAGCGCCGCCGACTGCGCCGATCGTCCGCTTTCGGTCGATGCGTACGCCGATTACGCGCGCGGCGTGACAGAGGTGACGGTCTATGCGCAGGACCATCCCGGGCTGTTCGCGCGCCTCGCCGGCGCCATCGTTGCCACCGGCGGCAATATTGTCGATGCCAAGATTCACACCACCACCGACGGAATGGCGCTGGACACGTTTACGATCCAGGATCGCGGCAAGCAGCCGTTCGAGAGCGCGGCGCGCCTCAAACGAATGATCGACGATTCGCTCAACGCCGCCATCGATCTCGACCGGACGTTGGCCGAGCGCGGGTCGGGCCTGCCGCCGCGCGCTTCGGTCTTTACCGTGCGGCCGCGCGTCCTGATCGACAACAAGGCCAGTAATCTGCACACCGTGATCGAGGTCAACGGCCGCGACCGGGCCGGCCTCCTGTACGCGGTTACCAAGGTGATCTCGCAACTGGGCCTGTCGATCGCCAGCGCTCACATCACGACCTACGGCGAACGCGCGGTCGATGTTTTCTACGTCAAGGATGTATTCGGGCTGAAGGTGACGCAAAGTTCAAAACTGGACCGGGTCCGCAAAGACCTGATGCAGGTGCTGAAAGCCGATGCCGGGCCGCCGACGATTCGCGCTGCCGATACTGCCGATGCCGCTGAATAGCAGGCCGGTGCCGCCATACTCGTGCTCCAATCGGGGTTAAGGGTGCGCGCGCCCCGCCGGTCGTCCAGCGCCGCGCCGGGTCCGAGAGGCCCATGACTCTTATCCGAAGCATCGCGACCGTCGGCAGCTTCACCCTGGCAAGCCGGGTGCTGGGTTTCGTGCGCGACATCCTTATCGCCTCGTTCCTCGGGGCCGGTCTCGTTTCGGATGCCTTCTTCGTCGCCTTCAAGGTGCCGAACTTCTTCCGCCGCCTTTTTGCCGAAGGGGCCTTCAATGCCGCCTTCGTACCGATGTTCTCGGGGCTGATGACGACCGACGGGCGTGAGGCCGCGCGTGCTTTCGCGGGCGAAGCGTTGGCGGTGATGGTGGTCGTGCTGTTCGTGTTCGTGACCGCACTCCAGATCGCGATGCCGTGGGCGATGTACGGACTTGCACCGGGCTTTGCGGCCAACCCGGAAAAGTTCGACCTCGCCGTCGAATTTACCCGCCTTACGTTTCCCTATCTCCTGTTCATCAGTCTGGTTTCGCTGATGGGGGGGATTCTCAATAGCGCCGGGCGCTTCGCCGCGGCGGCGGCAACGCCGATCCTCTTGAACCTGACCCTGATCGGGGCGCTGCTGCTGGCCGTGCCCTACCTGCCGACGACGGGGCATGCGCTCGCCTGGGGCGTGGCGGCGGCCGGAATCATCCAGTTCGTCTGGTTATTGGCGGCGATGGCGCGCGCCGGTCTTTCGATCCGGCTGCCGCGGCCGCGCCTGACGCCGCGCGTGAAGGAACTGCTGCGCCTGATGTTGCCGGGCGTGATCGGCGCCGGCGTCGTGCAGATCAATCTGCTGGTCGACGTCGTCATCGCTTCGTTGCTGCCGGAGGGGTCGATCTCCTTTTTGTATTTTGCCGACCGGGTCAACCAGTTGCCGGTCGGCGTGATCGGGGTTGCCGTCGGCACGGCGTTGCTGCCGTTGTTGTCGCGCCAGGTGGCGGCGGGCGAGGGGGACGCGGCGGCGAACAGCCAAAACCGCGCCATCGAGGCGGCCCTGTTGTTTACGCTGCCAGCGGCCGCGGCGTTGATGGTGATTGCGGCTCCGGTTATTACGGGGCTGTTCCAACGCGGCGCTTTCGATGCTTCGGCCGCAAGCGCCACGGCTGCGGCGTTGACGGCCTACTCGGTGGGCCTTCCGGCCTACGTCCTGATCAAGGTACTGACGCCCGGATATTTCGCGCGCAAAGACACCAAGACCCCGGTGCGGATCGCGGTTCTCAGCATGGTCGTCAATCTTGTCCTCAATCTGATCCTGATGGGGCCGTTGCAGCACGTCGGGCTGGCGCTCGCGACGGCGATCGCGGCCTGGCTCAACGCCATTCTGCTGGCGTGGGGTCTGCGCCGGCGTGGGTTCCTCAAGATCGATCCTCGGCTGCGCCGCCGGGTCCCGCGCATCGCGTTCGCGGCCCTGGTCTTGGCGGTGGCGCTCTGGGCCGGACGGTTGGGGCTCGAAAGGCTTGCCGCCGGGTATGACGGCGAACGCTTCGGCACGCTCGCAATTTTGGTCGTCGGCGGGGGGATCGTCTTTGCGCTGGTGGCGCAGATTACAGGCGCGGCCCGGCTCGGTGAACTCAGGTCGCTATTGCGTCCACGCGCCTCCGGATAGGATCGAGGGTGCGGAACCGGATCCGGCGGCCCGTTCGGCTGGTTCGTCGGCGGCGAGGCAAACAGGCGGCGCCGACCGGGTTCGCCGTCGAGCGGCACGGCCTTGTTCCCGCTCGGCCGCGATGGCCTCCCTCAAGGTCATGAATATGAGCACTGCGCCAGAAGAAATGTTGAGTCGGCCATCGCGTCCGCCGCAATCAATCCCGTAAATCAAATTTTTTGTGCATCCTGATTTGGAAAACACCTATACAAAGTGTGACTCAATGCCTCGAACGGGAGCGCTAGGCCCTGTCTTGACCCACCCCGGCACGCGCGCGATAAAAGCGCCGTTTTTCGGCGGCGATTTCCAATGAACCGAATCTTTTCCGGCATCCAGCCCACGGGCAACCTGCATCTCGGTAATTACCTCGGCGCGATCCGCAACTGGGTCCGCCTCCAGGCCGATTACGAGTGCATCTACTGCGTCGTCGATCTGCATGCGATCACCCAGCCGCAGGACCCGGCAGAACTCCGCGCCAGCACCCGCGAAGCCGCGGCGAGTCTGATGGCAGCCGGCATCGACACCTCGAAAAGCATTCTTTTCAACCAGAGTCAGGTCCCGGCGCACGCCGAACTCGCCTGGATTTTCAGTTGCGTGGCAAAGCTCGGCTGGCTCAATCGCATGACCCAGTTCAAAGAGAAGGCGGGCAAGCACCGCGAGAACGCCTCGGTCGGCCTTTACGTCTATCCGACGCTGATGGCGGCCGACATACTCGTGTACAAGGCGACCCACGTGCCGGTGGGCGAGGACCAAAAGCAACACCTCGAACTCACCCGCGACATCGCGCAGTCGTTCAATTCTGCCTACGGGATCGAGTTCTTCCCGCTGACCGAGCCGCTGATCTTCGGCGAAGCGACGCGGGTGATGTCGCTTCGCGACGGCGCCAGCAAGATGAGCAAGTCCGACGCCTCGGATTATTCGCGCATCAACCTGACCGACAGCGCCGACGAGATCGCCCTCAAGATACGCAAGGCGCGAACCGATCCGGATCCGCTGCCGGGCGACGTCAAGGGCCTTGGCGACCGTGCCGAAGCCGCCAATCTGGTCGGCATTTTTGCCGCCCTCGCCGACATTTCGAGTGACGAGGTCTGCCGCCGTTACGCCGGCGCCACGTTCTCGGTATTCAAGGAAGAACTGACCGCGCTTGCGATTGATACCCTGTCCCCGATCACTACCGAAATGCGCCGCCTGGTGGACGATCCCGGATATGTCGACGGGGTCTTGCGTGCCGGCGCCGACAAGGCGAGCGACCTGTCGGCCCCGATCTTGAGCGAAGTCAAGGACATCGTCGGGTTCCTGCGGCCCTGACGCGGCCTTGATCGGGGCGCCGCCGCCCCATACCTAAGATTCCGCAGGCTGCGGGCCCGGCCGTCCGCCCGCTCAATGAAAGGCGCGCCTCATGTCGGATTCTCCCGTGCCCGATCCCTCCGTGCCCGATCCTTACGGCGCCCGGCCGGTCGGCGCCGACATCTACGACGCGACCGATGAAAAGACACGCCGGTTCCCCCGCCTCGGCCGTATCGGCGGTGCTTTTCGCGGCCGCGGCCGGTGGATCGTCCGCGGGATCGCGCTGCTGTTGGCGATTGCCGTGCTCTACTACCCGATCGGCATGATGATCGTGCACAAGATCGACGACGATCTCGACTTCACTGCGCCGGTCGCGGCAGGCGAAAGCCACGCCGTCGCCATCGCCGCCGCCTTGATCGACCGCGAGGTCAACCGCAATGGCTGGCGCGCCAACGATCCGTTTTTCATGCCGTCCTCGCAACTCGACAACATGCCCCATTTCCAGCAGGGCATCGTCGCCGCCCTGGCGCGGTTCGCCTTCGAACTGACCGATCAGATCGGGCGCACCCGCGGCTCGTCGGCGGCCGACACCGACCTGCAGGAAGCCGCCGGGCTACTGCAATATTCCGGCACCAAATGGGTTTTCGATTTTTCGACCTCGGTCGCGCCGACGGCAACCTCGGAGGCCCAGTACCGCAAGGCGCGCCAGGCGCTGCTGACCTACAACCGGCGTCTCGCGGCGGGCGAGGCGGTGTTCGAGCGGCGCTCGGACAATCTGCTGGCAACCCTCGACCGCATCGCCGCCGACCTCGGGTCGTCCTCGGCGGCCCTTGAGATTCGCCTCAACGACGGCCCGGCCCTTTTCGACCGCAATGCCGACGATATTCTCTACAACGTCAAGGGCCAGCTTTACGCCTATTTCATGCTTTTGCGCGAACTCAGGCGCGATTTCGCCAGCGTCATCGACGAACGCGAACTCGGCACCGCCTGGGATCAGCTCTCGAATTCGATGGGCCAGGCGGCGGGATTACAGCCTGGGGTCGTTATAAACGCGGCCCCCGACGCCCAGTTCCTGCCCAGCCATTTGGCGGCCCAGGGCTTTTTTCTCTTGCGGGCGCGCACGCAACTGCGTGAAATCACCAATATCCTGCTGAAATAGCCGGGCGCGGACCTGCGTCCACGAGGAAAGCGGGTACAAACGGTGGGGAATCCAATGCGAGGCCAGGCATGAACGAAACCACATCCGGGTTGCGGAAATTTCTGGTGGTCGTCGACGACACCCCGGAATGCCGCCTGGCGCTGCGTTTCGCGGCACGGCGCGCCAAACACACGGGCGGCGGCATGACCTTCCTGCGCGTCAACCCACCCGCCGATTTCCAGCACTGGATCGCGGTCGAAGAGCGGATGCGGGACGAGGCGATGGAAGAATCCGAACAGCTCCTGCAAACGCTTGCCACCGAAGTCCACGAATTCGTTGACATCCGCCCCGAGCTCGTGGTGCGCGAAGGCGACCCCCGCGACATGATTCTGGCCCTGATCGAAGAAGACCCGGACATCCGGATTTTGGTACTGGCGGCGGCGGCCGGGTCGGAGGGGCCAGGGCCGCTGGTGAGCCTGCTCGCCGGCAAGATGGCGGGCGCGATGCATATTCCGGTCACGGTGGTCCCAGGCAACCTCACCGAAAGCCAGATCGACGAGCTCACCTGAGGGTGCCCTTGGCCCGGATGGCGGCGCGACTTCAGGGGCGCCCGGCGACCGGCGAGACCGAAAGTTACCCCGAGCGCAAATCCCGAGCCGGCGGAATCGCCGGCGACGACGATTTGCGTACTATGTCAAAGGGTAGAGCTTTTCGCGTAAGCGCATGCGAAGGGGAAAAGCTCTAAGGGTTTGAAAACAGAGGATTGTCCCGGTCCCGCGCCGGCAAAGTCCCTACTCAGGTTGCGCTTGTAATCCGCGCCCACTGCCCCAACTATGGCACTTGGCACTTGGCCCCGGCAATTACCCGAAAGAGACGGCGGATGTTTATTCAGACCGAAGCGACCCCCAACCCGGAAACCCTGAAATTCATTCCCGGCGACGACGTAATGCCGACCGGCACCGCCAATTTCACCTCGCCCGATGAAGCCGGTCGCTCGCCGTTGGCGCAGCGGTTATTCGGCACCGAGGGCGTGACCGGTGTATTTTTCGGGACCGACTTCATCACCGTCAGCAAAGATGGCGGCAGCGACTGGCTGCACCTCAAGCCTTCCATTCTCGGCATCATCATGGAGCACTTCACCGCCGGCCATCCGGTCATTGTGGACGACGGCGATGCGGCCGGGGGCGATACGGCCGGGGGCGCGGGCGAAGGCGAAAATTCGGACATCGTGGCCCAGATCAAGGAACTGCTCGACACCCGCGTGCGCCCGGCGGTGGCGCAGGACGGCGGCGACATCATTTTCCACGGCTACGATCAGGGGATCGTCTCGCTCCACATGCAGGGCGCCTGTGCCGGGTGCCCATCGTCAACCATGACCCTGAAACACGGAATTGAGAACCTGTTACGGCATTATATTCCGGAAGTGGTTGAAGTGCGGCAAATCTAGAGCCGTTGCCCGGTCCCCACACCTGGGGTTTTTCCTTTCGAAGTTGCCGTCTTGCGGCTTGCCCGCCACAAGCGGTTTGACTATCTTCCGGCAGATCCCGCGGTCTGCACAGTCCGGATCCATGCAGTTTGCGCCCAAATTCTTAGTTGATCGTTTCGAGAAAGCCGCCTTCGGGCTGCTCGGCGTTGCCGTGGTGGCCACCTATGTCGCGGCGTTTTCCGGAATCGAGTTTGCGGTGGCGGCGCGTCCGGGTCCGGAAGACTTTGCCGCCCGGGCGCTAACACTCATTAAGGCGCCCGCGGGAATACCGGCCCTGACCGGTCCGGCGGTGCAGGACCTTGTCGGGCTTGCCAGAGTTGTAACCGACCCGGTTCTGGTTCCCGATTCATCGGCTCTGATCGAAACGTTTTCCGCTGTCGGCTATTCGCTCGCCGCGGTGCAGGACGGCGCGGTCCAGGTGCCGAGGCTCTATCTCACCAGCCTGCCGCACGATCTATCCGACCTCACTTCGGTATCTGCGCGCAAGGTGCTCTATATCAAGCTCATTCTGCCGCTGGTGCTTCGCGCCAACGAGCAAATCCTCGAAGACCGCGCCCGCGCCGAGGGGCACATCGCACGGCTCTTCGAAGGAAAACGCCTGCGCCCGGCCGATGCCGCCTGGCTGACCGATATGACGCAGCGCTACCGCGTTGCCGCCGACGATTTCGACGGGTTGCTGTTGCGCCTCGACGCCGTTCCGCCCTCACTCGCCGTCGCCCAATCGATCGAGGAATCGGGATGGGGCACGTCGCGGTTTGCCTTGCAGGGTAATGCGGTGTTCGGGCAGTGGACCTTTACCGACGGTGCCGGCATCGTCCCGGCCCGGCGCGACGATGGCGCCAATCACGAGGTCCGGTCCTTCGACCACCTGCACCAGTCGGTCAAACTCTACCTGCAGAACCTGAACCGGCACCGCGCCTACCGCAAATTCCGCACCGCCCGCGCGGCGATGCGCGCCGCCGGTCAGCCGCTCGACGGGTATGCGCTGGCCGAGACGTTGGTGCGATATTCCGAGCGCGGCGAAGACTATATCGGGACGCTGCAACTTCTCATGCGCTCCAACGGCCTCGGCAGTCTCGATTCGGCCGAACTCAGGAACTGACGTCGGGCGCCCGGTCCGCGGTCGGGCGAGTGGAGCCACATCCGTTCAGCGGGACCGGCAATCGGCGATCACCGAACGGACAAAGTTCCTCTGATTGCTCGACAAGGTGAGTGATTTTACCCGAAGGGCCTGAGCCACGCCGGTTCAAGCCTTCGGGATGTTGCCCTTGCTTTTAGTCTTGGTACCGGCTCTGGCTGATCGCCGCCGCCGCGCCGTCGCGAATCAGCAGCGCATCGGCAGCGACGACCGCAAAATCGTATCCCCGTTCCAGCAGACGGCGGCCGCCGCCCGGCTCCGGATCGATCCCCCCCAGCCACGTGCCGCTTGTCTTGATTGCGGCCTCGGCGCGGGCGACGGCATCGCGCACCACCGCGTCGTCAAACTGTCCCAGCCGGCCGACGTTGCCGGAAAGATCCAGCGGTCCCACGAACAGCATATCGATCCCGTCGACGGCGCCGATGGCTTGGGCCTGGGCGACCGCGGCTTCCGATTCGATCTGGCAGATCACCAGCAGGTTGTCGCCGATGGTGCGGGCGTAGTCTTCGCCGCGGGCGCCATAGTCGGCCGCCCGGGCCAGAGTGAACGCCGCGCCGCGCCGGCCCTTGGGCGGATAGCGGCAAGCCGCGGCAATGGCCTCGGCCTGGGCGACGGTTTCCACCGCCGGCACCATTACGCCCTCGGCGCCGGCATCGAGGACGCGTTTGATGTAGTCGGGGTCGTGCGAGGGCACCCGCACGATCAGGGTCGGGCCGGCGGCGGCTGCGGCCTGCATCTGGGCGGTTGCGTCCGTCAGCGTCCCGGCGCCGTGCTCGTGGTCGATCACCAGCGCGTCGAATCCGGCGAGGCTCATCACCTCGGCGGCCATCGCGTTGCCGAGCGCAAGCCAGCCGCCGATACAGGACTGGCCGTCCCGCAGGCGTTTCAGAAGTGTGTTGTCGCGGTACATCGGGGTTCAGGGGTTGACGTAGTACTGCATGCCGAACCAGCGCCAACGCCCGTCGGGTCCGGGAAGGGTGCAGTTGAACCGGTTGCGGCCGGCCGGAAATGGCGTTGCCAGCCGCACCTCGATCCGGGACTCGCCGAGGCGCTCGACGCCGGGCCGCTCGTCGTGCGAGGCAAAGCAGTTGAGCTGGCCAAGGTTGCCGATCCCGGGACCGACCGTAAATCCGAAGGCGGGCGGATTGTCCGTCAGCAGCGGGTCCGCCGGCGTGATGTCCGACACCGGCAGCGGCAGCGCATTGACGACGAGCCGAAAGCGGTCGATGCCGCCGAAGGTCTCATTAAAGGCAAACCGCGGCAGGTACAGGGGGTCGAGGCCGCTGTGCGCGACGCCGGAATGCTGGCCGAGGGCGGCGCGAAACCCGGTCTCGGCGACGACGGTTCGCGTCGCGTGGCTCATTTCGCCGTAGGGATAGGCGAACAGGTCGGGCTCAAGCCCTAGTTCCGCCTTCATACGCTCCCGGGCGTTGACGATGATGGCGGCGTTGCGCCCCGGGCTCGCCGGAATCATGTGGGCGTGTGAGGAAGTGTGGTTGCCGATCGTGACGCCGCTGGCGTTCAGCTCGCGCAACTGGTCCCAGGTCATGTAATTCGCGCTGTTGCGATCGACCGGATCGGTCGACACAAAAACCGTGAACGGAAGCTCGGCGGCGCGCAGTCGCGGCCACGCCTCGGTGTAGATCGAGCGGTAGGCGTCATCGATGGTGATGGCGACCGTGCGGTCGGGCAACGGTGTCCCGGCGAGCAGGGCATCCACCACCTGCGGCAGCGGCAGCACCGTATAGGGGCCCGAGGTGAGTTCCGCGATACCCGCCTCGAGCTGCTCGAGGCGGGTATTGGTCGACGGAAAATCGTCCTCGCCGAAGCGGTGATACATGATGATGACAGCCGACGCGCCGCCCGCGGACTGCGCCAGCACCGCGCCGGGCCACGGC
>CAZTAK010000031.1:0-18855 GCA_964611585.1 uncultured Alphaproteobacteria bacterium
GCGCCGAATGGCTTAGGACAAGTGAGACGTCTTGGCCGTCAACAAAAAAGCGCCGGTAGGTTGCGCCAAAGCGGTCATACATGGAATCGGCTGTGGCACGCGTTGGAAGCGCAATCATGATGCCTTCGCCATGGCCTAACCTTATGAGCCGATGTGCAAGGAGCAGCGCCGCCTCGGTCTTTCCTGAACCCGTTAGATCCTCGATAATCGTGATGGACGGCTCCTCGCGTAGAGGCAACCGCATGACTTCCGCCTGTAGCGGGGAGGGCTTAACGCTTGCATCCCCGACCAGTTCGGCGACGCTGACCTGAGAGGCTGCCTTTGCGGGGAGAATACCGGCACGTTCGATGGCCCGCGCGGCCTGTCCGAGGGCGCACCTATTCCAATACTCATGCAGATCGTGATCGGGCGCACGATAGGGGAACCAAGTCTGGCTTGACCCAATCCAATCGCACAACGTCGCGATACCAGCGACGAACCAAGAGCCACGCTTTGATCTTTCGTCATCGGGTAGGGGGACGTGCGGCGAGGCACCCGGTACGACGATCTTCGCCGCTTGTTCTGCGAAGGCTAGGGCAGCCGCCTGATCCGTTTCGCTGAACAGGTCGGACCAGTGTGGGCCGCCGCTCTCGCGCGGCGGCCGACCATGATGGCCGGTGGCGGCTCGCATCCAGTAGTCGAGGACCCTTTTGAAGGAGCGATCGACGCGGTCGTCAGGCGTCCACAAGAAACCGCTTCCGGCCATGCGATCGCGAAAGCATTCCAGGTAAAGGGCGAAGCCGGGACTGTCGTGTCCGTGATACCGAGGGCGGTCGTCACGACCGTGCAGGTCGCGATAAAGGTGGGGCACGAGCGCCTGGAAGGTGTGCGAGAACTTGCCGATATCATGAAGAGCGAGACAAAGGCGCAACCAACGGCAAGCCGCTTCCTCTGGCAGCCCAGTCGCTTTTGCAAGACGCAGCCGCAGTACAGCGTCTCTCTCAAGCAGGATTGACCCTACCGACGCTACGTCCAACGAATGATACGCGAGGAGGTGCCACTCTGGACCACCTTCCGCCATGGGTCGTGCCTTGCCCCAGTAGCGGGTGTAAAGCTGTTTTTCCATCGGCCAATAATACCGGGCTTGCGCAGTAAGGGCGGCGTGATAGCGTAAGCTCCCAACAAAGGCCTAGAAGCTTAGAAAGCGTCTCCAGGCCCCACCACCGTTTGGGGTTGAGCGTAGCTGGGTCCTTGTGGGGAGAACATTCCCAGGCCCGATTCTGGGTCAAAATTTTTCAAAGTTCGATTTTTGTAAGAAAGCCCCCTGGCCGATACGGGTCCCATGCCCTGACCCCACGGGGGGCTTCGCCCAAGTGGCCCCCGGACCAACCGGTGCGCGCGCCAGGCGACGCGATCCATGATCGGGTGCCGCGACCCGTTTCGGGTTGTCCTCAAGAACCCAGCATGGGCGGTCGCCACGCCCTAGGTCGCCCAGAAGAAATCGCCCGCGCCATCACCGCATACAGCTACGAAACTGACCCCGCTGATTGCTATGCGATTGCTAGCCCCAGTTTGCGACGTAACCGGATAGCCCGTGTTCGGCCTAAACCATTGAAAGTATTGGTGCCCCCAGGGAGACTCGAACTCCCACGTTCTTGCGAACAACAGATTTTGAGTCTGCCGCGTCTACCAGTTCCGCCACAGGGGCCTCAGGCGGGCGCATCTTAGACATGGCGGGGCCCCGGTCAACCGCAGGCAATGCGCCCGCAACCTGAAAAGCCGGGGCCGCCGCAACCACCCGGCAGGCCCTGTTGAAGAGCCGCACCCTCCCGGGACTCGCAGGCATCTGCGCCACGGCGTGCGAGCAGCGCAGCCCCGACCCCGATCCGCGCCATCCGGCCCTATCTGCCTCAGCGCCGACGGGTGCGCCTTGCGCACAGTTCGGCGCTGCCACCGGCGGGTCTGATTCGCTATAGTGCGCGCCGCCTGCCCGGGAGCGCGTTCGCTTGATTACCCGCCTTTACAACTGGATCATGGACCTGGCCGCGCGCCGCAATGCGCTCGTGGTGCTGGCGGCGGTATCGTTCGCCGAGAGTTCGGTATTCCCGATTCCGCCCGACGTGCTGGTGGTACCGATGGTGCTGGCAAGGCGCGCGCGCGCCTGGCTGATCGCCGGCGTCTGCACCGTTGCTTCAGTGGCGGGCGGGGCCGCGGGCTATGCCATCGGGTTCTTTCTGTTCGAGAGCGTCGGCCGCGCGATCGTCGAATTTTATGGTTACGGCGCGGCGTTCGAAACTTTCCGCGGCTGGTACAACGACTGGGGCCTATGGATCGTGTTCGTTGCCGGGGTCACACCGCTCCCGTACAAAGTGTTTACCATCGCCAGCGGGGTCACCGGCCTCGATTTCGCGGTTTTTCTGGCGGGGTCGGTGCTCTCGCGCGGCATCCGGTTTTTCGCCGAGGCGGCGCTGTTGTGGTGGATCGGTGAGCCGGTGCGGCATTTCGTTGAAAAGAACCTGAAATGGGTCGCGACCGGCTTCGCCGTGCTGTTGATCGGCGGTTTCGTCGTCCTGCGCCTCCTGACCTGATGATGCCTTTCGTTCACATAACCCCCGAGCGCGCCGCGGCGGCGGTGCTGGCGGTAAGCGTCGCCATCCTGGGATCGGCGCTGCTTTCGCAGTACGCCGGCGGACTCGACCCCTGCATCCTCTGCCTCTATCAGCGCGTCCCCTACGTGGCAACGATTAGCCTGAGCGCGCTGGCCCTCATGGCGGCCACGGCGCTGCCGGACCTGCGCACGCGCGCCCTCACGCAAGGGGTCCTGATCGCGTGCTCACTCGCGTTCGCGACCGGCGCCGGCATCGCCCTCTTTCACGTCGGCGTCGAACAGGGCTGGTGGAAGGGCACTGAATCGTGTTCGGCCTTGAGCGGTATCGGACTCACCCTCGAAGAACTGCGCGAGAAACTTCTCTCGACGCCGCGCGTGGTGCGCTGCGACGAAGTGCAGTGGTCGCTGTTCGGGATTTCGATGGCGGGGTATAATTTTCTCGCCTCATTGGTACTGGCCGGCGCAAGCCTGTGGCTCGCGCGCGAACTCGGCCGCCGCGCACAACAGAACTCGTGACACCATGAACGGGAAATCGCCCCGCAAGACATCGGGCGAGGACCGCCTGCCGGGCGACCCCTCACCCGCCGCGATGATCGAGCGATTCATCCGCGTCAATCACGCCGGGGAAGCGGGCGCGAAACGCATCTACGCAGGCCAGTTGGCGATCTTGAAAGAAGGCGAGATCGCGGAAAAGATCCGGGCCATGGCGCAGCAGGAAACCGAGCATTTCGAAACATTCGACAAGATCATGAAAGAACGCGGCGTGCGGCCGACGCTGCTGTTGCCGTTCTGGCACGTGGCCGGGTTCGCGATGGGCGCCGGCACCGCCTTGCTGGGAGATCGCGCGGCGATGGTCTGTACGGCCGCGGTAGAGGAAGCGATCGACGATCACTACCGCGCCCAGGCCGACTATCTGGGCGAGGACGAGGCCGACCTGCAGGCGACGATTGTTTCCGCCCACGCCGACGAGATCGACCACCGCGATATCGCGCGGGCTTCGGGCGCAGGCGCGAGCCCCAGCCACGCGCCGCTTCATGCCGCCATCAAGGCCGGCACCAAGGCCGTGATCTGGCTTTCGGAACGGCTCTAGCGCAAATCCCGAGCCGGCGGAATCGCCGGCGACGACGATTTGCGTTCTATGTCAAAGGGATAGAGTTTTTTGCGTGAGCGCATGCGAACGGGAAAAGCTCTAGCGCCAGAACCGCGACGGATACCGCGCCCGCCCGTGAGGGCGGAGAACACGACACCCCCCCTTCCCGACCTGTCGAGAAACTGTCGCGGCGGCGACGGGCACGACACCCCAACCGGCGGAGACAAGCGCCGTGGCGCGGGCCGACATGAAAAGATCGAAACGTCAGGTGTCGATAGTGTCAGGGCGCGAAATGTCAGGATCGCATGCCGCGCGTCCGGGTAAGCCAGCGCGCCAGGGCCCGCCTACGGTTCGAGTTCCGTATCCCAGTACAGAAAGTCGCGCCAGCTGTCGTGCAGATAGTTGGGCGGGAATGCGCGCCCGTTCTGGTGCAACTGGCTGACGCTCGGCACTCTCGGATAAGCCGACGGACTCATGCCGGCCTCGGCGAGATGACGCCCACCCTTGCGCAGATTGCAGTCCGAACACGCGGTCACGACGTTATCCCACGTGGTGCGGCCGCCGCGCGAACGCGGGATCAGATGGTCGAAGGTCAGTTCGTCGCCGTCGCCGCAATAGACGCAAGAGAAACGGTCGCGCAGGAACACATTGAACCGGGTGAACGCGGGCCGCCGCGCCGGCGTGACGTAGCGCCTAAGTGCCACCACGCTTGGCAGGCGCATTTCGAAGCTGGGCGAGTGAACCTTTTCCTCGTATTCGGAAACGATATCGACGCGATCAAGAAACACCGCCTTGACAGCATCCTGCCAGCCCCACAGCGACAGCGGGAAATAGCTGAGCGGCCGGTAATCGGCGTTGAGAACGAGTGCCGGACAGGCGTTGGTGGCGGACACGACAAACCCCAATAGTGTTTTCGCCGTCCGGTGTGGACGGCGGCCGTAGTGTCGGCGTGCGGATCTGGCCTGTCAACCGGGGAGCGGCGCAAGGGAACGCTCACCCGGCGCCGGGTTGCCGCCGTGCGCTTGCGGCCCCGTCACCGGGACGGTCCTGTCCGGCGCCGCCCGGCACCCGTCCGCCTGCCTTCTTCGCCCCCTCTGGCCCCCCCCATCCGGCGCCCCTCTCGCGTCCGGTTGTGCGCCCGCGTTCTAGGCCCCGCGGGTTCCAATTCCGATATGTGGTGGCGATGGATTTGGGACCAAATGCCGGAATTGATCCGTATCAAAAACCTGATTTGAGGGTGCGGGCTGACATTGAGAAATCGAAATGTCAGAGTCGCACCGTCGAAATAGCGCGCCCCGTTGCCCTGCTTCCCCACCGGGCGTCCACCGCCCCCAACGCCAAGGGATTAATGTCCATGGACCATCAAACCATCCGCGGCCGCATCCGCTATACCTCGAAGAAACCCAAAATCCTCGACCAGGACCGGGGCGGCGAGACCTTCATCTACACCACCCATGTCGATGGCTCGCGCACGCTTCGGGCGCACTGCTCGATCGACGAAAACCCGCCGCGGGTGTTGCGCGATTCGGTCACCAACCTCGATGCCGACTGGAACCCGCTGGGCGGGTTCGTCCAGATCACGGTGGACGAGGCCTTCGTCGGCGCCTCGTGGTACCGGTTCACTGAAAGCTATGCCGAATGCGAGGGCTACACGGTCAAGGAAGGGCGCATTTCGGAGCGGCTGGAATTCGACCAGCGACCGGCTATTTTCGGCACCCATCCGATCCAGGCCGATGCCATGCACACGCACTGCTACGACCTCTCCAAGGGGAAGGGCGAGCAGACGGTGGGGTTCTTCCTGATGTGCTCGAATCACCACCGCGGCGCCGACGGGCCGATCCTGTTGCAGCGTAATGGACTGATAATCACCTTTGTCGGTGAAGAAAAAGTGACCGTCGGCGCGGGCACGTTCGATGCTCTCCATTTCCGGATCGGCAAAAGCACTGACGACGATTACATGGGCTCCGACATCCACCCGCCCTACCACACGTGGATTACGGCCGACGGCGATTATGTGCTGCTCAAGGCGCACGTCACCGGTTATATGCAGACCTATTACGAACTGGTCGAATACGAAAAGCGCGTGAACTTTTTCTGAGGCCGGCGGCGGAAGCGGCGCTTCAGAGAAGCCGAAAGGCCTCGATCTCCGCGCCGCGGCCGCGCAGGCTTTGCCGGCCCAGCGATTCGACGGTGAACCCTTCGCCCATTTGCCGCACCGTTTCGGCACTAACGAGAATCGTGACTTCGGCATCGCCGCCCAAGTCCTTGCCCAGCTGTTCCAGCCGCGAGCCGGTGTTCACGGTGTCGCCGACGATGGTGTAGTTGACCCGGCCCGGCGCGCCGATATTTCCGACCACCACGTCGCCAGTGTGAATCCCGACCCGAATGCG
Organism: uncultured Alphaproteobacteria bacterium; assembly: GCA_964611585.1. Lineage (GTDB taxonomy): Bacteria > Pseudomonadota > Alphaproteobacteria > SHVP01 > SHVP01 > CAZTAK01. The sequence goes on from CAZTAK010000031.1 coordinate 6,068, forward strand.
GATCGCCGCCGCCCCGCGGTGGTGGCGGTCTTCGTTTTCCGACTCGATGGCGCGGCCCAGTGCCAGTGCCGCCCGGGCCGCGCGGGCGCCATGATCGTCCTGCTGTTCGGGCGCCCCCCAGAACGCCATCACGCTATCGCCGATGTATTTGTCGATGGTGCCGCCTTCGGCCTCGACAGCGGCGACGACGATTGCGAAGTGTTGGTTGAGCAACCCGGCAACCGCGTCCGCGTCGAGGGTCTCGCTGATCGCGGTAAAGCCGGTAATATCTGTGAACATGACCGTGAGATTTCGCATTTCCGAGGCCACCTGGCCGGCCTTGCCGGAATCGACCAGGCGCTGAACCAGGGCCCGCGGAACATACGTCGCGAACCAGTTGAGCCCGGTGAGCATCGAGTTGAACGCCCGCGACTGATCGTCGAGCTCGCGAATCGGCGACCCCGGAAGATCTTCGACCGACTCGAGGTCGAACTCGCTGACCCGGTTGGCAGCCGATGCCAGGCGGCGGATCGGGCGCGCCACCAAGCGTCCCATAATAACCGCGGCAATGACCGCGACGATCAGCACCAGAACCCCGGCGGCCGCGGCTTCGACCAGGCGGCGAAACTCGCCCGCAACATCGGCGGCGGGAAAATAGCTGCCGACCAGCCACGGGACCGGACCGAAATCGTCGAGCCACTGATAGACGAACAGATACCCTTCATCGCCGACATCGACCGTATGGGCGCGAAACGGGGCCTCGGCACCGTCCGGAACGTCGCCCTGCAGAACCCGCTCGGAAATACGCGGCACCTCATCGGGCCCGCCCGCGCTCCATATTGCCGCCAGCACCGGATCGCCGACCGCGCCTATGCCGGGCAAAATCTTTTCCGCCGACGGCCCCCGATAGCTGCGGGCCAAAGACCGGTGCGCCAGCACCTCGGTTTCGCCGCGCAGGATAAAGGCGTTGTTGCCGAAGTCGTTGCTGATCTCGTCCAGAAACTGCGACAGCCGGACGATCGAAACGTTGACCGAAATCCAGCCGACGAATTCGGATCCGCGCCGGACCGCGGCGCTGAGCGACATCGCCTGGCGAACGTTCTCGTTGGGGGCATAGATATGTTCGCCCCACTGCGGCGCGTCCGAGGCCCGGATCTCGCGCAGGCTGTCGAGGACGTGTGGCTGAATCGCCCGGGTTTCGACCGGCAAAATCTCCCCCTGCCGGGTCTGCCGCACGCCGACGATCCGGTCGTCGGGGTAGATGAACGTCACCGCGCCGATCTGCGGGGCGGCGGCAAGCGAGCCGGTCAGCAAGTCAAGCAATCGCCCTGTGTCGGCGGGGTCGAGCCGGCCCGACGCGATCACGTCGCGCAGAAACACCACCTGACTGCGCGCGGGATCTAATTGCGCCCTGATTTCCGCGACGGCCGACGCGATCGTCAGGCTGGCCTTGTCGCCCAGCAGGCCGAATGTGTTTTGTTGCGCACTGACGAGCACGAGCCCCAGCACGGTGGCGACGGCGGCGAATACGAGGCCGCCCAAGGTCAGCGCAAGAGCGGTCGCCATCGACACGCCGAACCGCCGCCTCGGCGCCGTTCCTGGCCCGGCGGGTGCCTTCCCGCGGAAGCCGGTCCCGTTGTCCCCAACCGCCATGGCGGGAGTGTACACGAGGGCGGTGCAGAACCGCCGTTGCTAATGCACGCCCGGCACCGGCGTTGTGCCCGGCCGCGTGGCGCCTAGCGGGCTTCCCTGCCCCGCGGCAACAGTGCCGCACGGGCGCACGCAAAGGGCATCTCTCGCCGGTTCGGACCGCGCCGGTTCGGACCGCGCCCGTTCGGATCGCGCCCGTTCGAACGCTCAGGCGGCGAAATGCTTTATCAGGAATTCCTGACCGTAAGAGAGGCCGGTCTCGTCGATTCCGTGGCCGAGGCCGGGCCGGATGTGCGATTCAACGGAGAACCCTGCCGCCAGCAGCGACGATACCCCCTCGCCGTGGGCTTCGACCGGCACGATCGGATCGGCGTTGCCGTGAACCAGCAGAACCGGCGGCTTGACTTGGGCCTCGCTGGCGAGGGCTTGCGCCCCCACCAGCGCACCGGAAAATCCGACTACGGCGGCCGGTGCACGGACACGCCGGATGGCAACGTGCAGCGCCATCATCGTGCCTTGGCTGAACCCGACAAGCGCCAGGCTTTCCTCCCCCAGTCCATACCGCCCGAGTTCCTGATCGATGAACGCGTCCAGCACCGGCGCGGCCTGCGCCACCCCATCGCGAATCGATTCAGGCGAATGATCGCGCAGTGAAAACCACTGAAACCCCATCGGGGCCATATCGCAGGGCCACGGCGCATGGGGCGCGACGAACGCCGCATCCGGCAGAATGGATGAAAGTTGGGGCGCGAGCGCGAACAGATCGTTGCCGTCCGCGCCCAGTCCGTGAAGAAGTATCACCACCTGCTTCGCTGTGGCGCCGGAGGACGGCGTCAGGCGGGGGCCGTCGATGGTGAGGATTTCGTTGCTCTGCATGGTCAAGGCGGACGCACTCTACTACAGGGGCGGGGGCCCTGCCGACGAGTTTTGGCAGGCAATCCATAAGGAGTGCTATAGAGCGCGATCATGACGCAAGAAAACGATCCCATGCCGCGCACTCCGGCGACGACACGCTTTGCGCCCAGTCCATCGGGGCGATTGCACCTTGGGCACGCGTATGCCGCGCTGTTCGCCGAGGCCCGCGCGCGCGACGGCGGCGGGACGTTTCTGTTGCGCATCGAAGACATCGACGGTGGGCGCAGCCGGCCAGAATACGAAACGGCAATATGCGAAGATCTGGCCTGGCTCGGGGTGCGCTGGGACGGCGCGGTGCGGCGCCAGTCCGAGCACTTCGACGCCTATCGCGGCGCTCTTGCGGCGCTCGAAAACAGTGGCCTGCTCTATCCCTGCTTTTGTACGCGCAAAGAAATCGCGGCCGAGATCGCGGCCAGCGTTCAGGCCCCCCAAGGGCCGGAAGGGCCGGTTTATCCCGGCACCTGCCGTACCTTAAGCCCGGACGAACGCGCGGATCGTGTGGCGGCGGGCCGCGGGTTTGCGCTGCGCCTGAATATGGATGCGGCATGGGCGCGCGCGCGCGAAATGACGGGGGCGAGGCTCGCGTTTGTCGAGCGCGGGCGCGGCGCGCTCGCTTGTGATGCGCGCCCCTTCGGCGACGTGGTGCTGGCGCGCAAGGTAACCCCGGCGAGCTATCACCTCGCGGTCGTCGTCGACGATGCGGCCCAGGGCGTGACGCTGGTGACGCGCGGCGAAGACCTGTTTCCCGCGACGCACATCCATCGCACGTTGCAGGCGTTGCTCGGCCTGCCGGTGCCGGACTACGAACACCACAAACTGATTGCTGACGAAAACGGGACGCGGCTCGCAACCCGGACCCTGGCGGCAACGCTTTCGGTACTGCGCGAGAAGGGGGCGACGCCGGCCGGGATTCGCGAGCGGTTGGGATTCTGAGGGCTCCTTAGAGCTTTTGCCGTTCGCATACGCTCACGCGAAAAGCTCTATCCCTTTGACATAGAACGCAAATCGTCGTCGCCGGCGATTCCGCCGGCTCGGGATTTGCGCTAGTCCGCCGGTCCGGGCGGCGGCGTCCCGGTGGCCGCCGCCGGCGCAATGAGCGCGCCGCGGCCCACCAGCAAGACGTACACCACGGCCGATGACACCGTCATGATCGAGGCAACCAGCACCATCGGCAGGTGGGTCCCGTCGTTGACCGCGCCCAACAGCTGAATCGCCGTGAAGGACATCGTCATCTGGAGGAAGCCGTAAAGGGCCGACCCGGCGCCGGCGATTTCGGGATAGATGCTGATCGCGCCGGACAGCGTGCTGGGAAACAGAAACGCCATGCCGAACGCCAATCCGGCCACCGGTCCAAACAGGGTGGCCACGGTCGGATCGGCGCCAATGTTGAGCGCCGCCAGTGTCGCGGCGGCAATGCACACCATGCCCACGCCCACCGGCATCATGCGGTCGAGCCCGAGCCAACCGGTGACGCGGGTCACGACAATCGAGCCGGCGACGTACCCCGCAATCGGGATGGCGGAAAAAAGCCCGAATTCGGTCGCCGAATACCCCAGCCGGTCGATCACCACGAATGGCACGCCGGCCATAAACGCGAACAGGCCGCCGAAAACCAGCGATCCGGTACAGATGTAACCGATGTAGGTGCGGTTGCGCAGCAGCCTGGCATAGCTCCGCAACATGCCGGTGCCGCCGCGCTCGCGGTTCCATCGGGCGTGAACGTTGGTTTCCGGCAACCGCGACCAGGTCAGCAACAGCATCACCACACCGAACAGCGCAATCACTGCGAACGAAGCCTGCCAGCCGTACCAATCCTCGAGATAGCCGCCCAGCACCGGCGCCATGGCCGGCGCCGTGCCGATGGCAATGCCGACGTAGGCCATGACCTTGACGGCCTCTTCGCGCCCGAACAGGTCGCGGACGATGGCGCGGCCGATTACCGGCCCGGCGCAGGCGCCGATGCCCTGGAAGGCGCGGGTAACAATGAGGGCCTCGATGGAAGTGGACATCGCCCCGGCGACCGTCGCGATGACATACACAACAAGACCGTACATCAGCACCTTGCGGCGTCCGAAGCGGTCGGACAAGGGGCCATAAACAAGCTGTGCGAAGGCGAACGCCAGCAGATAGACGCTGATCGTCATCCACACCGAGGCCGGGTCGGTGTCAAAAAACTCGACCATCGCCGGCAGGGACGGCGAATAGATGTTGGTCGAAATGTGGCCGGACCCCATCAGTCCGGCGATAAATGCAATAACGAAGGCGGGATGAAGGGGCATGGTGGCGCGGCGGATTATCTTGACCGGTCCCGGGCAGGTTCAACGATGGCTTGGAGCGATGCGGCAGAGACTGGCCGGCAGTCTATCGGCCCCGCGCCGCACTGCAAACCGCGCGGGCGCCCTGACGCTCATGCAAGGATTGCAGGGCAGATATGCAACTATCGAGAAGGACGGCCGGGCGCGCCGCCCCCGGTCAGACCGGCGTGACGGCCTTTTTCGCTGCCAGCGCCAGCAGGTCGGCGATGATTTCCGCGACTTTGAAATCTTTCGGCGTATAGACCCGGGCGATGCCGAGGCGCAAAAGGGGCGCCTCATCGGCGGGCGGAATGATGCCGCCGAGCGCCACCGGAATTTCCTTCAATCCGGCCGCCTTGAGCCGCGCCATGACATCTTCGGCCAGCGCCAGATGCGAACCCGACAGCACCGAGATTCCGATCACGTCGACGCCTTCTTCGCGCGCGCATTGGACGAGACGCTCGGGCGTGATGCGGATGCCTTCATAAACGACCTCGAACCCCGCATCGCGCGCCGTCACCGCGATCTGCTCGGCGCCCGACGAATGGCCGTCGAGACCGGGCTTGGCAAGCAGCAGCCGCGGACGGCGCCCGAGGCGGGCGGCGAGCGCCTCGGCCCCGGCGCGCAGGCCGTCGAGGCGCGCCGGCCCATAGTTGCCGCCCGACGACACCGGCACCGCACCGACGCCCGTAGGCGCGCGGTACTCGCCGAAGGCGGCACGGAACACATCGGCCCATTCACCGGTGGTGACGCCGGCGCGCGCGCATTCGATCGAGGCCGGCATGATGTTGCGCCGCGCCGCGGCATCGGCCCGCAAACGTTCGAGCGAGGCGCCGGCCGCGCCGTCGTCGCGTGCGGCGCGCCATGCCTCAAGGCGCGCGACTTGATCGGCTTCGGCCGCGGCATCGACCGCGAGGTGGCGGTCCTCGCCCGCGGTGTCGAGCGGCGAAGGTGCGCCCTCGGTGAACGCGTTGACGCCGACGACGACCTTTTCGCCGGTTTCGATCGCCTCGACCCGGCGCGCGTTCGACATCACCAGGGCCTCTTTCATATAGCCGTCCTCGATGGCGGCCAGCGCCCCGCCCCTCGCTTCGATGCGGGCAAGTTCGCCGCGCGCCTCGGCTTTGAGCGCGTCAACCTTGGCCGCAATCGCGGGTGAGCCGGTGAACAAATCATCGTATTCGGTGAGGTCGGTTTCAAGCGCCAGCACCTGTTGCAGGCGGAGGCTCCACTGCTGGTCCCACGGTCGCGGCAGGCCCAGCGCCTCGTTCCAGGCCGGCAGCTGGATCGCCCGCGCGCGTGCGTCCTTGGACAGCACCACCGCCAGCATCTCGATCAGAATGCGATAGACGTTGTTTTCGGGCTGCTGCTCGGTCAGCCCCAGACTGTTGACCTGCACGCCGTAGCGAAATCGCCTGAGCTTGGGATCGTCGACGCCGTAGCGTTCCTGAGTGATTTCGTCCCACAGATCGACGAAGGCGCGCATCTTGCACATTTCTTCGATGAACCGCATGCCGGCGTTGACGAACCACGAGAGCCGCCCGACCACGCGCGGAAAAAGAGCGTCCGACACATCGCCGCCCTCGCGCACGGCATCGAGGACCGCGCACGCATTGGCGAGCGCAAAACTCAATTCCTGAACCGGCGTCGCGCCCGCCTCTTGCAGGTGATAGGAGCACACGTTGATCGGGTTCCATTTCGGCATTTCGCGCACCGTGAACGCAATCAGGTCGGTGGTCAGCCGCATCGAAGGCCGCGGCGGAAACACGTAGGTCCCGCGCGACAGATACTCTTTCAGAATGTCGTTCTGAACCGTGCCCGCCAGGCGCACTCGCGCCGCCCCCTGCTGTTCGGCGGCAACGACATAGAGCGCGAGCAGCCACGGCGCGGTCGCGTTGATGGTCATCGAAGTGTTCATGCGTTCGAGCGGGATACCCTCGAACAGGTCGCGCATGTCGCCAAGGTGGGCGATCGGCACGCCGACCTTGCCGACTTCGCCACGGGCCAGGACGTGATCGGAGTCGTAGCCGGTCTGGGTCGGCAGATCGAAGGCCACCGACAGGCCGGTCTGGCCGTGCTCGAGATTTGAGCGGTAGAGCGCGTTCGATGCCTGGGCCGAGGAATGCCCGGCGTAGGTCCGCACCAGCCACGGAATCGCAGGCGCGGCGGCGCTGCCGTCTCCTAGGGTGTCCATTTTTCTCTTGTGCAGTGCATCATTATTTCGCAATATTACCTAGAATAGACATTGAACGAAAGATCATGTCAAATTTGGACGCGCAATTACTCATCTATTGCGCACACTGTCGGACCCGGGGCCGTAGCAGAGCCACATGCAGCGCCGCCGGGGCGACGATCTTCCGGGGGAGACAGGAAAAATCTTTTCCTGTTATAGACTTATGACAACGACTGAGGCCAATGCGCCCGATATACTGCGCCGCAGCAATGACGTCTGCAGCGCAACAAAAGATCTCTACGACCTCGGCGAAATTCCACCGCTGGGGCATGTGCCGGCAAGAATGCATGCCTGGGCGATCCGGCGCGAACGCCATGGGCCGCCGGATCGGGCGATGCAGCTCGAGGTGGTGCCGACGCCAGGGCTGGGTCCCCATGAAGTGCTGGTTCTCGTGATGGCTGCCGGCATCAATTATAACGGCGTCTGGGCAGCGATGGGCGAACCGGTGTCGGTGTTCGACGTCCACGGCGAGGACTATCACGTCGCCGGGTCCGACGCCTCGGGAGTCGTTTGGGCGGTCGGCAGCGGCGTACGCAACTGGCAGGTCGGCGAGGAAGTCGTCGCGCATTGCAATCAGGACGACGGCGACGACGAGGCCTGCAACGGCGGCGATCCGATGCTGTCGCCGACGCAGCGGATCTGGGGCTACGAAACCGCGGACGGATCGTTCGCGCAGTTCGCCCGGGTCCAAGCCAAGCAGTTGATGCCGCGCCCCCGGCACCTGACCTGGGAACAGAGCGCGTGCTACACGCTGACGCTCGCCACCGCCTACCGGATGCTGTTTGGCCACCGCCCGCACGTCGTCACGCCGGGCCAGAACGTGCTGGTTTGGGGCGCGGCCGGGGGGCTGGGATCGATGGCAGTCCAATTGATCGCCGCCTCGGGTGCCAACCCGATTGGCGTGATTTCCGACGAGGCCAAGCGCGACTATGTGATGTCTCTGGGCGCCAGGGGCGTCATCAACCGCAACGACTTCGACTGCTGGGGCGACGTGCCCGACCCCGGCGACGCGGCGGCCTTTACCGACTACATGAAGAAGGTCCGCGCCTTCGGCAAGGCGATCTGGGAGATCACCGGCAAGGGCAACGACGTCGATATGGTGTTCGAGCACCCCGGCCAGCGCACGTTCAACGTGTCGTGCTTCGTCGTCCGGCGGGGCGGCATGGTGGTGTTCTGCGCCGCTTCCACGGGGTTCAGGTTCAATTTCGATGCCCGATTCGTGTGGATGCGCCAAAAACGAATCCAGGGCAGCCATTTCGCGACTCTGAAGCAGGCGGGCGAAGCCAACCGGCTGGTGATCGACAAACGCATCGATCCGTGCCTGTCGGAGGTGCTGGATTGGAACGACCTCCCCTTCGCCCACGCTCAAATGATGCGTAACCAGCACAAGCCCGGCAACATGGCGGTTCTGGTCAACGCGAGGAACCGCCGCGCCCGCACTCTCGAAGAGGCGGTCGCGGATTGAACAACCGGACGCATAAGGGGCGAGGGTCGCACGGCAGTCCGCTCATGCGCCGCCGGGTCCGGCACCCGGGACGATTCGAATGACGCGCGGGCGCCCGGCCCCTTCCCGCACCCGGATCCCGCGAGCGGTGCCGCCCTCGCCGCGCCGCCGTTCTTTCCAAGCCCGGCACCATCCAGTATTGATGTCCGGGTTCGGGTCCGGCCCGCGCACCAGGCGTGGGCGAGGCACCCTCGGAAAAGCCCACCGCGATGCTGCAAACCGTCCTTCCCGTGCTGATTGGCCTGTCGTTGGCCGCGGTAGTGATCGTGCTCGGAATCGGCGTAGTGTCGATGCTGCGGGGCGGCGGCTTCAACCGCAAATACGGCAATCATCTGATGCGGGCCCGGGTCGCGACCCAGGCCCTCACGGTGCTGCTGCTGGTGGTCTATTTCCTGACGGGGCGCGCCGCCTGATGGTCAAACTGGACAAGATTTACACCCGTGGCGGCGATGGCGGCGAGACCGCGATCCAGGGCGGCGACCGTCTCAACAAGAACGACGCCCGCATCGAAGCCATCGGTGCGGTTGACGAAACCAACGCCGCCATCGGCGCGGCGCGGCTCCATCTCGGCGGCGGCGAGGACGCGATGCTGGGGCGGGTGCAGGACGATCTGTTCGACCTCGGCGCCGACCTCGCCAACGCCGACCCGCAAGCGGCAGGCGCGTTGCGCATTGCCGGCAACCAGGTGGCGCGGCTCGAAACCGAGATCGATGTGCTCAACGAGTCTCTCGCGCCGCTCGATTCGTTTGTCCTGCCGGGCGGGACTCCGGCGGCCGCCGCGCTTCATGTGGCGCGCACCGTGTGCCGGCGCGCCGAACGCCGCGCAGTCGGCCTCGCCGTCGAGACCCCGATCAACGGCGCCATCCTGCGCTATCTCAACCGGCTTTCGGACCTGTTGTTCGTGATGGCGCGCAAGCTCAACGACGACGGCGCCCGCGACGTCCTGTGGCGGCCCGGAGCCAGCCGCTGATGCCAGGTCTGCACCCCCGGCTTGCGTTGACACCCCGCGGGCATCTCCTTATTTTGCGCGGCGGCCAGTCCAGCCCCGTTGCGCCCGCAATCCCCATGACGGGCCGGCCGGAATCCGGCCCCACGTTCTGGAGTTTCAACCGATGAAATTGATTGTCGCCGTAAAGCGGGTGGTCGATTACAACGTCAAGGTCCGCGTCAAATCGGACGAGAGCGGCGTCGAACTCGCCAACGTCAAAATGTCAATGAACCCCTTCGACGAAATCGGCGTCGAAGAAGCCGTGCGCCTGAAAGAAGGCGACGCCGCGACCGAAATCGTCGCCGTCTCGATGGGCCCGCAACAGTGCAAGGAAACGATCCGCACCGCGCTGGCGATGGGCGCCGACCGCGGCCTGCACGTCATGACCGACGACGAGCTGCAACCGCTGGCGGTGGCAAAACTGCTGAAAGCGGTTGTCGAGGAAGAAAAACCCGACGTCGTCTTTCTCGGCAAGCAGGCGATCGACGACGACAGCAACCAGACCGGCCAGATGCTGGCGGGGTTACTGGGCTGGGCCCAAGGCACGTTCGCATCCAAGCTCAAGTTCGCGGACGGAAAGGCGAATGTCACGCGCGAAATTGACGGCGGGCTGGAAACGGTTTCGCTGGCGCTACCGGCCATCGTCACCGTGGACTTGCGCCTCAACGAACCGCGCTATGCCTCGCTGCCCAACATCATGAAGGCGAAGAAAAAGCCGATCGACGAAAAAGCACCCGCGGATTACGGCGTCGATGTTGCGCCGCGCCTCAAGACTCTCAAAGTCACCGAGCCGCCCAAGCGGAGCGCCGGCATCAAGGTCGCCGATGCCGCCGAACTGGTCGGAAAGCTGCGCGAAGAAGGAGTGATCTGATGAGCGCGCTGGTTATCGCCGAACACGACAATTCGGAAATCAAACCCGCAACCCTGAACACGGTTACCGCCGCCGCCGCGCTCGACTCCGACGTTCATGTGCTGGTGGTGGGCACCGATTGCGGGCCCGCGGCCGAAGCGGCGGCGAAGATTTCCGGCGTCGCCAAGGTACTGGTGGCCGACAGCGCCGCCTACGAACACGGCCTTGCCGAGGCGGTCGCACCGCTGATCGCCAACCTCGGTGCGGGCTACGATGCCGTGCTCGCGCCCGCCGGCACCTACGGCAAGAACGTGATGCCGCGCGTGGCCGCGCTGATGGATGTGGCGCAGATCTCGGAAATCGTCGAAGTCGTTTCAAACGACACCTTCGTACGCCCCATCTATGCCGGCAATGCGATGGCGACAATCCAGACCTCGGACGCCAGGAAGATCATCACCGTGCGCGGCACCGCCTTCGCACCGGCCGAGGCCGAGGGCGGCAGCGCCGCGGTCGAACCGGTCGCTGCCTCGGAGGCGCAGGAACTTTCGTCCTTCGTCGGTCAAGAACTGTCGCAATCCGAACGTCCCGAACTGACCAGCGCGCGGACCATCATTTCCGGCGGGCGCGGCATGCAGTCGGGCGAAAACTTTGCGATGCTCGAAAAAATCGCCGACCTTCTCGGGGCGGCCGTCGGCGCCAGCCGCGCCGCCGTCGATTCGGGATTTGTCCCCAACGATTACCAGGTCGGGCAGACCGGCAAGATCGTGGCGCCGGAACTCTACATTGCTGTCGGAATTTCCGGGGCGATCCAACATCTCGCCGGCATGAAGGACAGCAAGGTGATCGTCGCCATCAACAAGGACGAGGAAGCGCCGATATTCCAGGTGGCGGACTACGGCATCGTCGGCGATCTGTTTAAGATCGTCCCTGAACTCGAAACCGAACTGTCGAAGTCCTGAACGGAGCCGCCATGCCTGCCGCCGCCAACCCCGAGAAACTCACCGTCCCCGAGATCAAATCCATCGGCATCGTCGGCGCCGGCCGGATGGGCAGCGGCATCGCCCATGTGTGTGCGCTCGCCGGATACGACGTGAAACTGACCGACGTCGGCAAAGAGCAGATCGAAAAAGCGATGGTGATGATCAAGGACAATCTCGGCCGTCAGCTGAGACGGGACCGGATCACCGAAGCGGAAAGAGAGAACGCGCTAAAGCATATCAAAACCGCGGTCGGGCTCGACGCGGTGGGCGCGGCCGATTTGGTCATCGAGGCGGCGACCGAAAACGAGGCGGTCAAACACGATATCTTTGCCGAGCTATGTCCCAAGTTACGGCCGGACGCGCTGCTGGCCACCAACACTTCGTCGATCTCGATCACGCGCCTTGCCGCCAACACCGACCGCCCCGGCCGGTTCATTGGACTGCACTTCATGAATCCGGTGCCGGTGATGCAACTGGTCGAATTGATCCGCGGCATCGCGACCGATCCCGAAACCTTCGAGGCGGTGCGCCAATTCACCATCAAGCTCGACAAGACACCGATCAGCGCCGAGGACTTCCCGGCTTTCATCGTCAACCGCATCCTGATGCCGATGCTGAACGAGGCGATCTATACACTCTATGAAGGGGTCGGCACGGTGGAAGGCATCGACGTTTCGATGCGGCTCGGCGCCCACCATCCGATGGGGCCGCTGCAACTCGCCGATTTCATCGGCCTCGACACCTGCCTCGCGATCATGCAGGTCCTGCACAACGGCCTGTCCGATACCAAGTACCGCCCGTGCCCGCTGCTGGTGAAATACGTCGAAGCCGGTTGGCTCGGGCGCAAGACCGGGCGCGGGTTCTACGACTACACCGGCGAGACCCCGGTCCCGACCCGCTAGGGTCTAGATTCGGCGTTTGGACCCGATGGTATGGCTACCCGTCGTCGAACCGAATTGAACACCATCACCAATCGCGCCCAGGGGTGCGGACTGGCATCGCGGGATCAATGAAGGATCGAAAGGTCGGAGCCGCCCCCCGCAGTCCCCCGAGGGATAAGCATTACGTCTAGCGCGTAAAGGGCAATACGCATTATGCGTTGACGACTCAACGTATTTTGCGTATAAACGCGCCCCATGAATCAAGCCGAACGCATTATTGAACGCTTTGGCAGCATGATGGCGCTGTCGCGGGCACTAGGCCACCGTCACCCGACCACCGTCCAGGGTTGGAAAAATCGCGGCATCATCCCGGCGCGGCGCCAGGCCGAAGTGCTGGCGGCGGCCCGCGCGCTCAAGGTGGCGCTGAGCCCGGATGACTTCTTTGCCCCGGGTGGGGATGGCGGACCGGCGCCGGCGGCCATGCCCGGGCCGGAAACGCAATCGGCAGCCGCGC
>CAZTAK010000031.1:18955-32298 GCA_964611585.1 uncultured Alphaproteobacteria bacterium
CGCAATCGGCAGCCGCGCCAGCGGCCGATGCCCGAGCGACGGCAGGGCCAGCGGCGAACACCATGTGGGGCGGGCGCTTTGACTCGGGACCGGCGGCAACGATGCAGGCGATCAACGCCTCGATCGGCTTCGACTGGCGGCTTTATGCCCAAGACATCGCCGGCTCGCGTGCCCACTGCCGCATGTTGATGGCGCAGGGGATCGTCGGCGACTTGGATGGCGCGGCGATTCTGTCGGGCCTCGATGCGATCGAAGCCGACATCGAAGCCGGTACTTTCGAATTCGACCCGGCCTTCGAAGACATCCACATGAACATCGAGGCGCGGCTTTCAGAACGCGCCGGGCCCGCCGCCGGGCGGCTTCATACCGCGCGTTCGCGCAACGACCAGGTCGCGACCGACCTGCGCCTGTGGGTGCGCGATTCCATCGACTCTCTCGACGAAGATCTGCGCGGACTTTTGTATGCGCTGGCCGATCGCGCCGACGCCCACGCCGATACCGTGATGCCGGGTTATACCCATTTGCAGCCGGCGCAGCCGGTGACGCTGGGCCATCACCTGCTGGCCTATGCCGAAATGTTCAGCCGTGACCGGGCCCGGTTCGCCGACGCGCGTTCGCGCCTGAATGAATCGCCGCTCGGCGCCGCGGCGCTGGCCGGCACGTCGTTTCCCATCGACCGCACCCGGACCGCCAGCGAACTCGGATTCGACCGGGCGATGGCGAACTCGCTCGATGCCGTGTCGGCGCGCGATTTCGTGCTCGAATTCCTTGCCGCGGGCGCGATCCTCGGCGTTCACCTGTCGCGGCTCGCCGAAGAATTCATCCTGTGGTCGAGCCCGGGCTTCGGTTTCATGAACCTGCCGGACGCCTTTAGTACCGGGTCCTCGATCATGCCGCAGAAACGCAACCCCGACGGGGCTGAACTGGTGCGCGCCAAATCGGGCCGGGTCGCCGGTGCGCTGACCGGCCTGTTGATGGTGCTGAAGGGCCTTCCGCTTGCCTACGCCAAGGACATGCAGGAAGACAAAGAACCGGTCTTCGATGCCGCCGATACATTGCGGGCCAGCGTGGCCGTCCTGACCGGAATGACGGCCGGCGTGACTTTCGACACCGCGGCGCTGCGGGCGGCGGCCGGGGAGCGATTCACCACCGCGACCGACCTCGCCGACTGGCTGGTCCGGGTGCTGGACATGCCGTTTCGGATGGCGCATGAAGTGACCGGACGCATCGTTCGCACCGCGGAGGAAAAGGGTTGTGCGTTGGAAGACCTGACGCTCTCGGACATGCAGGCGGTCGAGGCGCGCATCAGCCAGGACATCTTCGACGTGCTCGGAATCGAAAATTCAGTGTTGAGCCGCACCAGTTTCGGTGGCACCGCCCCCGCACGGGTACGCGAAGCCGTCGCCGCCTTGAGAAGCCGCTTGACATGAAGCGTGCGGTTGTTGTTTTGACGGTGGTGGTCGTGCTGGCGGTGAGCGCCAGCGCCTGCGGCAAAAAGGGGCCGCTGGAGCCGCCACCGACCCAGACCGAAGAATCCAACCGCCGATAGGCCGAGCCCGTGAATCATTTCAGCTACAGCGGCGGCGAATATCGCGCCGAAGAGGTGGCGCTGTCGCGAATCGCCGAGGCGGTGGGGACGCCGTTCTATTGCTATTCGAGCGCCACGATGGTGCGGCACTACCGGATGCTGGCGGAAGCGCTCGAGGGCGTGCCGGCGCGTATCTTCTACGCCCTCAAGGCCAATTCAAACCTGGCCGTCATCCGCACGCTGGCCGCTCAGGGGGCAGGCGCCGACGTTGTTTCCGAAGGCGAAATCCGGCGTGCGCTGGCGGCCGGTGTCACGCCCGACTCGATCGTCTTTTCGGGCGTCGGCAAGACGGCCGAGGAAATGGCATTTGCGATCGAGGCCGGCATTCTTCAGTTCAATATTGAATCCGAACCCGAACTCGATCTCTTGGCCGAAGTCGCAGGCGCGCGCAACACCACCGTCGAAATCGCGGTCCGCATCAACCCTGACGTGGACGCGCACAGCCACGACAAGATCTCGACCGGACGCCGCGGCGACAAATTCGGCATCGCCTGGCCCGGCGCGCGCGAGACCTACGCCCGCGCGGCCGCGATGCCGGCGATCAACGTGGCGGGTGTCGCCGTCCATATCGGTTCGCAAATCCTCGACCTGGCGCCGTTCGAGGCCGCGTTCGGCATCGCAGCGCAGGCGGTCGAAACTTTGCGCGGCGACGGTCACGCGATCCGCCGCCTCGATCTCGGCGGCGGCCTCGGGGTGCCCTATGGCGGCGAATTGCCACCCCCGCCGTCGGCCTACGGCGATCTGGTGCGGCGCACCTGCGCCGGATTGGGGTGCGACATCATGCTGGAACCGGGACGGCTTCTGGTCGCCAATGCCGGCGTGCTGGTGACGCGGGTGCTTTTTGTAAAAGAATCCGCCGAGCGCACGTTCTACATCGTCGACGCAGCCATGAACGATTTGCTGCGCCCGAACCTGTATGAAGCGCGCCACGGAATCGTCCCCCTCGCCGAGGCCCCGCCCGGGGTTCCCTCGCGGCCAGTGGATGTGGTCGGGCCGGTATGCGAAAGCGGCGATATATTGGCGGAAAACTGCGATTTGCCCGCCGCCGTCGCGGGAGATTTACTCGCGATCCGCACCGCCGGTGCCTATGGTGCGGTCATGGCCTCGACCTACAACAGCCGGTTGCTGGTGCCCGAGGTGCTGGTCAACGGCGCCGAATTCGCCGTCGTGCGGGATCGGCCGAGTCATGACGACCTTCTGGCCGGCGAGCACCTGCCCGGGTGGCTCGGCCCGGCTGCGGCCCCGGGCACGGCAAAGGGCATCGCTTGACCCCCGGCGGAGAGAGCGGTTTCAGCGCCCCGTTGCGGCTGGGCGGGGCCCGCCTCGCGCTTTTCTGGGAACGATTGTGGCCGGCGCTGTGGCCGATATCGGCGGTGGCGATGGCGTTTGCGGCGCTGTCGCTGCTCGAAATCTGGTCGCTGACGCCCCAGTGGCTGCACGGCCTCGGGCTCGCGTTGTTTGCCGCCGCAAGCCTCGCCGCCTTGGCGTTGCCGTTGCGCCGCGTGGTCTGGCCGTCGGCACCGGAAGGCCGGCGGCGCCTTGAGACGGCAAGCGATCTGGCGCACCGCCCGCTCACCACCGTCAACGACCGGCTTGCGAGCGCCGCCGGAGCCGATCCCGATCCGCTGACCCGCGCGCTGTGGCAGGAACACCACCGCCGCACCCTGCGCGCGCTGCGGCGACTGCGTATCGGCTGGCCGGTGGCGGGCTGGTTGCGGGTCGATCCGTGGGGCGCGCGCGCCGGCATCGCGCTTGTCCTGCTGATCGGTCTCGTCGCCGCAGGGTCCGAAACGCCGCAACGTCTGGCGGACGCCTTCCGCCCCGGCATCGCCTTCGGGACGCAGATTCCGCCCGACCTCGACGCCTGGATCAGCCCGCCCGATTACACCGGCCTCGCGCCCACGTTTCTGACGCCCTCGACCGGGGCGCGCGAAGCGATCCGGGTTCCGGCCGGCAGCGTCCTGTTCGCCCGCGTTCATGGCGCCCGCGGCGTCCCGGAACTGGTGATCGACGGCGAGGCGGTCCCGTTCGAGGCGATCGACGGCCTCAACTATCAGAGCGAACGAACCCTCGACGCCGCGACGACGATCGCCGTCAACCAGCGCAACCAAACCCTGGCACAGTGGCCGCTCAGGATTATTCCCGACCGGGCGCCCGGAATTCTGTTCGACGAACCGCCCTCGGCGAGCGCGCGCCAGGCGCTGCGCCTTTCCTATGCCGCCGAAGACGACTATGGCGTGGTCGCGGTCGAGGCGCGCATCCGCCGCACCGACACCGAAGATTCATTCACCTTCGACCTGCCGCTGCCCTTGCAGGCACGCAATCAGGTGACCAGCGCGAGTTTTCACGATCTGACGCCGCACCCGTGGGCCGGGCTTCCGGTTCTGGTGGACCTCGCCGCGCGCGACGAAATCGGCCAGACCGGCCACAGCAAGACCGTCGAAATCATGTTGCCCGAGCGGCAATTCGATCACCCGGTTGCGCGCGCCATCATCGAACAGCGCCGCGTGCTGGCGCTGCGCTCCAATCGCCAGCACCAGGTCGCCCGCGCGCTCGAAAGACTCTCGCTGCAACCGCAACGGTTTTACGACGACTCGGTGGTATTCCTGAGCCTGCGGGCAGCGGTGTGGCGGCTGACCAATCTCGAACCCGACCCGGCAATCATTGACCAGGTGGTGGCGCTGTTGTGGGATACCGCGCTGCGCATCGAGGACGGCGAGCTCGCGCTCGCCGAGGCGGCCTTGCGGGCGGCGCAGGATGCCTTGCAAGAGGCGTTGGACCGCAACGCGCCCGATTCCGAGATCGACCGCAGGATCCAGGAATTGCGCGAAGCGTTGGACCGCTTCCTGCGCGAACTGGCCGAACGCGCCCTTGCCGATGCCCAACGCAGCGGCGAAGGCGATCAGCTGATCGATCCCGACCAATTGCTGCGCGCAGACGACCTGCAACGCCTGCTCGACCGCGCCCAGGAACTGAGTCAGTCCGGCGCCCGCGACGCCGCCCGCGAGCTTCTGTCGCAACTGCGCGAAATGCTCGAAAACCTGCGCGAAGGATTGGCGCAAGGCGACTTGATGCCCGGCAACATGGATCTGGATGAATACCTTCAGGACCTCAATGACCTGTTGCGTGGCCAGCAGGAATTGCTCGACGATACTTTCCGCCGCGCCCAAGAGGGTCAGCGGGGGCCAAAGGGTGAGGAACCGGACGAATTCGGCCCGAGCCGCCCGGGCGCGCGCCAGGAGGGACCGGCGCAGTCGCTGGCCGAGCGGCAGGAGCGATTGCGCCGCCTACTGGGCGCCCTGATGCGCCAGCTTGGCGAAACCGGCATCGAAATTCCGGATGCGCTGGGCCGCGCGGAACGCTCGATGAACGATGCCCGCGGCGCCCTCGAAGCGCGGCGGCCGCGCGAGGCGGTGGGTCCGCAAACCAATGCGCTCGATCAGCTGCGCGAAGGAGCGAGCGCGGTCATCCGCGAAATGATGGAGGCGCTGAGCCAGGACTTCGGCTTCTCGGACGACGCCGGCCCGTTCAGCCGCATCGGCCGCGATCCCTTCGGGCGGCCGCAAGCCGGCTACGGTCCGATCGACGACAACAGCATCAAGATTCCCGATCAGGCCGACGTTCAGCGCGCGCGCGACATCCTGCGCGAACTTTACCGCCGCGCCGGCGAACGCACCCGCCCGCTTCTCGAACGCGAATACATCGAACGACTGCTGCGCCGGTTCTGAGCGGCGTCCGCCCGGCGTCGTTCGCGGATTCGGTGTAGGGTGGCGCGGTCATGATGCAGCGAATCTTCTGGATATTGGCGCTCGCGGGCACGCTCGCCGCCACCGCCGCCGCGGCGGTGGTCACCGAGGACTGGTCGAAACAATTCAGTACGGCGCTGCGGCTCGGCGATTGCGAACTGGCGCTGCAAATCCTCAGCGATGCGCGGCGCACCCGGGCCGAGGGCGCCGAGTACACCCTGGGTGTGCTCTACGACGAGGGCCTATGCCTCGACCAGGACGTCGAGGCGGCACGGACGATCTTCGAGCGCCTGGCGGCGGCCGACAAGCTCGCCGCCCTAGTCCGTCTCGCCGGCATGTATGCCCGCGGCGTCATCACGCCGTCCTACCCGGGAGAAGCCGAAGCCGTGCTGAAACGGATGGCGCTCGAGTTTGTGGTCATGCAACGTCCCGTGCGCTCGTCGTTGATAGGAATCTCCCTTTACCCGGACGCGGTGCCGGCGGGCCTCATGGCGGAACTCGACTGGCTTGCCGAGGTTGAGGACGGCGATCCGCAGGCCCTCTACGAACTGGCGCGCCGGGTGCTGGTCGGCGACGGAATCCCGCAACACACGCAGGCAGCGCGGATTTGGCTGATGGATGCGGGAGAAAGCGGGATTGCCGCGGCCTACTACGACGTCGGGATGGATATGCTGACGGAACCCGAGGGGTCTTTCGATTTTCGTGGCGGCCTACACTACCTGAGCCGAGCGGGGATAGCCGGCCACCTTCCGGCGCAGATCGAGATCGCGCGGCACTTTGCCGAGGGCGACGGAACGATGCAACGCGATTACGCCGCCTATCAATGGCTGTTGGAGGCCCGCCATAACGGCGGCGAGGTGTCCACACAACTGCGGGCGGTGGGGTCGAGACTGTCCAGTATCGAGCGCGAGGCCGCCCAAGATGATTTCAAGACAGCCCTCTCCTCCCCATTCCCTAGCCCGCTAATTGACCAGGCGGAGGCAACCGAGGCGGTCCCGTTTGCGAACGAGCGCCATCAGCTTGTGCCGACGTTTTTCCAATTCATTGAGCGCCCACTCTTGCCGCTCAAGTAGTTTTGTCAACTCTTTCCAGAGATCCTGTGCCTCGCTCACCTTGCCGTATAGGCTCACAATTGCCGGCAGTTCGTGCGCGAGTCCGATGAGATATTCGAGCAATCGCAACGCCCGCAGAAGGGGAAACACGGCGCCCAGGCCCAGCAGCAACAGTTCGATCTTGATTTCGTCCGTGAGAGGATCGAGCCGGGCGCTTATCCGCGCATGGTCCTGGCGCAGCTCTTCAATATTGCGGTTTATGCTATCCACGTTGAGTTGCATATTTCCAATGTCGACGGCCAACTGCCGGCAACGGGCGATCAGGGCCGGGTCGGCTTCGGGATCACCCCTTGCCTCAAGGGCCGAGCCGGGCGCAAACGTCTGTGGCGCCGCGCGGACGAGGGCGCGCGCGGTGGGCCCACCCGGTTCGATCACCCCGTTGGGCTTGAACTTGTGGCGGCGCTGAAAACACCGGATCGCAGTATCGAGGGCGTCCGGAACCCGCCACGGCGCCGTCCGGCCCGGTCCCGGTTCATAGAGACCGAGTGATTGCAACGCCGCCGCCGCGCGGGACACATCGTCGGGCCGGTTGCGGCGGCCGCGCCCAAGGCTTCCGCGAAACCCACATCCGCCGCGCGCGCACGCCGAAGCGCCCGAACGTGCGGTATTCGCACGCACGCTCATGGTTGGTCCTTTCCTGGAGGGTGCAGAGAGACGACCGGCAGGATCGCCCGCATAGGTCGCCCTTATAGAGATATTATTCCTATTTGTCAAGGAAAATATTCAGGCGCGGGGCAGAGATAAAGCGCACGAGCCTGCGGACGGGCCACGGACAGGCGTGTTCCGGCGGGCCGCCCACCGGCTACACTGCCCCGCATGATGAAGCGATTGTTCCGGATCGTGACGCTGGCCGTCACGCTCGTTGCCTGCGCAGCGGCAGGGCTTGAGGCCAACCGCCCCGGCCTGGCTCAGAAGGTCTGGATTTTTTCGCGCACGTTGCCGCGGTTCATCAGTTTGCGCTGCGCCGCATCGGGAAAGTCCGACAGGAGAATCACGTTCTTGTCGATCAGGACGTTGATCAGATCTTCGAGAATGGCCATCAGTTCCGCGTCGCTCGCCGCGAGAAAGGCCCGCAACACGGGTTCGGCGCCGCCTTCGCTGATGAACGCGATCAGTTCGGGGTCTTCCTTGTAGATCGCCTCGGTGGTGTCACCCTCGGGTTCGACCGCCACACGGTTGATGTTGCCGTTGGCATCGCGCGATACATAACGCACGGCGGTTCTCCCACATGTTCGCCGGTCAGAAATACAAATACGTTACTCGGCGCCTGGCGCATCACCCCGCACCTGCCACGTCCAAGTCTGGCATAAATCCATTAACAAATGGAGGCGCCTCCCGCGTCACGGCTCCAGCGTCTCGGCAACCGCCGCCAAAAGGTCCGCCTTGGTAAAGGGTTTCGACAAGATGCCGTGGACCAGCCCTTCCATGCCGCCGGCGCGCGTCTTTTCCGCCTCAAAGCCTGTCATCAGCAAAATGCGCACTGCCGGGTGGTCCTGTTCGAGTTTCAGCGCCATTGAAATTCCGTCCATTACCGGCATGCGAATGTCGCCAATAACCAGGTCGAACCGGGCAAGGTCGAGCGCGCGCAGGGCCTCGGCACCGTTGGCGACGGCCGCGGTATGATGGCCCGCCTCACGCAGCACGCTCTCGCAAAACGCGGCGAGCGCGTCTTCGTCTTCGGCGATCAGTATTCGTGCCATGGGCACCTCCCCCGGGCGCCGTCAATTCTCTTCCATCACGCCGATAAATGGAAGCTCCCGGAAATAGTGAGCGTGATCCAGACCGTACCCGACGACGAATTGATCGGGGCATTCGAAGCCGACGAAATCGGCCTCGACGGGCACCTTGCGTTTGTTCTTCTTGTCGAGAAGGACGCAGATGCGGACGGAATGGGCGGCGCGGTCGAGCAGCATGGTTTTGGCGTACGAAAGCGTCCGCCCCGATTCGAGAATGTCGTCGACCAGAATGACCGGCCGATTCCGGACCCGGTCGGTGACGTCATGCACGACCTCGACGTGGCCCGCGCTTTCGGTGGCTTCGCCGTAACTCGACAAGGTCAGAAAATCGATCTGCGGCTGGACGCCGGCCTGATAGAGAGCGCGTATCAGGTCGGCAGAGAAGACGAAGCTGCCCTTCAGAACCGAAATCAGCAGCAGATCAGGACCGGAGGCGGCAGCAACCTCGCGCGCCAACTGGGCAACGCGCTCTGCGATCTCTTCCTGCGTGAACAGGGACCGCACCGGGCCTTGGGGCCTCATGCGGCGCGCCCGGGCTGAAAAGAAACGGCCGCTGGCACGCTAGCCTTCGACCACCACCACCTGAAGGCCGCGCGAACCTTCGGGCGGATTGTTGACGGTGGAGGTGAACTCGACAGATTCGCCGGGTTGGATCTCGGCCGCGGGTGAGGGAATGGACCAGGAATGAATGACGCGCTGGCGCACATCCAGCAGCAACCCGCGCAATTCCGGAACAGTCATTACCTCGGCGGAATTGTTGACGATCTCGGCGGTCACGTCGAGCGCGAGTCCGTCTTCAGTGCGGCGCTGTGCCCCGCGGACGTTGACGACTTCGAGGCCCGGTGCCGGCGCGGCCGCAAGGCCAATCATTTCATAAATCCCGGCGGCCGGCGGCCACAAGGCTACGATTTGCGTCCGTCCGAAGTACCCGCCGGCAAGAATGGCAATGACCACGACCGCCAGGGCCGACCAGCCTATGATGGCGCCCAGGCGACGCTTTTTGGGCTGAACGCGTTCGCGCCGCGAGGCGCGGCGGCGCGCCGCACGGACCTCAAGCTCGGCGTCGAAACCGGGAATGTCGATGTCGGGTTCATCGGCTGGCGCAGGCTCAGCCGTGCCCTCGGGGGGCCGTTCAGTCCAAGTGTGCTTGCACTTCGCGCAACGGACCGTTCGGCCGTGCGGCACGAGGACCTCAGGGTCCACCTCGAAGCGCGTGTCGCACTGGGGACAACTAACAATCATGCCTGTAAGATTGATTCCTAGGCTGAATCCTTATAGGGGTTTGGCACGGGCGACGCAAGCGCAGGCCCGGGGCCGGAATTGGCGGACAGGGCCGGTTTCGGGCGGGTTATGGGGACCCGGTGGGGTTCGAGTCCAAGGCCGGAAAGCGCATGGTGCGATTCCAAAATGTGGGAATGCGTTACGGCCTCGGGCCCGAGGTCCTCAGTGACATCACCTTCGATCTCGCCCCCGGTTCCTTTCATTTTTTGACCGGCCCGTCGGGCGCCGGCAAGACTTCGCTGCTGCGGCTGATGTATCTGGCCCACCGGCCGTCGCGCGGCCGAATCAACATGTTCGGCGCCGATGTGACGACCCTGAAGCGGCGCGCCCTGCCTGCGCTTCGCCGCCGAATCGGCGTGGTCTTCCAGGATTTCCGGTTGCTCGACCATTTGTCGGCGCTCGAAAACGTGGCGCTGCCCCTGCGAATCGCGGGCGCCCGCAAGGACGAGGTGGCCACTCATGTGACCGAACTGTTGGACTGGGTCGGGCTCGGAAAGCAGGTCCACGCCCGCCCGCCGACCCTGTCGGATGGCGAAAAGCAGCGCGTCGCCATCGCCCGTGCCGTGATCGGCCGGCCCAGCCTGCTGCTGGCCGACGAACCGACCGGCAACATCGACCCCGACCAGGGCCTGCGAATCCTGCGCCTGTTCGACGAACTCAACAAGATCGGCACCACCGTCGTCATCGCGACCCACGACCGCACCCTGGTCAACCGATTCGGCCGGCCGGAGATGCGGCTCGAGGACGGGGCGCTGTCGCTGCGTCCGGTGCTGAATCCGCAACCGGCGGCGGCGATGGCCACCGCGCAGGGCGCTTGAGCCCGGCCATGGCGCGGCGCTACGACCTCTATTTCCGTCAGGACGCCTCGGGCCGATTCGTGCCGCTGATTATCGGCGCCATGGTTTATCTGGCAGCGCTGGCGCTGTCCGGTTCGATGGTGATCGGGCACATCATCGAGGACTGGAACGAAGGCCTGCGCGGGACGCTAACGATACAGGTCCCGGCGGCGGGCCCCGCGTCCGCGGTCCAGGACGACACCCGCGTCGATACTGCCCTGGCGACGCTGTTTGAAACGCCGGGCGTTGCCGACGCCCGCGCGCTGCCACCCGACGACATTCAGGCGCTGTTGAAACCGTGGTTCGGTGAGGACGATTTGCCCGCGGGCCTGCCGGTTCCGGCGCTGATCGACGTGACCCTCGAACCCGGCGCCCGGATCGACAGCGCTGCCCTTGCCGACCTGCTGGATCAGGCGGTGCCGGGAACGCAACTGTTCGACAACGGCGCCTGGCTCGACCGGCTGGTGCGGTTTGCACGCTCGGTCCAGTGGGTTGCCGGTATCGTGGTGGCGCTGGTGGCGGTGTCCGCCATTGCGATTATCGTTTTCGTCACCCGCGCCGGGCTGTCGATGCACCGGCGAACGATCGAACTGTTGCATGTCATCGGCGCGCGCGACGGCTATATCGCGCGGCAGTTTCAATTTCATTCGCTGGCGCTCGGGTTCATGGGCGGCGTGCTCGGACTCGCCGTGGCGGCAGTGACGCTGGTGGTGCTCGCCCTTCTGGCGGAGCGGGCCGGCGCCCCGATCGTGCCGCGCCTCAGCTTGTCGGTGCCGAATCTGATTGCCTTGGGGGCACTGCCGCTGGTGTCGGCGGCGATCGCGACTCTGACCGCGCGCGCCATCGTAATGCGGGCGCTGCGCGCGATGCCCTGAGCATGTTGGTCCTGCTCGACCGCGACGGCGTTCTCAACGAAGACCGCACCGATTCGGTCAAATCCCCGGCCGAGTACCGCGCCATCACGGGTTCGGCCGAGGCGGTTTCGGCGCTCAACCGCGAGGGCCACACGGTCGCGGTGGTCACCAACCAGGCGGTGGTGGGCCGCGGCACCATCGACGAGACGATGCTGGCGCAGATCCACAAGAAGATGCAGGCGATTCTGGACAGGGAGGGGGCACGGCTTGATGCCGTTTTAGTCTGCACCGACCCGCCCTGGGCCGCCACGGGCCGCCGCAAACCGGCACCGGGAATGTTGATCGAGGCGATGACGCAATTCAATGCGCGGGCCGAAGACACAGTGATGATCGGCGACGCCCGGCGCGACCTCGAAGCCGCCGCCACCGCCGGCTGCCGCAGCATTCTGGTGCGGACCGGCAAGGGCCGGGCGACCGAAGCCGCGGGCGTGCCGCACGACGTGGCGCCTGCCGCCGTCTGCGACGACCTCGCCGCGGCCGTGCAATGGCTGACCGGCCCGGCGCGAGGCTGATGGCGGGGGACCGGAAATGCGGCTGAAGTACTGGCTGCGCGGCGCCGCCATCCTCGCCCTGCTGTGGGCAGGGTCGGTGCTCTGGTTCGGCGCCAACCTGCCGCGCGCGGTCGCGGACCCGGACCGTGTCACCGACGCCATCGTCGTCCTGACCGGGGGCGGCGAGCGGATCGGCGCCGGCATCGAACTGCTGGAAGCCGGGCGTGGCAAAAAGTTGCTGATTTCAGGCGCCAACCAGCGTGCCGCCGAGCCGACGAGCCGCAATCTGCGCGACCGTTCGGACCGGTTCGACTGCTGCATCGTGATCGAGTTCGAAGCCGCCGACACGGCCGGCAATGCCGCCGAAACCGCTTTGTGGATGGCGGGCGAAGGCTACAGCAGTCTGCGCATCGTCACCGCCGCCTATCACATGCCGCGCAGCCTGCTGGAATTCCGCCGCGCCATGCCCGGCATCGAACTCGTGCCGCACCCGGTATTTCCGTCCGCGGTGCCGCGCGAGGGATGGTGGCGAACGCCACGCGCGGCGCGTCTGATCGCGGGCGAGTCG
Source organism: uncultured Alphaproteobacteria bacterium (assembly GCA_964611585.1). Taxonomy (GTDB): domain Bacteria; phylum Pseudomonadota; class Alphaproteobacteria; order SHVP01; family SHVP01; genus CAZTAK01. Next base: position 31,228 of record CAZTAK010000031.1, read on the forward strand.
TTCAAATACTGGTTGGCCGCCATCCGCGCCCGCCTGATCGCAAGCCCCGCCGAGCGGCGGCCCGTGCGCGCGACTCTCAACCCGGACCAGCCATGATCGTGCTGCGCTCGATCTTGTTTCATGCCGCGTTCTGGTTGTGGGGCGCGTTCATGAACATTCTGTGGCTGCCCTCGCTGGCGCTGCCGTGGCGGGCAACGGTTAAGGGCCAGCGCCTGTGGGCGGGCGGGGTGTGCTGGATGATGCCGTGGCTGGCCGGCGTCCGCATCGAAATTCGCGGCCGCCACCGCGTGCCCGCCTCGCCGGTGCTGATCGCCGCCAAGCACCAGTCGCTGTGGGATACGTTGGCTTGGCACGTGATTGCCGACGACCCCGCCATCGTCATGAAGCGCGAATTGCTGGCGATCCCGATTTACGGCTGGTACTGCCGCAAGACGCGCATGATTCCGGTGGACCGCGACGCGGGGCCCCGGGCGCTCAAAGGGCTGGTGCGGGCGGCCCTTGCCGCCAAGGCGGCGAGCCGGCCGATCATCATTTTTCCGCAAGGGACGCGCGTCGCACCGGGCGCGGCCGCACCCTACCTTCCGGGCGTGGCGGCGCTCTACCGGCAGCTCGAATTACCGTGCGTGCCGGTGGCGCTCAACTCGGGCCTTTTCTGGGGGCGGGGTGCGTTTTTGATAAGGCCCGGCACTTTGGTGCTCGAATTCCTCGATCCCATTCCGCCCGGCCTGAAACGCGCCGAGTTCATGCGCGAACTGGAGAACCGCATCGAGAGCGCGAGTACGCAACTTGCCGACGAAGCCCGTGCCGCGACAGATACAGACGCCGCCACCAAGGCGGCGTGACCGGCGTGGGTGCACGAATCGGACAGGGGTGGCCAGTGCGGCGCCGGGCGCGGCGCAAATCCAGCGCCGGACAGCGGGTTCGAACAGGCCGCACTGCACGGTGCCGCCGCGGCGCTGGAGCGGTTGCGCTTCGATCGGAACCACTCTCTTTTTTTTCTCACGGCAGCGAACCGTACGGTCCGCGCCTGCGCGGGCGCGCCGCACAAGCGGCGGGCCGCCTCGCGGCCAT
>CAZTAK010000032.1:0-11646 GCA_964611585.1 uncultured Alphaproteobacteria bacterium
AAAAAAATATCTTTTTGCAATCCTTTGTCGAGGGCGATGAGTTTTCGGTTGCTGGCGTCTGCAGCCGCAAACATGTATTGCTAGGATCAATATCTATTAAGAAGCTATTAACGTGTGATCAGGGAAAGACTTGGGCCGCTTATTCTGTGCAAATACCAAAACTTATTTGCTCTCTTCGCAAACTACTGGAAGACCTTCGTTGGTGTGGCCCATTTGAGATAGAATTCATAAGAGATCGTATTTCTGACCGTTTTGCACTAATTGAATTTAATCCAAGATTCCCAGGATGGATTTCTTATTCAGCAGATCTTTTATTGAATTTGCCACACGTAGCCGTAAATGCTGCGCTTGGCCGCGAAATTGCCGTCCGAGAGGCAAGAAGAAATGTTTTGTTTACTCGCAATCGCGTAGAGTTTCCGGTAACCCCACCTTCGATAGCTGCCTTTGTCAATTCTTCTGTTGTCCGTCATGATTAGCTCCCCTCCCAATAATGAAACGGGAGGATGGGGAAAATTTGGGCATTCTTGCCCTTAGATAAAGAGGGAACGAATGAGCCGGAAACGGTGTCCTCCGGAAAAAATTATCGACATGCTGCGCGAGGCTACTATCGACGTGGCGCAGGGTGAGACTATTCGATCCAATTTACCGCTTCCCAGACATCAAAAGGAGCTCGCCGGTGTTCACGCGTTGCGCCGCCTGCTGCACCCTGAACGTAGCCAGCAAGAACAAGCTCGGACCCAACCTAAACGATATCTTTTGGCCCCCATGGCCACCATCGAACGCTACCGGGATTCCAAGTCTTCTCGGTAGGCCGATTGCGCAAATGTCCTATAGCCCCAAAGCGATACGTCCCCGGAAACAAGGAAACTGTCCGTCACAAAAATATTTGAGACATCTGAGCGTCTTCGATAATGGAGTGTCTGGCTCATCTTTGGTTAGAGTTTAATCCGGGTCCCGTTCGAGGTCGGGTTCTACGGCTGGCATCTGATGGCGCTGCGGGTTACGGCCTCGCTGGTGCTGCCGATTGCAGCCGGCTTGATCGCCCGGGCGCTGGCGCCGTGGTTCCTCCGGATCGGGGCCAACCCCTGACCGCCCCGATCTGGTAAACTGCGCCCCCTAGGGCATCCACCGGAGGACTTGAGCCGTGGGCCTGGAATTTGCCGGCCGCGCGTTCGCGAACGCTGCATGCACCGCAGCCGTAGTTGCGTTCGGCATTTCGATCGTCTCGTCATCGGCCACCTCGGCCGGCGAATGGATCGAGGGTGCGCCGATGCCGACGGCCCGATCCGAAATTGCGGCAGCAACGCTGGACGGCAAGATTTACGTTGGTGGGAGCTTGTTGCGTGACCACGCTACCGCCGCCTTCGAGGTCTACGACACCGAGGCCGACCGCTGGGGGACCCTGAATTCTCTGCCGCTGGACCTGCACCATTTGGGGATGGCGGTGCTGGGCGGCAAGGTTTATATCGCCGGCGGTTTTACCGATTTCAGTTTCACACCGAACGTGCGCGGCCTGTGGGTCTATGCGCCGGTCACGGATACCTGGGAACGGCTTGCCTCGATGCCGTTGCCTCGTGCCGCCCACAAGATAGTGGCGCTCAACAGACTCTTGTTCGTTGTCGGCGGTGTCGGCCCGCAGTCGCAAAAGCTGATGGCGTACGTCCCGCGGTCGAACGTCTGGAACAGCCTGCTGGCACCGCTGCCGACTCCGCGCGAACATCTCGCGGCTGCGATTCTCGACAGCAAACTCTATGCAATTGTCGGGCGCTGGTCGGGAATCAGGAATTTGCGAACCGCCGAGGGTTACGATCCGTTGCGCGGTTCCTGGTCGCGCCTTCTCGATCTGCCGACACCGCGAAGCGGTTTGACCGCCGCAGGTTTGCGCGGGCGCATCTACGTCGCGGGTAAAGAAGTGTTGGGAACGGCGCATACATTCGGCGCTCTCGAAATTCTCACCGTGCGCACCAACCAATGGAAATTTGGCCTCAAAATACCGACCGCGCGCCACGGTCTTGCTTCGGCCGTGTTCGGCTGCCGCATAGCCTTCATCGGCGGCGCAACCAGCGCCGGGCGCCAGACCTTCACGACACTTTCCAGGGTGGTGGGGATCTTTGAGGGCGCCTGCGGCGATTCGATCTGAGGCCCCGTCATGGCGATCCCCTTGGTTACCGAGTACCCCTTCGAATACGGCATTGTCGAAACATTGGCACCGGGCATCCGCCGCGTCGTGGCGCGCAACCCCTCGCCATTCACGTTCCACGGCACCGGCACCTACATCGTCGGCGAAGGCGCGGTCGCGGTGATCGACCCGGGCCCCGACGATCCCGCGCATATCGAGGCCGTGCTCGCGGGCCTTGGGCACGAAACCGTCAGTCATATTCTGGTGACGCACACGCACCGCGACCACTCGCCAGGGGCACGGCTTCTAACAGAGGCAACAGGCGCGAAATCGTTCGGCTATGGGGCGCACGGCGGCGGTGCCTTTGGCGATGAGAACGAGGTTGAAGAAGGCGCCGATACCGATTTTGTACCCGACGTGACTTTGCGCGACGGCGATTCCGTCTCAGGCCCGGGCTGGGCGCTGGAAGCGGTGCATACGCCGGGGCACTGCTCGAATCATTTGTGTTTTCGCCGGGCCGGTACCGGCGATCTGTTCACCGGCGATCACGTCATGGGCTGGTCGACGACGGTGGTTATTCCCCCCGACGGCGACATGGGCGACTATCTTGAAAGCCTCCGCAAGGTGCGCGACGGGGGCGATTCCGTGCTGTGGCCGACCCATGGGCCAGCGGTCCGCGAGCCCCGCCCGTTCGTGAGCGCCTGTATTGCGCATCGAGAAGGCCGGGAACTCCAGATCTACAACTGCCTCGATTCGGGGCTCGAAACCGTGGCCGACATGGTGGCGCGCATGTACGTGGATGTGGATAAGCGGCTGCACCCGGCGGCGGCGCGCTCAGTGCTTGCGCACCTCGTCCACATGGTCGAATCCGGGCGCGTCCTGTCGGACGGCGCACCGGGCCTGGACGCGCGTTTTACGCCCGCCGCCAGCGCCTAGCGTGGTTCGGTTTTGATCGGAACCGCGTTGGCTTTTACCCTCACGGCAATGGGCCGACTGGTCCGCGCCCGCGCGGACGCGCCGCACAAGCGGCGGGCCGCCTTGCGGCCAAGGGCGATTCCTGACGAACGAGACGCCCTAAGATTCGCGCGGGTCGGTGGGTGAGTCGACCGCAACGCCGTCTTCGGTCCATGAATCCATCCGGTCCCAGTAAAACGAGACGTAACCCTTGAGCCCCATCACCTCGTCATAGGGCGCCTCGTAGGCCCAGATCACGTCTTCCTCGGTGCGGTCCCCGACCGTCAGCGTCCAGTAGGACGCCTGCCCCTTGAACGGGCAATAAGTCGATTGATCGGTGCGCCTCGCAAGATCCATGCGCACGTCGGCTTGCGGAAAATAGAAGACCGCCGCGTGGCGGGTCTCCAGAACCAGAAACGCACGGTTCGAATCGGCGATCACTTTGCCGTTGAACTCTACGGTGATCTGTCTCGCGCAGGGTTCGATCGCGACTTCATAGCCCGGATGCTTTTCGAACCCCGGTGCGGTATTGGTGCCCAGCGCATCGCTCATCGATTTTCCCCGTTGCAGGCCGACGGATCACGTGGTCGGCAGCTTGTAATCTCCATATTCGGTGCGGAGCTTGATCTTCAAGAGCTTTCCGGTCGCCGTGTGGGGCAGTTCGGTCACAAAGACGACATCGTCGGGCACCCACCACTTGGCGACCTTACCCTCGTAGAAGGCGAGGATCTCATCGCGGTTGAGCTTGCTGCCTTCGGTGCGAATGATCAGCAGCAAGGGGCGTTCGTCCCATTTCGGATGATGGACGCCGATTACGCAGGCCTCGGTCACGTCCGGGTGGCCGACGGCGATATTTTCGAGTTCGATCGAGGAGATCCATTCGCCGCCCGACTTGATCACGTCCTTTGAGCGGTCGGTGATCTGCATGTAGCCGTCCGGGTCGAGCGTCGCCACGTCGCCGGTGTCGAACCAGCCTTCGTCGTCGAAGGCTTCGCCGCCCTCGCCCTTGAAATAACTGCTGGCGATCCACGGCCCGCGCACCATCAGGTTGCCGAACGCCTCGCCGTCGCGGGGCAGCTCGCGCCCCTCGTCATCGACGATCTTCATTTCGACACCGAAGATGCCGCGGCCTTGCTTGATCTGAATGTCGATCTTTTCCTTGTCCGACAGGCCCGCGTGTTTGGGCAGCAACCGGCCGACAGTGCCGACCGGACTCATTTCTGTCATGCCCCAGGCGTGCAAGACCTGAACGCCATAGTCGTTCTGGAACGTGTCGATCATCGAGCGCGGCGCCGCCGATCCGCCGATCACGGCGCTCTTGGCACCATCGAGGCGCTTGCCCGTTTTCTTGAGATAATCGAGCAGCATCAGCCAGACTGTGGGCACGCCAGCGAGAATGGTCGCGTTTCCCGTTTCGACCATTTCGTGAACGCTTTGCCCGTCCATGCCGGGACCCGGGAAGACCAGCTTGGCCCCGGTCATCGGCGCGGCATGGACCAGCCCCCAGCAATTGGCATGAAACATCGGCACCACCGGCAGGACGGCATCATTGGCGGAAAGTTCAAGCGCGTCCGGCAACCCGACCGCCCAGGAATGAATCACGGTGGTGCGATTCGAGAATAGAACCCCCTTGGGATTGCCCGTCGTGCCGGAGGTGTAACACAGCATGGCGGCGGTATTTTCGTCGAACTCGGGCCAAACAAATTCGGCGGTTTCGGTCGCCAGGAGAGATTCGTAACAGATCGCGCCCTCGATCTTGCTGTCGGGCATGTGCTCTTCATCGGTCATGATGACGACGCCCTTGAGCCCCTTGAGGTGTTCCTGCAGGGCTTCGACCAGCGGGACGAAAGTGAGATCGATGAACAGATACGAATCTTCGGCGTGGTTGACGATGTAAGCGATCTGATCCGGAAACAGGCGCGGGTTGATCGTGTGGATTACCGCGCCGATGCCGGAAACGCCGTAATAGAGTTCAAAATGGCGCCAGGTGTTCCAGGCGATGGTGCCGATGCGATCGCCTGTATTGACGCCGAGGTTTGCCAGCGCTTTGGCAAGCTGCTTCGCACGCAATCCGGCATCGGCATAGGTGTATCGGTGAATTGGCCCTTCCGTCGACCGTGAAATGATTTCGACGCCGCCGTGATAGCTAACCGCATGATCGAGCAGCGATGAAATCAGTAACGGCCTGTCCATCATAAGACCGCGCATATCGTCCCTCCCCGTAATTACGATTGGATCTTGGTTCCCACCCCGTGTGTACGGATATTGACCGCGCCCTCAGAGCGCCGGCGCCGTTCCGAAACTCGCCGGAGGCCGCTTCCGGGCCCTGTCGATACCAGGCTTAGCCGGTACTGGGTGGCGGGGGCGGCGACTCCGACTCATCGGCCGCACCGCTCCGGCGCCGCAATTCGCTACTGAGGATTCCAACCACGATCGCAATCACAAACAGGATCAACCCCCATTCCTGACCGATTCCGAGGCGGTTGGCCAGCGCGCTGAGACCGACGGCGATCACGATCGCCGCAAAAATCAGGCAATCGAGACCCAGCATAGCGTACCTCCCCTATGGCGTCTGTGCGCCAATATCTTGTTGCACCCTAGCAATGATGGAGGGGATCGTAAATCGAAGGGTTGCGGCGGCAAGCCACTGCCGGTTCAGGTAACGCTAACGATCTTGAAAGTCATGGTCCGGCCGTCCGTCTCCTTGATTGAAACGTACTCGCCGACTCGCAGGCTGTGGGTGTCGAGATGAAAAAAATGCTCGTCGTCGTCTTCGCCGGGTTGGTAGGAAAACGCCCAGGTGCGGTGGCGGGTATGATGGAGTTTGCCGTGCTGGTCGCGGCCTTCGCCTTCCCAGAACCGGCGCACGGTGCATTTGCCTTTTACCGCCGGCCATTCCTCGACATCGAGACGCCCCTCGCCGTCAAGCGGCGCTACGAATTCGTAACCGCGCGACGGGCTGCCCTCGGGAAATTCGGAGTTGCGCGCAAGTTCGAGGCGCACCGTTTTCAGCGCCATGGCGTTACCTTTCAGATCGGACCCTAGTGCGCCATCAGAACCGGAATTCCGGCGTTGGTCAGAACCGCACTGGTGGCGCCGCCGAAGATCAGGTGCCGCAAACGGCTGTGCGTATAGGCGCCCATGATCAGGAGATCTGCGTCCGCCCGGTCCAACTCTTCGAGCAGGGCGGTTCCGACCTTCGAATCCCGCTCCTCGATGTGGGACGCCTCGGCCTCGATCCCGTGGCAGGCGAGATAGACGAGCAAGTCCTCGACCGGCACGCCCGATCGCGCGCCTTCGGGCACCACCAGAACCACCACCTTTTCGGCCTCGGTCAGGAACTGCAAACCGGCGCCGATGGCGCGCGACGCTTCGGCGCTGCCGTTCCAGCCGATTGCCACCGTCTTGCCGAAGTCCGTCACCGCTGTGGGCGGCGCGACCAGCACCGGCCGGCCGGTTTCGAGCAACGCAATTTCGAGGGTCGTGCGCGCGGCGCTGTCCTGGTCGCTGGCGCGTCCGGCAACGATAAGGTCCGAGAGCCGCCCGCGAATGGCGATCAGATCGTCCTCGCGGCCGACGGCATGGCCGAACGATGCGGCGAAGCCGCCAGAGGCGCGATGTTCGGTCACCGGGGCCTGGACGGCGGCGCTGGCAGCCTGGAATTGCTGGCGCGCGCGCGCGATCCGCTCGCTGCCCTCATTCTCGACCGCGGTCATGACGTCCTGAATCATATTGCTTGTCATGCCCTCGGCCATGTAGGCGACGCTGTCGCGCGGATCGAGCGAAACGTGAAAGGCCTCGACGTGGGCATCAAGATGCTTGCCGACCAGAAGCGCCGTCTCCAGCGCCGCAGTCGCGCCTACGATGCCGCTAAGGGGCGTCATGATCAGTCGAATCACCATGGCAACCTCCAGCCTATTCCAGGTTCCGTTCTAGCGCGCCTGCCGGGTCCGCGCAATGTTGAACGATGTGACATATGGGCACAGGATTTGGCGCCGCGCACCAATATTCACCCGATACGTAGCGCCGGCAACGCAGTTTCTGCATCCCGCAGCACCGAAGCCGAATCGCCGGCGACATCCAGTACCGGCCACGAAATCGGGCCCTGATCGGCAGCAAGCTGGCCGCGCAAAACTCCGGTATCGGCATCGGATGCCTCGCCCCGGCGACCGGCGACGCGGTGCATCAGAACGTCCTCCGGCGCTTGCAGCCACAGGCCGTCGAATTGAACGCCGCCCGATCGGGCGGCAGCGGCGATGGCCTCGCGCTCATCGGCGCGCAGGAACACGGCATCGGTGATTACACTTTGGCCGGTCGCGGTGATTTGTGCGGCCTGCGCCAGCATCAATTCGTAAACCTGCTTCGAGACCTGCGCCGTGTAAGCCCCGGGACCCAGCCGTTCGAGCGCGCCGACGCCCATCAGGCGTTTGCGGATCAGGTCGGTGCGCAAATGGACCGCACCCGGCGGACGCCCCAGCGACGGGGCGAGACCTTTTGCCAAGACAGATTTTCCGGTTCCCGATACCCCGCCGACCGCCACCAAGCGGGGCGCTACCGGATGCAGAAACGAAACCGCCTGATCGAGATAGCCTCGGGCCTCGGCGCGCATGGCCTCGGCCACCCCCGGATCGGTCTGGTTTTGGGCCGCAGTCGCGCCGACATGGGCACGCACGGCCGCCCGGCACGACAAAAAACGGCAGCAGCGCGAGCCCGGCAATGTCTCCGGTGTGCCAGAGGTAATCGTTGAACACCCGGTTGGCGTGACGCCTGAGCCCGCGGTGGTTCAGGTCCATCAGCAGAAAGGCGAAGTCGTACCAGACGTCGCAGATGGCGAGACGGTCGTTGAATTCGGTGGCATCGAAGATCACCGGGCGCCCGCCGATCAGGCAGATGTTGCGCAGATGCAGATCGCCGTGCAGGTGACGCACGAATCCGTCTTTTCCGCGCCGCTCGAGAAGGTCCACGTTCCGCGTCAGTGCGGCCTCGGAAAGCGCGATCAGATCATCGGCTTGGGCCGGTTCGAAAACGCTGGTCTTGAAGGACTTCACGGCCGCCGAATTGATATTGAGCACGCCCTGCATGGCTTCCGCGCCGCCGAAGTCGTGTCGCGCCTCGGCACGGGAATGAAAATCGGCAATTACTTCGGCCAGGTCGTCCATGTGGGTCAGCGTCAGGGCATGGCGCCCGGCAAGACGATCGAACAACGTCCCCTGGTCGAACCGGTTCATTGCCACCACCCAATCGACGGGCGTACCGGACCCGTCCAGCGACAGCGCACCGTCCGTGCCCCGCGTCACCGCGATAACAGTGCGATAGACCTGCGGGGCGGTGCGCCGGTTGATCGCGATCTCGGCCTCGCACATTGCGCGGCGGCGCGCGGGCGTCGCGTAGTCCAGGTAGTCGAAGTGAACTGCGCGCTTGAGCTTGTAGGCGCGATCACCGGCCAGGAAAACGATGGCGCCGTGGGTGTCGATGCGTTCGACGGCGGCTCCACAGTGGGTCGCGGGATCGGAAAGGAAGGTTTCGACCTCGGATTGATCTTCGACGATCATCGCGAACGGGGGCCCTTGCCTACTGCGGCACCGATGGTGGACTCAATGGAAGGCCTGCCGCTCTTCCAGAATGCCTTCGGGGTCTTGATGAATGATGACTTCGGAGTCGGGAAAGGCCTCGCGGATGTTGGCCTCAACCTCATCGGCGATTTCGTGCGCATGGACCAGCGATATCTCGGCTGCCAGTTCGAGGTGCAACTGAATGAACGCATCGGTCCCCGATTTGCGCGTGCGCAAATCGTGCAGATCGATCACCTCGGGATGAGCCAGCGCGATGGATTTGATTTGTTCCCGCACCTCGTCCGGAAATTCCCGATCCATGAGGGAATCAAAAGCAACCCGCAATATCCGCCAGGCGCTGTACATGACGACCGCTGAAATCCCGATGGCGAACAGCGGATCAGCGTAGGTCCAGCCCAGACCGGCCGACAGGCCGAGTGCGGCGATCACGCCGCAATTGAGGAATACGTCGCTGCGGTAATGAAGCGAATCTGCGGCGATCGCAATCGAACCGGTCCGCCGCACAACGTGGCGTTGAAACAGAACCAGAAATACGGTGATCACAATCGAAAACACCAATACCGCGATGCCAATGCCACTGTTCTCGATCATTTGCGGGCGGAACAGGCGCTGGACCGATATGAAGATCAGAAACAAGGCCGAGCCCGCGATGAACGCAGACTGACCGAGCCCGGCGAGCGATTCCGCCTTGCCGTGGCCGAACCGGTGTTCGGCATCGGCCGGCTGTAGGGCATGGCGGACGGCAAGGAGATTGACGATCGAGGCCAGCCCGTCGAGGACAGAATCGATCAGTACGCTCAGTATCGCAACCGAATCGGTCAGCCAGAAGGCGGCCAGTTTGACCGCAATTAACGTGAAAGCGACGGAAACCGCAGCATAGGTCGCGGCGCGTAACAGAGGTCCATGCAGGACCGCGCCCTGTCTCGCCGCCGTCGCGGTGCCGGGAATCGCCTTATCGTCCATCGGGTCTTGTTCCGTCGGCTTTAGGGATACAGCCTGCGTACCGTCCAGCCCTCGTCCGCAGCACAATATTCAATGCGCTCGTGCAGGCGGAAATGCTTTTCCTGCCAGAATTCGATGCGCTCGGGCCTAACCCGGTAACCCGACCAGAATGCCGGCCGGGGGATTTCGTCGAACCCGAACCGGGCTGCAGTACGCGCTACTTCCTTTTCGAGATCGAACTGCGTCTTCATGACGCGCGACTGACGCGACGCCCAGGCACCAATCTGGCTGTCGCGGTCGCGGGTGGCAAAATAGGCGTCGGCTTCGTCGTCGGCCACCAATTCGACAGCGCCGTCGATGCGCACCTGGCGGGCCAGACTTTTCCAGTAGAAGCAAAGCGACGCGCGCGGGTTCTGCTCCAGTTCTCGGGCCTTGCGGCTTTCGAGGTTGGAATAGAACACGAAGCCGCGCTCATCGAAGGCCTTGAGCAGCACCATCCGCGACGAGGGCTGCCTGTCGGCATCCGCCGTGGCCAGCGCGCAGGCGTTCGGGTTCACCGGTTCGGCGGCCTCGGCCTCGTCGAACCAGGCCCGAAACAGTGCGATCGGATCGTCCTTGCTGGACATCGTCTTCAACATATTCGAATCGCGGCCGGAAATGGGGGACGGCAACCGTCGGATCAGGCAACCGGAACCGGGGCGGCCGGACGCGCGCCAAAACCGGTGGCGAAAGGCGATTTCGTCGCTCACCCCCGCCGCCATTTCTATATACTAGGGGGCGCCATGAGAGCAATCTCTTGTACAATTTGAGAATCTGGGGGCCAACCGGATGAAACTTTGCGCAAGGAGCAAGACTATGCTGAATCTCAAGTTTCTGACAGCGGCAGCGTTCTCCCTCGCCCTCGCCCTGACGGCATGCGAAGGGGTGGGCGAACGCGAAGTCATCGGGACGATCCTTGGCGGTGCCGCCGGTGCGGTCGCCGGCTCCCAGTTCGGCAAGGGCCAGGGGCAAGTCGCCGCGGCTGCCGCGGGCGCGGTGATCGGAGCCCTGATCGGCGGCGACATCGGGCGCCAACTCGACAAAGTCGACCGCCAGTATATGGAACAGACCGCTCAAGCCTCGCTCGAAGATGATAAAGTCGGTACGACCCGGCAGTGGAACAATCCAGACAGTGGCAACTCCGGCTCGGTGACGCCGACGCGAAGCTACCAGCAAGCCGACGAGACCTATTGCCGTGAATATCAGCAGAGCGTGACCGTGGCCGGCAAATCGAAAGACGCCTATGGAACCGCCTGCCGCCAACCCGACGGCACCTGGCAAATCGTCAACTAGGACGGCGCCTGGGGGCGGCAAATGCAGGATCGGCGGAAATGAATACGCCAAGCATTCGACGCCTGGTGCGAGAGGCAATCCTTCCGCTCTTGATGGCCGGCGTGATCCTGTTTTCGGCCGCCCCCGCGCTTGCCGATTTCGAGACCGGTATGGCGGCATACGATTCGGGCGATTACGTCACCGCCTACAACGAATGGCTGCCGATGGCGCGGCGCGGCGACCCGGCCGCGCAACGGAACATCGGCCACCTCTACCGCTTGGGCCTGGGCATACCTCAGGACTTTAGCGTTGCCGTCAACTGGTACCGTCAGGCCGCCGAAAAAGGGCTGTCGCGAGCGCAGGCTAATCTTGCCATCATGTACTTGCGCGGGCAGGGCGTGGAGGCAGATCCGAAAGAGGCAGTGCGCTGGTTTCACCGTGCAGCCGTGCGCGGGCATGTCATTTCTCAGTTCAACCTGGGTCTTATGTATGAAAAGGGCCTGGGCGTGGAGCGGGACCTGGCGCGGGCGATGGGCTGGTTCCACCTCGCGACCAAGGCCAACCACGTCAAATCGAACGAACTTCTGACCTTTCTTACTGCACAGGGCAAAACCCCGGCGCCGGTTGAGGCATTGCGGCAGGATCCCTTCGGTGCCGGCGATGGGGACGATGCGGGCACCCTGCCGAACACGGCTGAAGAGGGCGCGGAATCGGGCGGCGAGGACACGGGCGGCGCGGAGCGGGTCG
>CAZTAK010000032.1:11746-32168 GCA_964611585.1 uncultured Alphaproteobacteria bacterium
GGTCGCGGCCCTGCCGCCTCCCGAAGACGAAGAAGTCGACTCCGGCAGCGACGCGGTCGGGGCCGGCCTTCTGGCCTACCAAGAGGAAGACTACGAAGGCGCGCTCTCGATCTGGCTGCCGGCGGCACGCTCTGGAAACGCCGAGGCGCAGTTTTTCGTTGGCGGGCTCTATATGGACGGGTCCGGCGTCGAGGAAGATGTCGTCCGGGCTCACGCCTGGTGGCGGCTTGCCGCGGACCAGGACCACGCCAAGGCCAGTGAATTTCTCGACCTGCTCGACTCGATCATGTCCGATGAGCAGCGCGACCAGGCGCGCGAGCTTGTCGGGACGCTGACGGAATCACCCTGACGCCGCCGGCACCCTCCGGCCCGCGAGTAGGGTAGTCTTCGCCCCATCGGTCTCGCCGATCGCAATCATATGGATCCTTACGAGGTACTAGGCGTTGCCCCCGACGCGACCCAGGCGGACATCAAAAAGGCGTATCGCGTCCTCGCCAAAGAACTCCACCCCGATCTGAACCCGGGCGACAAGGCGGTCGCGGAAAAATTTGCGACCGTCGCCGCTGCTTACGATCTTCTCGGTGACAAGAAGAAACGCGCCGCCTTCGACCGCGGCGACATCGATGCCGAGGGCCGCGAACGCGGTCCCCGGTTTCACTACACGCGTGCAGGCGCCCGCCCGGGCGGCGGGCCGGCGTTTGACTTCGGGGGCGCCAGTGGCTTCGCTAATCCGTTCGCCAATGCCGAGGGCCTTTTTTCGCAATTGTTCACGGATCGAAGGTCCCGACAGGCGCGGCAAGCGGGCGCGGACCGTACCTACGCCGTCAACGTAGCCTTCGTCGATGCTGCCAAGGGGGGGCAAGCGGCGGCTTACGCTGGGCGGCGGAAAGACGCTGGATGTGAACATTCCCGCCGGCATCGGCGAAAGCCAGTCGATCCGGCTCAAGGGGCAGGGCGACCCCGGGTGGAAGGGCGCACCGCCCGGCGACGCAATCCTCAAAGTGCACATCGTGCCGCACCCCTTTTTCACGCGCCAAGGCGACAACATCCACGTCGAGGTGCCGGTCACCCTGTCGGAGGCGTTGTCTGGCGCCAAGATCGAAGTGCCGACCCTCGACGGGAATGTAACCATGACCGTTCCCAAACGATCGAACAGCGGCAACGTCCTGCGCCTCAAGGGGCGCGGGATCGGACTCGCGAACTCCAAACGGCGCGGCGATCAATTCGTCAAACTTATGGTTGTGCTCCCCGATAAACCCGACGACGAACTCAGCGCCTTCGCCGCCGAATGGGAGCGCGCACCCCTATGCAGTACGCGGCAACCGTTCCGGAGACTAGGCCGCGGCACAGGCGCCTCGAGTCCCGAGGACGAGAGGACAACGGTCGGTTTGGAACCCGATTCCCTTTCGTGTACCATATTGCCGAGCCCGGCCCCGGGCGGTTTCCTGCTAACACAAGTCGAAGGAGCGTTTGATGAACGAGGCAGCCCCCCTGATGGCCGGCAAGAGAGGCCTCATCATGGGCGCTGCAAACGACCGCTCGCTCGCCTGGGGTATTGCGCGTGCGCTTTCCGCCCACGGGGCAGAACTTGGTTTTACTTTTCAGGGCGATGCCTTGGGCAAGCGCGTCCGGCCGCTGGCCGAAGCGGTCGGATCCGACTACGTGTTGGAATGCGACGTTACTGACGACGCAAGTCTCGATGGCGTTTTCGATTCGGTTGCCGAGCGCTGGGGCGGGCTCGATTTCCTGGTCCACGCGATCGCCTACTCGGACAAACATGAACTCAAAGGGCGTTACATCGACACGTCCGAATCCAATTTCGCTCAGACGCTTGCGGTATCGTGCTATTCGTTCACCGCGGTTTGCCGGCGCGCCGAACCGTTGATGACGGCCGGCGGCAGCTTGCTGACGTTGACGTATTACGGCGCCGAAAAAGTGGTGCCGCACTACAACGTCATGGGCGTCGCGAAGGCGGCCCTGGAAGCGAGCGTTCGCTATCTCGCGGTCGACCTCGGCAAGGCCAGCGTGCGAGTCAATGGAATATCGGCCGGCCCGATCAAGACGCTGGCGGCGTCCGGCATCGGCGATTTCCGTTATATCCTGAAGTGGAACGAGTACAATTCGCCGCTGCGGCGCAATATCACCATCGATGACGTCGGCGGCGCCGCACTTTTTTTGTTGAGCGATCTCGGCAGTGGCGTGACCGGCGAGGTCCATCACGTCGATGCCGGTTATCACGTCATCGGCATGAAGGTATCGGACGCGCCGGACATTTCCACGGTCTGAGACGCGGCCGGAGGGCACGCGCACCATGTCGCACAATACCTTCGGACACCTGTTTCGAGTGACGACCTGGGGTGAAAGCCACGGTCCCGCGATCGGCTGCGTCGTCGACGGAATGCCGCCGCAAATTCCGCTATCCGAGAGCGACATCCAGCCGTGGCTCGACCGGCGCCGTCCGGGGCAATCGCGTTTTACGACGCAACGGAAGGAGCCCGATACCGTCCGTATTCTGTCGGGGGTATTCGAGGGCGTGACCACCGGAACGCCAATCCAGCTTGTCATCGACAACGTGGACCAGCGCGAACACGAATACGAGGGCATCAGGGACAAGTATCGCCCCGGTCACGCGGACTACACCTACGACGCCAAATATGGCCTGCGCGATTACCGGGGCGGCGGGAGGCAGTCGGCGCGCGAAACCGCAACCCGGGTCGCGGCCGGCGCGATTGCCCGGAAGATTCTCGGCGAGGCGATCCAGATCCGTGGCGCGCTGATTCAGATCGGCCCGCACGAAATCGAGCGCGGCAACTGGGATTGGGCCGAGACCGCCAACAATCCGTTCTGGTGCCCCGATGCGCGAGCGGCAACAATATGGGAGTCGTTTCTCGATGAAGTCCGCAAGGCCGGATCGTCGACCGGCGCGGTGATCGAGGTGACGGCCACGGGCGTGGCCGCGGGCCTCGGCGCGCCGCTTTACGGCAAGCTCGATTCCGACCTCGCCGCGGCGATGATGAGCATCAATGCGGTCAAGGGAGTCGAGATCGGTGCCGGCTTCGGTGCCGCCGCCCTGTCGGGCGAGGACAACGCCGACGAGATGCGCAGCGAAGGCGGAAAGATCGTATTCCTTTCGAACCGGGCGGGCGGCATCCTCGGCGGCATTTCGAGCGGTCAGGACATCGTGGTGCGCTTCGCCGTCAAGCCCACGTCGTCGATCCTGACGCCGCGGCGCACCATTACGCGCACCGGCGAGAACACTGAAATCACTACCAAGGGGCGCCATGACCCCTGCGTCGGTATCCGGGCGGTACCGGTGGGCGAGGCGATGATGGCGTGCGTGCTGGCCGATCACTTGTTGCGCCACCGGGCACAGGTCGGGTGAGGTAGGCAAAACGGAGACAGGCGAATGTCACAACCGGATCGAATCACGGCACTTGGCCTCGGCGAACCCGAAACTCTCGACGACGACATTGCGGTGTACTACCAGAAATGCCGCGACAAACTGGGTCTCGTCCCCAATGTCATTCGCGCCTATTCGTGGAACCAGAAGAAACTTCGCGCGTTCATGGCCTTTTATAACGAGCTGATGCTGGGCGATTCAGGACTCAGCAGGCTGGAGCGCGAAATGATCGCGGTCGCGGTTTCGTCCGCCAACCATTGCTTCTATTGCCTGGCCGCGCACGGAGCGGCGGTGCGGCAGTACTCCGAAGACCCGATTCTGGGTGAACTGCTGGTGATGAATTACCGCGCGGCGGAATTGAGCCCGCGCCACCGCGCCATGCTCGATTTCGCCGTCAAGCTGACCGAATCCTCGCACACGATCCAGGAGGCCGACCGGGAAACGTTGCGCGGGACCGGATTTTCGGACGCCGATATTTGGGACATCTGTGACGTGGCGGGACTATTCAACATGACCAACCGGGTCGCCTCAGGCGTCGACATGATGCCGAACCCGGAATACCACGCCCAGACGCGCTAGAGGTCTTGCCGCGCTAGAGCTTTTCCCGTTCGCATGCGCTCACGCGAAACGCTCTATCCCTTTGACATAGAACGCAAATCGTCGTAGCCGGCGAATCCGCCGGCTCGGGATTTGCCCTCGCGCTTTTCCCGTTTGCATACGCTCACGCGAAACGCTCTATCCCTTTGACATTGTACGCAAATCGTCGTCGGCGGCGATTCCGCCGGCTCGGGATTTGCCCTCGCGCTTTTCCCGTTCGCATGCGCTCACGCGAAACGCTCTATCTCTTTTACATGGTACGCAAATCGTCGTCGCCGGCGATTCCGCCGGCTCGGGATTTGCCCTCGCGCCGCGCCGCAATCAGGAATTCTTTGTTGCCCTTGGGCCCCGTCAGCGGGCTTTCGCTTACGCCCAGAACGCGCCAGCCGGGCCGGGCCGCGAGCCAGCGCGAGATACGTTCGCACACCTCGGCATGAAGGCGCGCGTCACGCACCACGCCCCCCTTGCCCACATTCTCGGGCCCCACCTCGAACTGCGGTTTGATCAGCGCAATCAGCACGCAATCCGGACGGCTGAGCGCCAGCGCCGCCGGTAGCACCGTTTCGAGACCGATGAAGCTCGCGTCGCAGGAAATCACGCCGGGCGCTTCGGGGACCTCGGCAGCAGTCAGGTTCCGCGCGTTGATGTTCTCCAGGGCAACCACCCGCGGATCGTTGCGGAGCTCCCAGGCGAGCTGCCCCTGCCCGACATCGACCGCATAGACGCGGGCCGCGCCACGCGCAAGCAAGACATCCGTAAAGCCGCCGGTCGACGCGCCGATGTCGAGCGCAATGCACCCCGAAACGTCGATCCCGAAATGCGTCAGCGCATAATCGAGCTTAACGCCGCCGCGCGACACCCACGGGTGAACGGCGCCGCGCACCGTGAGCGGCGTATCGGCGGCCACGGTCTGGCCCGTCTTGTCGAGCCGGCGCTCGCCCGAATACACCACGCCCGCCATTACCAGGGCCTGGGCGCGGGTGCGATTCTCGGCGAGGCCGCGTTGCACCAGCAGCGCGTCGAGCCGGACTTTGGGGTTTTTGGATTTCGCCTTGCGGTTCGGGACCACGCCGGACGCCCCGCCCGACCCTTAAGCGCGAACAGGCGGCTCGGTCTCGGCCCGGCCGAGGGCCGCCAGCACCGCAGTAACGATCTGCGCCGCGTTGAGGCCGGCCGCGTCGTACATTTTGCGAGGCGAATCCTGGTCGATAAACCGGTCTGGTAGCGTCAACGTGCGCACCTTGAGGCCCGCGTCGAGGTGGCCCGCACGCGCCAGAAATTGAAGCACATGGCTGCTGAAACCACCGACGGTGCCTTCTTCGACGGTGAGCAGAACCTCGTGCGCCGAGGCAAGACGCGCGATCAGGTCGTCGTCCAGCGGTTTGGCAAAGCGCGCGTCTGCCGCCGTCACCGTGAGCCCGCGCGCCGCAAGTTCGTCCGCCGCCGCAAGACATTCGCCAAGCCGGGTGCCGAGCGAGAGCAGCGCCACCGCGGTGCCTTCGCGCATGATGCGCCCGCGCCCGATCTCGATCGGAACGCCACGCGCCGGCAACTCGACACCTGTGCCCTCGCCGCGAGGGTATCGAACCGCGCTGGGCCGGTCATCGACGGTTGCCGCGGTTGCGACCATGTGGCGCAATTCCGCCTCGTCCGCAGGCGCCATGACTACGAAACCCGGCAAGCACGAAAGATACGTCAGGTCGAACGCGCCCGCATGGGTGGGGCCGTCGGCGCCCACCAGTCCGGCACGGTCGATGGCAAAGCGCACCGGCAATTGCTGGATCGCAACGTCATGCACGACCTGGTCATAGGCGCGCTGCAGGAAGGTGGAATAGATCGCGGCAAACGGCTTGTAGCCTTCCGCCGCCAGCCCGGCAGCAAACGTGACGGCGTGCTGTTCGGCGATGCCGACATCGAAACAACGTTCCGGAAACCGTTCCGCAAAACGATTGAGACCGGTGCCCTCGGGCATCGCCCCGGTGATCGCCACGATGCGGTCGTCCCGCGCCGCTTCGTCGATCAGGCTGTCGACGAATACGCGGGTATAGGTAGGCGCCTTCGCCGCGCTTTTGTTTTGCGCGCCGGTGGTGATGTCGAATTTGCCGACGCCATGGAACTTGTCCTTGGACTGTTCGGCCGGTTCGTAACCGCGGCCCTTTTCGGTCACGACATGTATCAGCGCCGGGCCCGGCGTATCGGAATCACGCGCGTTACGCAGCACCGGCAGCAGATGATCGAAATTGTGGCCGTCGATAGGTCCGACGTAATAAAAGCCGAGCTCTTCGAACAGGGTCCCGCCGGTGGCGAGGCCGCGGGCGTATTCCTCGGCGCGTCTGGCGGTGCGCTCCAACGAGGGCGGCAAGCGGTGAACGATCTTCTTCGCAGTCTGGCGAAAATGGCGGTAGGACGGCGACGATATCAGCCGCGACAGATAGGCGCTCATGGCACCGACCGGCGGCGCAATCGACATGTCGTTGTCGTTGAGAATGACGATCAACCGGGCGTCCATCGAGCCCGCGTTGTTCATCGCCTCGTAGGCCATTCCGGCGGTCATGGCGCCGTCGCCGATGACACAGATTACGTTGTGCGTTCGCTGCGACAGATCACGCGCAACCGCCATGCCGAGCCCGGCCGATACCGAGGTCGAACTGTGGGCGGCGCCGAAGGGGTCGTATTCGCTTTCGGCCCGCTTGGTGAAGCCCGACAGCCCGCCCGCCTGGCGCAGGGTGCGAATCCGGTCGCGCCGGCCGGTGAGAATCTTGTGGGGATAGCTCTGGTGGCCGACGTCCCAGATCAACCGGTCGGCTGGCGTATCGAAGATGTAATGCAGGGCAACGGTCAGTTCGACCACCCCAAGCCCGGCGCCAAGGTGTCCGCCGGTGATCGAAACGGCGGAAATCGTTTCCTGGCGCAGTTCGTCGGCCAGCGTCCGCAGATCCGGTTCGGCAAGTTGGCGCAAGTCCGATGGCATCGACACGCGGTCGAGCAAGGGAGTTAGGCTTGTTTCTTCCACAAAGTTTCCTTCCGGCACGCAGCCGTCATGACGTCCGGCTAATAACAAAATCGGCCGCCGCACGCAAAAGATCGGCCTTGTCCGAGAACGATTCAAGGTGTTGGATGGCCTGATCGGCCAGCAGCCGCGCCTGACGACGCGCCGCATCGGCGCCCAGCACCGACACGAACGTCGCCTTGCCGGCCGTGGCATCCTTGCGTAGGCGTTTTCCCGCTGCGACCTCGGCGCCGGTGGCATCCAGAAGATCGTCAGTGATCTGGAAGGCGAGTCCGAGATCATGCGCGTAGGCATGCAGGATCTGGCGCTGGCGATTGTGCGCGCGGCCCAGGATCGCGCCGGCCTCGCAGGCGCACGCAATCAGGGCGCCTGTTTTCATCTGCTGCAAGCGCGTCACTTCGGGGATTGCCAACGATTCGTGCTCGGCGGAGAGGTCGATCATCTGGCCGCCGGCCATGCCGCGACCGCCAGCGGCATGAGCAAGAGTGCGCACGAGTTCGAGACGCACCTCGGGGTGGGAGTGGGTGTCTTCGTCGCTCATGATTTCGAAGGCAAGCCCCTGCAAGGAATCGCCGGCGAGGATCGCCGTCGCTTCGTCGTACTTGATATGAGTGGCGGGACGGCCGCGGCGCACATCGTCGTCATCCATGCACGGCAGGTCGTCGTGGATCAGGGAATAGGTATGAATGAGTTCAAGGGCCGCCGCCGCGCGCATCGACGACCGCCGCGCGACCCTGAACATGTCGGAACTGGCGACCACCAGGAACGGCCGCAGCCGTTTGCCGCCTGGCAGTAACGCATAGCGCATCGCTTCGGTGAGCCGCGCCTCCGGCCCCTCGGGGAGCGGCAGAAGTTCATCCAGAATTTCGTCGACTGCGGCGCCGGTCTTGTCCAGCGCGCGTTCAAACGCACCCGAATTCAATCGATTTCGGCGGGTTCGGCGGTCACCTCTCCCTCGCCGTCCGATACGATCTTGTCGACCTTCTCCCGCGCGGCCTGGAGTTTTTGTTCGCAATGAGCCTTGAGTTGCGTGCCGCGCGAATAGATGTCGATCGATTCCTCAAGCAATACCTCGCCACTTTCGAGCTTTTTCACAATCTCTTCCAGCGCATCGAGGGCGTCTTCGAAGCTCATCTTGCGGATGTCGGCGGGAAGGGCCTCGGCCTTTCCGGCGGCGGATTTTGCCATGGTGGCCTCCTTGGCCGCGGCAATCTTAGGGCCCGGCTCCGGCGCGGGCAACCGTTGCGGCCGGGCGGTCGGCGGCGCTCAGTCCGCCACGCGCATCAATTCACCGATATGGGCTGCCGTGCTGCGGCCGAGCGCACCGAAGTCATAGCCCCCCTCCAGCATCGAAACCACACGCCCCGCGGCGTGCCTGCGCGCCAAGGCCACAAGCGCTGTCGTGACCCACACGTAATCGTCCTCGACAAAATTGAGGCTCGCCAGCGGGTCGTCGCGGTGGGCATCGAACCCGGCCGAGATCAGCACCAGATCCGGCGCGAACGCTTCGAGCGCCGGCAGGATCAGGCTCGTGACCGCGTCGCGGAATTCAGCTCCGCCGCTGCCCGGCGCCAGCGGCACGTTGACGATGTTGCCGACGCCGGTTTCCGAGGCCGCGCCGGTCCCCGGATAGTGCGGATACTGGTGTGTCGAGGCGTAGAAGAGGCTGGCGTCGGCTTCGAAGGCGGCCTGGGTCCCGTTGCCGTGGTGGACGTCGAAATCCACCACCGCCACCCGGTCGAGCCCATGCGCCACGCGGGCATGGAGCGCCGCGATCGCTACGTTGTTGAAAAAGCAAAACCCCATCGCGCGTTCCGGTTCGGCGTGATGGCCGGGCGGCCGGACGGTGCAGAACGCCGTCTCAGCCTCGCCCGAAATCACGGCATCGACCGCCGCAACGCCTGCGCCCGCGGCCCGCAAACCAGCCTCGGCCGAGCCCGCCGAGACCACGGTATCGGGATCGAGATATGCAGCGCCGGTCTTTGGGATGGCGGCTAGAACCGCGTCGATGTGCGTTTGCGGGTGAACGCGGCCAATTTGCTCGCGTGTGGCTTGCGGCGCCTCGCGGCGGTCGAGCGCGGCGAACGCATCGGCCTTGAGTGCCGCCTCGATCGCCCGCAGCCGATCGGGGCACTCAGAATGGTTTCGCCCGGTATCGTGATCGAGGCACGCGGGATGAGAATAATAGAGAGTTGCCATTGCCAGGCAGCGCCCCGGGTACGAGGGGAGCAGCCCGCAGCGGACCGCTCCGAATTCCGATCCGCCCTATTCCGCGGCGGTGCCCTTGGTCGGTTGCGCGGCCTCGAACCTGGCCGCTTCCTCGGCGACCAGTTCCTTTTTCGAGAGCTTGCCAATCATCGTTTTGGGCAATTCGCTGCGGAATTCGACATGTTTGGGAATCTCGTGCTTGCCGATCTTTTCGCGCAGGAAGGCGGTCAATTCCTCCGAATCGAGTTTATGGCCGTCGCGCAGTTTGACGAACGCCTTAACGGCCTGACCCGAATATTCGTCGGGCACACCAATCACCGTGACCTCTTCGACCGCCGGGTGCTGGTAAATACCCTCCTCGACATTGCGGGGATAGACGTTGAAGCCGGAGACCAGCACCAAGTCCTTCATGCGGTCGATGATGAAGGTATAGCCGTCCTCGTCCATGTAGCCGACGTCGCCGGTATGGAGGCGACCGTCGACGATAGCCTCGGCGGTGGCGTCCTCGCGGCCCCAGTAGCCTTTCATGACCTGCGGACCGATAACGCAGATTTCACCATTTTCGCCCTGCGGCAGCAGTTTGTGCGGATCCTCGCGATCGGTGATCTCGATGGTCGTGCCCGGCAGCGGAATCCCGACCGAGTTTTCCTTGCTGACGCCCTCCAGCGGGTTGCAAGTTGCGACCGGGGACGTTTCGGTGAGGCCATAGCCCTCGACCAGCTTGCATCCGGTCAGTTCCTCGAAACGCTGCTTGACGTCGAGCGGCAGCGGCGCGCCGCCCGACAGGCAGGCCTTGATCGAGGTGAGATCGTACTTCGAGAGTTCGGGATAGTTGATGATCGCCGAATACATCGTCGGCACGCCCGGGAACATGGTCGGTTTCTTGGCCATGATGCCCTTGAGAACCGGCACCAGCTCGAAGCGCGGGTGCATGATGATTTCGGCACCGACGTAGAGGCTCTGGTTCATCACCACGGTCATCGCGAAGACATGGAAGAACGGCAGCACGCCCATCATGCGTTCTTGCCCTGGTTCGAGCGAGGTGAAGCAGCGCACCGCCTGCTGAGTGTTGATGTGCAGGTTCGCGTGCGTCAGCATCGCGCCTTTCGAGACGCCGGTCGTCCCGCCGGTGTATTGCAGAACGGCGATGTCTTCGGCGGGGTCGATACTTACCGGCGTAAAGCGCCCGTCGTTGTTGAGCAGTTCGCGGAACGAGATATTGCTCTGGTCGTCCGGAACCTTGGCCACGTCCTTGGATTTGGCCAACGGATAGAGCAGGCTCTTGAGGAAGGGAACCACTTCGGGCAGGGTGCCGACCACCAACTTGGTGACGCGGCTTTGCTCCAGCATCGCGCGCATCTTCGGATACAGCACCTTGAGGTTCAGCGTGACCATGATGTCGGTCTGCGAATCCTCGATCTGGCGCAGCAACTCGGGTTCGGAATAGAGCGGGCTGTAATTCACCACCGTGCCGCCGGCCTTGAGAACGCCGAAAAAGGCGACGATGAACTGCGGGCAGTTGGGCAGGAACAGACCGACCTGGGTGCCCTTTTTCACCCC
Source organism: uncultured Alphaproteobacteria bacterium (assembly GCA_964611585.1). Taxonomy (GTDB): domain Bacteria; phylum Pseudomonadota; class Alphaproteobacteria; order SHVP01; family SHVP01; genus CAZTAK01. Next base: position 22,522 of record CAZTAK010000032.1, read on the forward strand.
CAGCTTTTGAAAGCCGGCGGCGGCCTTGTTCACCATGTCCGAGACTTGGGTATAGGTGAATTTGCGCCCCAGGAAATCGATGGCGGGGCGGTGGGGGAACTGGCTGACCGCGTCGTCGATAAGGGCATAGAGCGGCTTGGCCGTGAAATTCCCGCTCCAATCGACGTCGTCGGGGTAAACCTTGTCCCAGAGGTTTGAAGTCATGATGGGCCTCCCGGAATGGGGCAGCGTAAGGCGCCGCGGCTTTGGCCGGATGCTACCCCGAAACCGGGGCTCCGGCCAGCACGGGCGGGGTCCCAAGCCCTCGCGGCGCGCCTGCGCTAGGATGCCGCCCCCGGATCTGACTGCGTGGAGAGCCTTTCTTGACGGCGACTGCCTTCGTTTTGATTCTCGCCGCCGCCGCCCTTCACGCGGCCTGGAACTCGCTCGTCAAGATGAGCGGCGACGCCCTCGTGACGGCGGCCCTGATCATGGGGGTGAGCGGCCTTGTCGGACTGCCGGGCTTGTTTCTGTTACCGCTGCCGGCGCCGGCAAGCTGGCCGGTGCTTGGATTCTCGCTGATCGTTCATGGCGCGTACATATTCTTTCTGCTGCAATCCTACCGCCACGGAAATTTCGGGCAGGTCTATCCCATCGCCCGCGGAACCGCGCCGCTCATTCTTGCTACGTTCGCTTTTGTCGCTGTGGGTGAACGTCTGTCGCCGACGTCAACGGCGGCCGTCGTCGCGATTTCCGTCGGCATCGTCAGTCTTGCGTTGAGTGGGGGTGCAGTCCTCGGGCGCGACTTGCGGCCCGTCCTGTTTGCGCTGGCGACGGCGGTTTTTATCGCCTCGTATACCCTCCTCGACGGGATCGGCGCCCGCGCGGCCGGCAGCCCGCACAGCTATGCTGTTTGGTTATTCGTCCTCCACGGCGTCAGCATTGTATTGCTGGCGTGGCTGTTCCGCCGCGGCGTCTTCATCGCGCTCGCGCGCAAGCAATGGCGGCGCGGCCTTGCCGCCGGGATCATGGGAATTGCGGCCTACTGGATCGTAATCTGGGCGCTCTCGATCGGAACCATGGCGCAGGTCGCAGCCCTTCGCGAAACCAGCGTCGTCTTTGCCGCTGTCATCGGCAGCCTGGTCCTGAAAGAGAGCTTCGGCCGCTTTCGCATCGCCGCCGCCGCCCTTGTCGCCGCCGGAATCGTCCTGCTTCAGGTGTGAGCCTACTTGCCCTTGAAGTCGGGCGTGCGCTTTTCGAGAAAGGCGGTGACGCCCTCGATAAAATCCTCGCCTGCGGCGGAGGCTGCAAAATACTCGACCTCGGCCTCGAGTTGATCGGCATACGACGAATGCGCCGCGCGGTTCAGCAGTGCCTTGGTGCGCGCAATCGCGGCGCTGGCCCCGTGCGCAAGGCGCTGTGCCAATTCGTCGACGGCGGCATCGAGATCCGCCAGCGGCACCACCTGGTTGACGATGCCAAGGTCCAACGCAGTCTGGGCGTCGAAGCGGTCGCTCAGGAACGCAATTTCCTTGGCTTTCTTCAGCCCCACCGTGCGCGGCAGATAGAACGTCGACGATCCGTCCGGGCTGAGGCCGATCTTGGTGTAGGCAAGGGTGAACTTCGCGTCGTCGGCGGCTATCGCGAGGTCCGCCATCAATACGAAACTGAGCCCGATGCCTGCGGCCGCCCCCTGAACGCGCACAACCACCGGCTGCGGCATCCGCGCGAAACCCAGCAGCGCGACGTGCACCCCATGCAGAAATTCGCGGTAGTGAATGCGGCGCTGTTCTGAATCGAGTTTTAGCATCTCGCGGAACACGGTGACGTCGCCGCCGGCGCAGAAATGATCGCCCGCCCCCTGCAACACAACGCATCGAATGGCGGGGTCGAGTTCGATTTCGCCGACGATCCGGTTGAGTTCGTCGCGGAAGTCGTCGTTTATCGCGTTGAGAACCTCGGGCCGGTTGAGCGTAATCGTAGCGACAGGTCCGTCGACGTCAAGCAGGATGGTTTGAGGCATGGGATTTCCTTCCAAGAATATCTTTTTGCGCCGGTGTGCCCGGTATCAGAGATCGAGCATGTCGGCGCTGAACGCATAGAGGGGGGCGGCACCGCACATGACGGGCCCGGCGAGCGCGACCGCCTGCGCCAGGACCTGATCGCCGTAGAAACGCGCCGTGGCGATCTTGCCCTTGTAGAAGTCCGGCTCGTTGCTGCCGTCCTGAAGCTGGCGATGGGCAGCCAGGGCCGCGCGGGCGAGCGCGCCGCCCCCGGCCACAATCCCGAACAGGCGAAGAAAGGCTGTCGCCCCGGCGGCGGCATCGTCGGGATCGCGCGCCAGGGCCTCGCGCAGCCACCGGCCGGTTTCCGCCACCGTGCTCGCCGCCTTGTCGAGCGTCTTGCCGATCGCTTGCAGGTCGCCGTCGCCGGTTGCGGCGAGGCTGGCCGCGGCATCGCGCAGATCTTCCATGTAGTGATCGAACGGAGCGCCCCAGTCGAGACCGAGTTTGCGCGTCACAAGATCGAGCGCTTGGATTCCGTTGGTGCCCTCGTAGATGGGGGCGATGCGAGCGTCGCGAAAATACTGCGCCGCGCCGGCTTCCTCGACGAAGCCCATGCCGCCCAGCACCTGCACGCCCAAAGAAGCAATCTCGACACCGGTATCGGTGAACCAGCCCTTGACGACAGGCGTCATCAGATCGACCAAGCCCTGCTGGCGCGCGCGTTCGGCCACGTCCGGGTGATACCGCGCGAGGTCGTAGGCGGTGCCAACCGAAAGCGCCAGCCCGCGCATCGCCTCGACCTGGCTTTTCATCAGCAGCAGCATGCGCCGCACATCCGGGTGTTCGACGATCGGCGCGCTTTCGCCCTTGGGCGTATCGGCGCGGCGGCCCTGGCGGCGGTCTTTGGCGTAGGCCAGCGCATGCCGGTAGGCGCGGTCGCCGATGGCAAGGCCCTGCAATCCGACCAACAGGCGGGCGTGGTTCATCATCGTGAACATGCAGCGCATGCCCTTGTGTTCCTCGCCAACCAAATATCCGACGGCGCCGTCGGTCTCGCCGTAGGCCAGGACAGCGGTGGGACTGGCGTGAATGCCGAGCTTTTCCTCGAGCGACACACAATGCACGTCGTTGCGCGCACCCAGCGAGCCGTCTTCGTTGACCAGAAACTTGGGCACCAGGAACAGCGAAATCCCCCTGGTTCCGGGCGGGCCACTTGGCGTGCGCGCCAGCACCATGTGGATAATGTTGTCGGTGAGATCGTGTTCACCGTAGGTGATGAAAATCTTGGTGCCCTTCAGCCGATAGGACCCATCGGCCTGCGGTTCGGCCTTCATGCGCAGCGCACCGACATCGGACCCGGCCTGGGGCTCGGTCAGGTTCATGGTGCCGGCCCATTCGCTGGACGCGAGCTTGGGCAGATAGAGCGTCTTGAGACGGTCGTCGCCATGGGCCATCAGGGCTTCGACTGCCCCCATCGTCAGCACCGGACACAGCGAAAAAGCCATGTTGGCCGAGGTCACCATTTCCATCACCGCCAGAGCGAGCGTGAACGGTAGGCCCTGACCGCCAATCTCTTCCGGAAAGAGCAGGCCGCCCCAGCCGCCATCGACAAAGGCACGGTAGGCCTCGCGGAATCCATCGGGCGTGCGGGCGGCGCCGTTTTCGAAAACCGAACCCGCGCGGTCGCCGGTGGCGTTGGTGGGGCCGATCACGCCCGAGGAAAGTTTGCCCGCCTCTTCGAGGATCGCATCGACGACGTCGGGCGTCGCCGCCTCGAACCCTTCGAGTGCCGAGACGGCGGAAAAATCGACAACCTCATTGAGAACGAAACGAAGGTCGCGTAATGGCGGCGTGTAATCGCTCATGCAAAGGTCCAGATGTCTGCCGGCCGTGAGGGGCCGGAAGGTAGCCCCCACCGGTTTGGAACACGTCTTGGCCTAGTATCGCCATCCGCGTCCGCCTTTCAACCGGACGCCGTGGCGGTCCTTCCCCCCGCCTGCGCTTGATGGGCGCAAGGCGCAAGGATACGGTCGGCCCGCCCTGCCCCGACCGAGCCAATCACCTGCTATGCCCGAACCCGTCGAATCGCTGGGGATTGTTGCGCCGACACCCGAATCCATCGCCCGGGCCGCTGAACTGCTGCGCGCGGGGCACGTGGTCGCCTTTCCGACCGAGACCGTTTATGGCCTCGGCGCCGACGCCACCCAAGGGCGCGCGGTGGCGGCGATCTTCGCAGCCAAGGACCGGCCCCGGTTCAACCCGCTGATCGTTCATGTCCGGGACCTCGAGGCGGCCCGTGCGCTTGGCGTGTTCGCGGCCCGCGCCGAGGCGCTGGCGCAGGCCTTCTGGCCCGGTCCACTGACCCTGGTGGTGCCGCGATCGCCGGCATGCGCCGCCGATCCGTTGGTGAGCGCGGGCCTTGAGACGATTGCGCTGCGCGTTCCCGGGCACGATCTGGCGCAAAGCCTGCTGGCGGCGTGCGCGGTTCCCCTGGCCGCACCAAGCGCCAACCGCTCCGGCCATCTGAGTCCGACCCGGGCCTCCCATGTCGGCGAAGACCTGGGCGCACGTGTTGCCTTGATCCTCGACGGCGGCCCCTGCCGGGTCGGGATCGAATCGACCGTCGTCGGGCTTGCGGACGAGACGCCGGTTCTGTTGCGACCGGGCGCGGTCGCGGCCGAAACCATCAAAGACGTCATCGGCCCGCTCGTCCATGCGGATGATCGGACCGGCGCCGCACCGTCGCCCGGCATGCAGGAACACCATTACGCACCGGCGCGGCCGCTGCGCATGAATGCGGCGGATGTCAGGCCCGGAGAGGCATTGCTCGCCTTCGGCGGCGCAGTGCCCGGGGGTGCGGTACGGACCCTCAATCTCAGCGCGGAGGGCGATCTTGTCGCGGCGGCGGCCAACCTCTTTTCGCACCTGCACGACCTTGACCGGGATCCGGCCACCGGCATCGCGGTGATGCCGGTCCCGGACGAAGGCCTCGGCGCGGCCATCAACGACCGCCTGCGGCGCGCGGCGGCCTGACCGCCTTGCCGCCGGCGGCGTGGAAACGGTAAAAGCGAATATGGCGGAGACTGCAAACAGGCCCGGCACCGGGCCCCCACCCTCGGTCCTCGACCGGCTGAAGGCCATCACCGGACCGGACGGCTGGATCGACGACCCGCGCGAAATGGCCGCGTTCGTCACCGATCAGCGCGGCAACTATCGCGGCACAACGCCGCTGGTGCTCCGCCCATCGACGAAGCAACAGGTCTCCGAAATCGTAACCGTGTGCGCCGAGACCGGAACCGCCCTTGTACCGCAGGGAGGGAACACCGGCCTCTGCGGTGGCGCCATCCCTCACGACACCGGCCGTGAGATCGTCGTCAGCTTGGCGCGGCTCAACCGGATTCTCGATATCGACTCCGGCAACAACACGATTACGGTCGAAGCCGGTTGCATTCTGGCCGACATCCAGCGCGCCGCCGACGAGGCCGGGCGGCTGTTCCCCCTTAGCCTGGGTGCCGAGGGGAATTGTCAGATCGGCGGCAATCTGTCGACCAATGCGGGCGGCACTGCTGTGTTGCGCTATGGCAATGCGCGCGACCTGGTGCTGGGCCTGGAGGTGGTTCTGGGGGATGGGCGCATCTGGGACGGATTGCGCGCGCTGCGCAAGGACAACACCGGCTACGATCTCAAGCAGTTGTTCATCGGCGCCGAGGGCACGCTCGGCATCATTACCGCCGCGGTCTTGAAACTGTATCCGAAACCCGCGGAAACCAAGACCGCGCTCACCGGGCTCGCAAGTGTCGAGAACGCAGTGGCGCTGTTCTCGAATCTGCGCGCCGCGACCGGCGACCGTCTGACGGCGCTAGAGATCTTCTCGCGCACCGCCCTCGATCTGGTTCACGAGCAGGTGCCGGAACAGGCCGGGCCTTTCGACGGGCGGCACGACTGGTATGTACTGCTGGATGTTTCGGCAGCACCCGCAGAACAGGGCGAGCCGATTGCGGCGCTGGTCGAAGACGCTTTGCATGCGGCAATGGAATCGGGACTCATCTCAGACGCCGTGATCGCTTCGAGCGAAGCGCAGGCCCGGGCGCTGTGGGACCTGCGCGACAGCATCCCCGCGGCGCAAAAACAGGACGGCGGCGGAATCAAGCACGACGTCAGCATCCCGATCACGTCGTTCGCGGATTTCATCGCCGAGGCAAGCGCCGCGGTCGAGCGCGAATTGCCCGGAACCCGCGTCATCCCCTTCGGTCACCTTGGCGACGGTAACGTACATTTCAATCTTTGCCGGCCGCGCGGCATGGCGGTCGATGAATTCCTCGGTCACTGGGAGGCCATGAACCGCGCGGTCCACGACATCGTTCACCGGCTGGGCGGCAGTGTCAGCGCCGAACACGGCCTCGGCCAACTGAAACGCGCCGAGGCACGCCACTACAAAAGCGCCGTCGAGATTGAACTGATGGAAACACTAAAGGCGGCGTTCGACCCGCAGGGAATTCTCAATCCGGGAAAAGTGCTGTAGGCGACCGCGTGCCACTCAAGCCTTGAGCACCTCCTCCAATGTCATGCTTTCAAAGCCGAGATCGTTGGCGACCGCCGGATGCACCAGTTTGCCGGCATGAACGTTGAGGCCGTTTCCGGTATGCGGGTCGTTAATCATGGCCTCGCGGAATCCGTCTCTGGCGATGGCGAGCACGAACGGCAGAGTCGAGTTGTTGAGGGCGTAGGTCGAGGTGCGCGCCATTGCGCCCGGCATATTGGTGACGCAGTAGTGCACCACGCCCTCGACGATATAGGTCGGATCGGCGTGCGTGGTAGGACGCGACGTTTCAAAGCATCCGCCCTGATCGATCGAAACATCGACCAGCACGGCGCCGCGTTTCATCCTGCGGACCATGTCACGCGATACCAGTTTCGGCGCCGATGCTCCCGGTAGCAGCACCGCACCCACCACCAGATCGGCGCCGAGCACGTATTCCTCCATCGCGTCGAGGGTCGAGAAGATCGTATTGAGAGTGGCGCCGAACTGAAGGTCGAGGTCGTAGAGCCGCTGCGGCGAATTATCGAGAACCGTCACCGAAGCTTCGAGGCCCATCGCCATGCGCGCAGCGTTGGTGCCGACAATACCGCCGCCCAGGATCACGACCCGCGCCGCCTGCACGCCCGGTACCCCGCCCAGCAACTGGCCCCGGCCGCCCTGCTCGATTTCGAGGCAATGGGCACCAACCTGGACCGCCATGCGCCCGGCGACCACGCTCATCGGAACCAGCAGCGGCAGTCCGCCGCGGTCATCGGTCACCGTTTCGTATGCAATCGCAGTGCAACCCGAGTCCATCAGCGCGCGCGCCTGGTCGGGATCGGGCGCAAGATGCAAATAAGTGAACAAGATCTGCCCGTCGCGCAGGAACGCAAATTCCTGCGGCTGCGGTTCCTTGACCTTGACAATCATATCGGCCGCGAACGCTTCTTCGGCGGAACCGGCAATGGTGGCGCCAGCAGCTGCATAGTCTTCGTCCTCAAGCCCGATGGCGTGGCCCGCGCCGGTCTCGACCGCGACCGCGTGCCCCTGATGCACCGCCTCGCGCACGCTCGAGGGCGTCATTCCGACCCGGTATTCGTGGATCTTGGTTTCCTTCGGGACGCCGATTTGCATGACCGCGCCTCCTAATCGACTTCGGCCAAGGCCTTGCCGAGAATGTCGAAAATCTGGTCGATCTGTTCCTTGGAGATAATCAGGGGTGGCGACAACGCGATCACATCCGCGGTATTGCGAACCAGGAGTCCGGCATCGAAGCAGCGCTGGAAAACCTCGCCGCCGCGGGCGCCCGGTTTGCCGTCGCGGGTTTGCAGCTCGATCCCCGCGACAAGACCAATATTGCGGATATCGATGACGTTGCGCGAGTCTTTAAGGGAATGGGCGGCGTCTTGCCAATACGGTTCATGAGAGGCCGCGCGCGCAAACAGTTCTTCTTCGCGGTACACCTCGAGCGTGGCGAGCGCCGCCACGCACGCAAGCGGATGGCCGGAGTAGGTGTAGCCGTGAAACAATTCAATCGCGCCCTCAGGCGAATTCGCCATGAAGGCATCGTAGATTCCCTTGCGCACGAACACGGCACTCATCGGGACCGTGCCGTTCGTAAGCCCCTTGGCGCAGGTCATGAGATCAGGAATGACATCGAATTTTTCCGCTGCGAAACTTGCGCCCGTGCGCCCAAAGCCGGTGATGACTTCGTCGAAGATCAGCAGGATGCCGTGGCGATCGCAGATTTCGCGCAGACGTTTTAGATATCCCTTCGGCGGGACCAGAACGCCGGTGGATCCCGCCACCGGCTCGACAATCACCGCGGCAATGGTCGAGGCATCGTGCAGTGCGACCAGCCGTTCGAGATCGTCGGCAAGGTGCGCACCCCATTCCGGCTCGCCCTTGGAAAAGGCGTTCTTGGAAAGGTCGTGGGTGTGGACGATGTGATCGACCCCGTTCAGCAGCGGCCCGAAAAACTTGCGGTTGTTGACGATGCCGCCCACCGAGGTACCGCCAAACCCAACGCCATGATATCCGCGCTCACGGCCGATCAGGCGGGTTCGCGTACCCTCGCCGCGCAAGCGGTGATAGGCGATGGCGATCTTGAGGGCGGTATCGACCGCTTCCGAGCCGGAGTTGGCATAGAACACGTGGTCGAGGTCGCCGGGAAGAATTGCGGTGAGCCGCCCGGCAAGCTCGAACTCGGCCGGATGACCCATCTGGAACGCGGTGGCGTAGTCCATGCGCGCAACTTGCGCCTGAACCGCTTCGATGATGCGGGGCCGGCAGTGGCCGGCATTGACGCACCAAAGACCGGCGATGCCGTCGATGATCTTGCCGCCATCGGCGGTGGTGTAGTGCATGTCCTTGGCGCCAACCAGCAACCGGGGATTGGCCTTGAACGTCCGATTGGCCGTGAACGGCATCCAGTAGGATTCGAGATTGTTGGGACTGACGGTGAGATCGCCGGCCTGATCGGTCATGGTTCGCCTCTGTGTGGTCCCCGGCAAGTGTGTTGCGGCCACCCTATCAAGGGGCAGCAATTTGGCAAGCGCGGCGGCGGAAGAGAGCGGCGTCAGCCGCCCTTGAGAACCGGTTCGTAGAGTGTTACCGGTTCGGCGATGCCCTTCATGCCGTATTGGCCCGAATCGCGAAACTGGCCTCGAGAGAAAATGCCCAGGAAGACGCAGACGACACAACAAAGACGCCTTCTCGCGGTCCCCCTCGTGCCAGAGCATGGCGCAAAGGCCCGCGGACTGCCGCGAACCGTGCTGCCGGTTCGAATCCCGACCGGAGATTCCATGAATTCAACGACTTGCTGGCGGTGGGGGTGGGATTCGAACCCACGGTGCCCGCAAAGGCACAACGGTTTTCGAGACCGCCCGATTCAACCACTCTCGCACCCCACCGCGAAGGTGCAACATACTGTCAAATCAGGAATCTTCAACACGGGGAAGTTTCACCTACACCCCTCCCCGATTTGATACCCCCCTTGTTCCATCTACCCGTTAAGTGAGGAAATGTCGGTGAGGTTTGGGGTATAGGGGTTCTTTCTGAGATTCCACTCTTAAAGGTGAGATGGTTTTGACCTGCCCCCACGAAGTGGTCCATCTCCTATGAGAGAGTCTGGCGCGGGTTTA